>JANMGR010000180.1:0-12819 GCA_031374785.1 Sphingomonadales bacterium | reverse complement strand
GGCCGCTGTGCTGGCAGCGATGCACCACGGCATGACGACCAAGACCGATCCAGGCGCGGCAGTCGTCGGTAACGGCTATGACCGCGATGCGTCGGGTGACGATAAGCCACCAAGCAACTGGTTTAGCGCGGTTGACCGTTTCCACGCCTCGGCCTTTGCGCGCGATTACCTGGGAACACGGTTTGTTGACATGTTCAGCATCGTCAAACGCACCGAACAAGACCGCTATTTTGGCGAAGTAACGCGGCTGGATTACGACTGGTATTTGCGGAATGCGTGACGGCAAAAAATCGCTTTGAATTTAGATAGTTTTGCGTCAGCATCCGTTTCAGGGACTCGCCATAAAAACGGAGCAAAGCCATGGATATCAAGACACTGTTGGATAACGCAGCAAACCGCCGGTCTTTGTTAAAAGGCATGGGCGCTGCAGCGGTCGGCTTGACGTTCACCGGCGCGCTTGCGGGGTGCGGCGAAAAAGAAGCAAAAAAGCTGGCCAATGGCGAAGAGGCAAAGCTCAATTTTTATAACTGGGATACCTATATCGGCGAGACCACGTTGGAGGATTATAAAGCCCTATCGTCTGTCGATGTGAAGATGGACAAGTTTGCCAATAATGATGAACTGTTCGCTAAGTTCAAAGCGGGCAATCCCGGCTATGATGTGATTGTGCCGTCGAATGATTTTGTCGAGCGGATGGCGGCGGCTGATATGCTGATGCCGATTGATCAGGCGCAAATCCCCAATTTCAAAAATATCGCCCCTGAATTTCAGGATGTGCCTTATGATGCGAAACGCCAATATTCGATGCCCTATACATGGCTTGTGCTCGGCATTGGCTATCGCAAGTCAAAGGTGAATCCGGCGCCGGATAGCTGGAAAGTGCTGTTCGACAGCGACCAGTATAAAGGCCGGATCGCTTGGTTAAGCGAATCGGGCGATATGTTCCGGCTCTATGCAAAATATCTTGGCAAGTCGGTTAACGGCCTAACGCCTGCTGATATCACCGCGATTGAGGCAATGATGCTGAAGCAAAAACCCAATGTGAAGGCGTTCCATATCGACAATGGGCAAGATATGCTGATGCGCGGCGAGGTTGATCTTGTGCTCGAATATAATGGCGATATCGCACAAAAAATGGCCGAGGATGACGATCTGGATTTCATCGTGCCAAAGGAAGGTAGCCAGTTTAATTCCGACAATCTGTGCATTCCAAAGGGTGCAAAGCGGCCTAAAAACGCCCATGCTTTTATCAATTATCTGCTTGATGCGCAGGCAGGGAAAAAGATTACGGAAACGATCCTTTATCCCACGCCCAATGCCGCTGCAAAGGCGTTGATGCCCGATGCCTATAAGAATAACAAAGTCGTTTTCCCGCCCGCAGACCTGTTGGCGAAATGCGAATATGCAAAGTATAATGCAGAATTGCAGCCGCTGTATGAAAAGGCGTGGACCAAAGTGAAGGCGGGTTAGGCGGCGCCCCGGTGGCGGACGTTCTACAGGATTGGAAAGCAAGCAAGCGGCCCTTTGCCGCGATATCATTGGTGCCAATTCTGTGGCTGTCGGTCTTTTTTATCATGCCAATGGCGGTGGTATGGCTTTATAGCTTTGGGAACAACGCAGGGCCAACCGAGATTGTGATTTCGGGCACGCTCGATAACTACAAACGCGCGACCGAGTGGTTGTATGTCACCATTTTCTTGAAAAGCTTGGCGGTCGCAGGGCTCGTGACTTTGATCTGCCTGATTGTCGGGTTTCCAGTTGCGATGGCGATTACCTTTGCCAGTGAGAAATGGCGGCCTTGGCTATTGCTTGGCATCATGCTGCCGTTCTGGACCAACCTGTTGATCCGAACCTATGGATTGATGACGCTGATGGGCGAAGCGGGCTACGCCAATAAAGGGCTCGGCGCATTATGGGGCGGGGCAAGCTGGCTGAAAACGCTGTTTGGGATGCAGCCTCTTGAAACTTGGGAACCGATCCAGCTGCTCTATAATAATTTCGCGGTCGTGGTGGGGCTTGTCTATGTCCATCTGCCCTTCATGGTGCTGCCGCTGTATTCGGCGCTTGACCGTCTGGATCGTTCTTTGATCGAGGCAAGCCTTGATTTGGGTGCGGGCCATTTCCGCACATTGATGAAGATTGTCGTGCCGCTTGCCGCGCCGGGGATAGCCGCAGGTGTGATGATTACTTTGGTGCCTGCGCTCGGCGCTTATCTGACGCCCGATCTGATGGGCGGCACTGACAGTCAGATGATTGCCAATGTCATCGAAAGCCAGTTCAAGCGCGCCAATGACTGGCCCTTTGGTGCCGCACTTTCGTTCACGTTGATCTATGCGATGTTCATCTTCGTTGCGATTCAAAGCTTGCGTAGCGGACGCAAAAAGGAGGTGCGATGATGGCGATACTTAGCCGCACCCCCCGCGCACCGCTGGAATATGCCCGCACCTTATGGATGCGCAGCTGGGTCGGTGCTGTGCTGCTCTTCCTCTATGCTCCATTGATCGTGCTGATGATTTTTAGCTTTAACGACAGCAAAGCCAATGTCGTTTGGAAGGGTTTTACGACAAAATACTATAGCAAGCTGTTTGCCAATGAAGAGCTGATTGAGGCGCTGGGTAATTCGCTGACGATTGCCGCGCTCGCAACGGTGATCAGCCTTGTGTTGGGCGCAATGGCCGCCGTCATGCTGTGGCGGTTTCGGTTTCCGTTAAAAGGCTTGGTCGAGGGGACAATGTCGTTGCCAATTATCGTGCCCGAAATCTGTTTGGGTGTCGCCTTCCTGATTTTCTTTGCACGGATTGGCTGGCCGTCTGACCTGCCTTGGCCGCTTAATCTTTCCGCTATTACCATTGCGCATGTGACATTCTGTTTTCCATTTGTGGCGATGGTGGTGCGGTCGCGTTTAGCAAGTTTCAATAAGGAACAGGAAGAAGCTGCAAAGGATTTGGGTGCTTCCGAATGGCAAACCTTTCGCGATGTCATTTTGCCGCACATCCGCCCTGCGCTGGTTGCTGGCTCGCTGCTGGCGTTCACCTTAAGCCTCGACGATTTTGTTATCACCTTCTTCACCAGCGGTCCCGACACGCTGACGTTCCCGGTGAAAGTCTATTCCATGGTGCGCTTTTCGGTTACGCCAGAGGTGAACGCCGCCTCGACGATGCTTATTATTCTCACCGTTGTGCTCACCGCGATTGCACTGAAAGTGCAAGGCGCCAAAGGTCTAGCCGGAACCCATACATGACCGACAGCCAATCCCCCATCATCCAAATCCGCAACGTCACCAAACGCTTTGGCAAAGTCGCGGCGGTGGACAATGTGTCGCTCGATATCATGGCAGGGGAATTCTTTGTACTACTTGGCCCATCGGGTTGCGGCAAAACCACATTGCTGCGCATGATTGCGGGGTTTGAGGTTCCGACCGAAGGACAAATCCTGATCGACGGACAGGATATGAGCCGCGTCCCGCCAAACAAACGCCCGGTCAATATGGTGTTCCAAAGCTATGCGGTGTTCCCGCATATGTCGGTCGCCGACAATGTCGCTTATGGTCTTAAAATCGCTGGAGTCGGGCGCGGTGAACGCGAGGACCGGGTGAAAGAGGCTCTTGATCTGGTCAAGCTTGGCGGTTTTGAGGACCGGATGCCCGATCAGATGTCGGGTGGTCAACGGCAACGTGTTGCGCTGGCGCGCAGTCTGGTGATGCGGCCCAAAGTGCTGTTGCTGGACGAGCCTTTGTCGGCGCTCGACGCCAAATTGCGCGCACAGATGCAGTTTGAATTGTCGGAACTTCAGGAAAAAGTCGGCATTACATTTGTGACAGTGACGCACGATCAGGATGAGGCTTTGTCGATGGCGTGCCGCATCGCAGTGGTTAACAAAGGCGAGATTGCGCAATTGGCCGCGCCGTCTGATCTATATGAATATCCCGCTAACCGGTTCGTTGCGGACTTTGTGGGTTCTGTGAATATCTTTGAAGGCAAGTTAATCGTTGATGATCCCGACAAGGCGGCGGTCGATTGCCCGGGCCTTGGCAAAGTCTATCTGAACCACGGCGTTACTGGCCCGCATGGCGCCGATGTCTGGGTCGCGCTGCGTCCTGAAAAAATGTATCTACATGTGCAGGGCAAAGGCAAAGCGGTCGAGGCCGCCGCCAAGGACGCACCCGAGGGCCATAATTTCGCCCGCGGGGTGATTAAGGGCATGAGCTATCTGGGCGATATTACCCTGTTTGAGATCAAGCTAGACAGCGGCGCAATGATCCGCGTTTCGCGGCCGAACCTGTCACGCCACGATCAAGAAGATTTCACCTGGGATGATAAGGTTTCGATGCACTGGCGGGCGGATAGTCCGGTTGTGCTGCTGGGGTAAGGTTGGGCGTTAAACGGCTTGGGCTTTTGGGGAGGCCCAAGCGTAACGAAGTGGAGCGCCGTGGAGCGCAGCGAAGCAAGCCCCTACAATCAAGCGCCCGACCTACCGGGGACAGTCCACAGCGCTACGCTTGGGACAGTCCCCTGCTGACAATCTACCGCCCCCTCACTCTTCCTCAACTACCGGCAGTACCCGCACGTCCAACAAATCCACGACCAAGCTCAACGCCGGGACCTGCTCCCCCTGCGGCCCTTCGGATGCGGGAAAGCAAAACCGATAGGACGCGCCGGGCTGCATCAATGCCAGCCCCTCGGCAAATTGTGGTGCAGCGCGCGGCACGGGGATTGTTTGCCATTCTTCACGTGCCAAAATTTCGCCGTTTCTCGGGTCAAACGTAACGATATCGACCAATGCCATATCCGCGTTAGTGGGCGTGCGTCCCGCACCCTGCCGCGCAATCGCATAAGAAAGCCCCGAGGGTGTGGTCAGATCGCAAGCGCGCGCATCGGCAGAGATGCTGGGCTTTGGTGGAATCGGCGCGAACGATAGCATCTCCACTTCAAAAACCAGATCGGCATTCCCGGGAACTGAGCCGTAGCCCTCGGCGCCGTATCCAAGCGCTGCCGGAATACACAGCCGATATTTGCCGCCGGGCTGCATCAGTTTCAGCCCTTGGGAAAATCCCGGAACCACGCGAGTGACTTTGAACTTCGCCGCTTTCCCCGCATCAAATTCGCTGCCGTCGCTTTTGAAAACTCCGCGATAATTCACCGTCACGCGGTCATTGTCGGTCGGCATCGTGCCCTTGCCTGCTTTTATGACGGTGTAGGTAAGTCCGTCCGGCGTTTTTATGGCACAGGTCAAAACAGGTTTAGCCGCAGCCTTTGGCTTAGCGGCAAGAGCAGGAGTGAAAGGAAGCGCAAGGGCGGCGGCGGCGGCGCAGAGGGCTGCGATACGGTGGGAGATTATCATGTGCGGGGTGGTAAGCGTTAGAACGAAAAAGTCTAGTAGCAGAATGCCTGTGCCGTTAAGCCGCTGTTAAGCCGAAAAAAAGCTACAAACACCCTTTGCAAACGGGAGAACCAAATGCGTCGCGTTTCAGGCTTTATGCTCGCTGTTTTTATCTTGCCATCGCCTGTTATGGCTTCGTCCAAAACACAGCTGCCTGACGAATTGGTGCTATCTGGCGATAATATCGTTTCGGTGGTGATCGAAGGAAAGCCGTTCCGACTGGAAGTGCGTCCTGAAGCTGCGGAGGCGCCAATGCTGAATCCCGATGCGGCGGCGCTTTTGCAGCTTAAACCAGGCATGTTCGGATTTTCGGCCTTGATTGGGCCTGAAAAAGTGTCGGGCGTATCAGCAGTGCTAAAGATTGATTATGGCGAGGGCGAGAAAAAGCAGCGCATTTTCTGGGCAAACCGAGCATCTTCGACCACCGCCGATGGCACGATCAGCCCGGCATCGTTGCCATATAAACGGGTGAAGTTTATGCTCTCTCAAGCTGCGCTAGGTGAAATTGCTTATCGCCTGCCACTTGATAACTTTGGCTTTTTGGGCCGCTTCGGGATGGGCACGACGGTGAAGGCAGCAGATGAGAAAATCCAATTTCAGTTCAGCCTTGAACGCGATGAAACTTTGGTCAGCGCACCGACCGGCAATTGGCTCGCAGAAAATTTTGGCGGCAAACTGACAGGTGCAGCCAAGTCCACCTTGATTTATTACGGAATCGAGCGCCCCACCCGCTCGATGCTGCTGTCAACGCCGCTCGCTGTGGGTGAGTTTTCGTTAAATAAAATTGATGTCCGGGTCAGCGATTATGGCGACGCGACCACTATTGCCGACGCAACGACTGCAGCGCCCGATAGTCAAGAAATCATCGTCATCGGAAAGCGCGACAAAGACGTCGATTTGAGGATTGTCGCGGGTCGCAAATTTCTTTCAAGCTGTTCCAGCCTGCTTTACGATTTTGGCAAACGTGACGTCACAGCGAGCTGCGATCCGCTGGGTGCAGAGCGCTAAGTCCAGCGCCTCAATCGTCCTTCTTACGCGATTTGCTGGCGTAGATCAGCGCGGCGGCTAGGGCGGCGGACCCTATGCCGATGCCTGCAGCGGTTTTCCATCCTAGGCCGGCTTTATCCTCGGCGGCTTCTTTGCGCGCTTTGGCCCGCTTTACTTCGCGCATCGTCTCATTATCGGGGGTTTCATTGTCGGGCGGGGTGTCATTGGGTGTGTCAGTCATGTCCGCTAAAATGAATCACCCTTACTCAAAGGTCAACAGCGGATAATTGTCGGGAGAATTTACAGCCTGCAATGTCTTAACACTGCGGTAACCATCTAAGCGTTTGAAAAACAAACCCGCAACCAAACTGGCACGGGGTCTGCATCATGATAGATGTTCAACACCCCATGTAGTCACGGACGGGTTGGTCGCTTTTCTGGTCTCGCACCGCCCGTCCTGACTTACTCCCCCCAAACAATCCCCCACATCGCAAAACGAAAAAGGGCCGGAACCCGTTTTGGATTCCAGCCCCCCTTCGCGCTATTGGCGATGCGACCCTTTTGGGCTTATGCTTTAGTTACCGCCAAAGTTAATCTTGGCAGTAATGCCGACATAACGGTCGGCCTCGCGCGGGATGATGTAGCGGAACGATCCGCCTGGGCCGCCCGATACGATCGATGATGCAAAGCTTTGGTCGAACAGGTTCTTGACCAAGAATGCGACGCGCCATGCTTCATTAGGATCGGTCAGCGCAATGCTGGCATCAAAGGTTGCATAGCCATCGACAGTCGATCCCAGCCGGTTGGCAAGGTTAGCGGTCAATTCATAGGTCTGGTCCGATTGCATCGCGACACTGGCCGCGAATGTTACATCAGCAAAGCCGCCAGTTTCCCAGTCATATTGCGCACCAACGCTCATTTTATACTTAGGCGCGTTGGCAAGCGGTGTTCCCTTTGCGATCAACGCCGATGCAGGCGCACCGACTGGCAAGCGGAAGTTATCGACCTGTGCATCGGTATAGGCAAAGCCGCCGTTTACCGTGAAGCTATCCGATGGCTTTAACAGGATATCGAGTTCTACGCCCTTGGTCGAAACATCGCCAGCATTGGTCAGGCGCGAGACGACTTGTCCGGCAACAATATCGGGGTTGTTCGCTTGGTAGTTTTTATACTTGGCGTAGAACACCGCCAGATTGACTGTCGCGCCGCCATCTAGGAAGCTGGTTTTTAAACCGCCTTCATAGGAGTTGACGGTTTCCGGCGCGATCCGGTTTGCGCCCGATCCCATCAGGTTGAAAAAGATATTATAGGCAGGGCCCTTATACCCGCGGGTATAGCTGACATAGGCCATCACATCTTCGCTCAGGTCATATTGCAGCGCGGCTTTACCCGAAACATTGCTGGCGGACGATTTTGTGCGGAATGGCACGCCATTCGCAAGCAGCGACGATGCGCGTTGCAGCTGATCGATTGTCAGCGGCGTTGCGAGTGTCGGGTTAAGCGCTAGCAAACGGAGGTATTCGTTATACGCGCCCTGATCGAACGCAGGCTGGATGCCGGGCGCCGAGTTAGGGCGGCCAGCGCCGTCAATGGTCAGGCCGGTTGCTGTGCGGCGCAAGTTTACCGACAATTTGTCATTGGTGTAGCGAAGCCCACCGATAAAGCGGAAGCTGTCGGAGAAGTTCAACGTGGCTTGGCCGAATGCCGCCATGTTTTTGAACACGGATCCAAAAGTCGCAGTGCCGGTTGGCGTTGTAATCGTCGATACGCCGGGTGTCGTCGAACACGGGGTAAGGCCGGCAACGATAGCAGGCAGCGTAGAGGCCGAGCAGGTAACTACAGCGCGTGAGAAGACGCGATCCGAATCCGCCTTGGAATAATATCCGCCGATCACATATTCCAGAAACTGTCCGGTCGGGGACGAAATGCGAATTTCCTGAGTTAGTGTCTTCGACGTTTGCGGACCGCGATCATGCAATTGGTTCAGCCCGATATAGGGCCGGTCAAGCCAGTCACCATCACGGATTTCCAGATTGTCCCAACCGCGATACGATGTGATCGAGGTCAGCGTATGTGATCCAAGCTCGATATCGGCCTGCATCGAAAGGCCCCAGCTTTTTTCATCGGTGAAGGTAACCAGATTTTGTGCAATACGCCGCGTTTCGTCTCGGCTAATCAACGTGCCGTTTAATGCGAGGGCCGCTGCATTGCTTGGTGTGGTGCCGATGATTTCTGCACAGCAATCATCCTTTGCTTTGCGCCAGTCGCCACGGAATGTCAGCTGCACTGTTTCGCCCAGATCAGCCTCAATCACGCCGCGAACGCCGTAATGTTTGAAACCGTTGACCTTGTTGCCCGTGGTCAGGTTGCTGATGTTGCCATCATAGTTGCTATAAAAACCGGTAACGCGCGAACGGATGTTTTCGCCCAATGGCACGTTGACAGTGGCACGACCGCGATATTCCGATTTGGTGAAATAGGACGCTTCGACTTCGGCTTCAAATTCATTGGTCGGGCGCTTCGTTACGATGCTGACGACACCAGCCGAGGCATTTTTGCCGAACAGCGTGCCTTGCGGGCCGCGCAGCACTTCGATGCGCTCAACATCGAACAGGTCGGTAAAGCCTTCACCCGCGCGGCTAAGCACTACGCCGTCGAGCACAGCTGCAACCGATGGTTCTGCTGCGATCGAAAAGTTGATTGTGCCGACGCCGCGTAAAAACAGTGCCTGGTTTAATGTCGTTCCCGATTTGCGGAAATTAAGGGACGGGACAAGATATTGCGCGTTTTCCAGCGTTATCCCGCCGCTATTGGCGATGGCTTCGCCACCGATAACCGATACCGCAAGCGGAATGTCTTGCAGATTCTCTTCGCGCTTTTGCGCGGTCACGATAATTTCGTTGTTATCGATTTCTTCGTCAGCTGATTCTTGCGCAAACGCCGGAACAGAAAGGCCAAGGGCCAATGCAGTGGCGCCATAAAGGGCTGTGCGCGCAAAGCGGATAGGGGCAGTCATGTGATATTCTCCCGTTGATATAGGCCGCTTTTTGCGCACCTTATAATGCCGTCAAAGTGGCGGCGGAGGATGGCCTCCCCACACTCTTTGACCCATAATGTGCCGAACGGGTCTTGAATTGTCAAGCGGTGTCATATACCAAGACGGATGATCGGCGCGCACTGTTGCAAGGATGCAATACAGAGTGTTGGATGGAGGGGAGCCCAGTGACGTTGGCTTTTTCAGCAATTGAAAACGGCTTTGAGTTGCGTTTCGGCGCGACTGTATTGTTGCGTCACGCTGCTGCTGCGCCTGCTGTCGAACTCGGCATTGGTGTGGCCGATGTCGATATGTGCCGAGGCAACTTTCGAATTGAGGATGCTTTGTCCGAACGTGTCGCGCTGGATTGCTGTGCGGTGCAGGCGGCGGGAGTGCGGCTTTGGTCATCGCAAAAGCCCGAGTTTGCAGCGACCTCTAGATTTGGCAACGACGGCGTAGTCACGATCACCAGTGAACACAGCGCAGCAAACCGCATCTGGGTGCATTTCCCACGCGAGGCGTCAGAATCGATCTGGGGCGGCGGCGAGCAAATGTCGTATCTGCGCCTCAACGGACGGCGTTATCCGTTTTGGACATCTGAACCCGGCGTGGGCCGCGACAAGTCAACCGCGCTGACCAAGATCATGGATGAAAACGGCAATGCGGGCGGTGATTATTGGACGACCAATTATCCGCAGCCCACTTGGTTGAGTTCGCAGCATTATGCAGTGCACAGCAATTCTACGCACTGGTCGGCGCTTGATTTGACTGTCGACGGCGTATCAACTTACGAATGTTGGGCAGGCAATCTGACGCTAGAATTTTTCGCCAATGACAGCCTACCTGAATTGGTCGGCGCGCTCTCGAACCGTTTTGGCAAACCTGCGCCGCTTCCTGACTGGGCAATTGGCGGCGCGATTGTGGGCCTTAAAGAGGGTGAGGCCAGCTTTGCGCGGTTGGAAAAATACGCCGACGCCGGTGCCGTAATCAGCGGGCTGTGGTGCGAGGATTGGAGCGGTATCCGCCAGACCAGCTTTGGGAGGCGCTTGTTTTGGGACTGGCAATGGCGACCGGCGCGCTATCCCGATCTGCCCGCGCGGATTGCTGCGCTTGCAGACCGTGGTATCCGCTTTTTGGGTTATGCCAATCCCTATCTGGCGAATGACGGGGCGCTGTTTGCTGAGGCTGCTGAGTTAGGCTATTTTGCGTTGCGTAAAGATAGCAATGAGATTGCGCTGGTTGATTTTGGCGAGTTCGATTGCGGTGTTGTCGATTTCACCAATCCTGCTGCATGCGACTGGTTTGCCGACCGTATCATTGGTCAAGAAATGCTTGATCTCGGACTGTCCGGTTGGATGGCCGATTTCGGGGAATATCTGCCAACCGATATCCGCTTGTTCGACGGCAGCGACCCGATGGAGGCACATAACCGCTGGCCTGTATTATGGGCGAAGGTCAATGCCGATGCGATTGCACGGCGCGGCAAGACCGGCGAGGCCGTGTTCTTCATGCGCGCTGGATTTTCTGGCGTGCAGGCGCATTGTCCATTATTGTGGGCGGGCGACCAATGCGTCGATTTCACGCGTCATGATGGGATCGGCACTACTATCACAGCGGCGCTATCCTCTGGCCTACTCGGCAATCTGGTCAGTCATCACGATGTGGGCGGTTATACCAGCCTGCACGGCAATGTGCGGACACAGGAATTACTGCGCCGCTGGATCGATCTCGGCGCGTTTACGCCGGTGATGCGCAGTCACGAGGGCAACCGGCCCGATGACAATTTGCAGATTGATTCCAGCCCCGAACTGCTGAACCATTTTGCGCGGATGAGCCAAATTCATGACCGGCTGGCACTCTATGTGCGGCACGTGCTCGATGAAGGGCAAGCAACTGGCCTGCCTGCACAACGCCCCTTGTTCCTGCACTATGACACGCCAGAATATCACGCGGTGCAGGATCAATATCTCTATGGCGCTGACCTTTTGGTGGCCCCCGTGATCGAGGCAAATGTCACCGGCCGCGACGTCATTATCCCCGGCGACGGCTGGGCTGATCTGTGGAGCGGAAAGCCTCTGAACGAGGGCAAGTCATGGTTCGATGCCCCGCACGGCAAGCCGCCCGTGGCTTACCGGCTTGACAGCCGCTTCGCTTGCCTGTTCGCTGAACTTCGTAAGGAGTTTGCGTAATGGGGGAACGGTCCAATATCCGCGATGTCGCGGCGCTCGCGGGAGTTGCGGTAAAAACCGTCAGCCGCGTCCTGAACGATCATCCCTATGTTAGTGCGAAAATGCGCGACAAGGTAGAAGCCGCAATGGCCGAGCTGAACTTTCACCCCAGTGTCGCCGCGCGCGTTTTGGCGGGAACGAAATCGGGGCAAGTCGCGCTGATATATGACAATCACTCTCCGCATTACATGCACCAGATTATGATGGGATGCTGGGACCGGTGTAATGCCGAGGGGCTGCGGCTGATCGCGCAGCCGGTCGATGTTGCAGACCCGAAAATCGGCGAACAAGTGCGCGGCATGGTGCGCGAAACGCATGTTGACGGCGTGATCCTGTCATCGCCTGTCACCGATTGCGTCGCTGTGCTCAACACGCTGGAGGCGCTAAACATCCCGTTTGTCCGCATTTCGCCGGGCACCAACCACGCGCTGACCAGTTCGGTGTTTATGGATGACTGCCAAGCGGCGGATGATATGACCACGCATATGATTAATGCCGGGCATCGGCGCATCGGCTTTATCATCGGCCATGAAAACCATATGGCCAGCGGAGACCGGCTTGCAGGCTACCGCCGTGCACTGGAACGCGCTGGCATTGCCTATTCCGCAGACCTTGTCGAACCCGGCGAGTTTGATTTTGATAGTGGTAAATCAGCGGCGGAGAAATTTCTGACTATGCCCAATCCGCCGACGGCCATTTTTGCCTCGAACGATGACATGGCCTCTGGCGTTCTGGCGGTCGCGCATCGGTACCATGTGCCGGTTCCGGAAATGCTGTCGGTAGCGGGTTTTGACGACACCACGCTGGCGCAAGTCGTCTGGCCGCCGCTGACCACAATCCGCCAACCATCGCGCGAACTCGCCGATACAGCGACGCAATTATTGCTGGGCGATGGCGGGTTGGAACACCGCCGCTTGCCGCATGAATTGATAACCCGCGAATCCATCGCGCCCCCCCGAACCAAACCGCTTACCCTTAGAAAGAAGACCGAAACCCCATGAGCCACCTCCCCAAAACACCCGCGACGCGCCAGCTTGGCAGCAGCGGGATCGAAATTTCGAGTCTTGCCTGGGGCATGTGGCGCTTTGCCGGGCAAGATGTCGCGGCGGCGACCGAGCTGGTGAACGCGGCGTTGGACGCGGGCATTACCTTGTTTGATACCGCCGATATTTACGGTTTTGGCGAACAAGG
>JANMGR010000162.1:0-5268 GCA_031374785.1 Sphingomonadales bacterium | reverse complement strand
GCTTGTTGGAAGAATTGCAGGGGCTGGACGCCGCCTTTGCTGTCGAAATCCTGCCCGACGACCGCTTCATCGCCAGCCATAAAGAGTTCGAAGACTGGGCCGAGGGCCGCAAAGCGTTGCGCATGGAGTTTTTCTACCGCGATATGCGGCGCAAGACTGACATCCTTATGGACGGCGATAAGCCGACCGGTGGGCAGTGGAATTTCGATCATGATAATCGCAAGCCCGCTGCGCGCGACCTGATGATGCCGCAGCCATTGCGCTATACACCCGATGCAATCACGCAAGCTGTGCTCGATCTGGTCGAGGCGCGTTTTGGCAATAATTTCGGTACGCTGCGTCCGTTCTGGTTCGGCGTGACGCGCGCTGATGCGGAGGCGGCGTTCGCCCATTTCCTGAAAACCGCGCTGCCGCAATTTGGCGATTATCAAGACGCAATGCTGGCGGGGGAGAAGTTTCTCTATCACGCCGTTGTGGGCCTTTATCTCAACTGTGGGCTACTCAACCCGCTCACCGTTTGCCGTGCCGCCGAGGCAGAATATGATGCGGGCCGAGCGCCGCTGAATGCGGTCGAAGGCTTTATCCGGCAGATCATCGGCTGGCGCGAATATGTGCGCGGCATTTATTGGCGCGAGGGGCCGGACTATGTCCGCCGCAATGCGCTTGGTGCAACGCGGACTGTGCCGTCATTCTATTGGGATGCGCAAACTGACATGGCCTGCGTGCGGTCGTGCGTCGAACAGACGCGAGACGAAGCTTATGCGCACCATATCCAGCGGCTGATGGTCACAGGAAATTTTGCGCTGCTCGCGGGCGTCGATCCGCACGCGCTGCACGAATGGTATCTGGCGGTCTATGCCGATGCCTATGAATGGGTGGAGGCCCCCAATGTTGTCGGGATGAGCCAGTTCGCCGATGGTGGCTTGCTGGCGTCGAAACCCTATATCTCCAGCGGTGCCTATATCGACCGCATGTCGGATTATTGCAAAGGCTGTGCCTATGATGTGAAGACAAAGGCGGGCGCGAAGGCGTGTCCGTTCAATTACCTCTATTGGGACTTCATCGTCCGCCACCGCGAACGCGTCGCCAGTAACCCGCGCATGGCGCAAATGGTGCGCAATTACGATCGGTTTACGGACGAACGCAAAGCCGAGATTGCAGAAGATTCAACCCGCTTTCTGGCTAGCCTTTCCTGACCGGCAGCGGTCGGAGCAGAAACGGACATTGTCCCAATCCCGCTCCCATTTCTTGCGCCACGTGAATGGCAGGCCGCAGGCGGCGCAGTCTTTGGTCGGCAGATCAGATTTTTTGCGCATTTTGGGCATGGCTAAAAATCGATCCTTTGCCCGTCCCACGCGAACAGGTTTCCGCTGTCATCGGGGGTTAAGCCGTCGAGCACGGATAGCATCTGGACCGCCGAAAATTCCGGAGTGAACAGTTTGCTTGGCTCGACATTGCGCTGGAACGGCTCGGATAGCGACGTCGCGACGGTGCCGGGATGCAGCCCTGCGATCACCGCTTCCTTATGCGTCCGGCCCAGTTCGACTGCGAAGTTGCGCAGGATCATATTCAGCGCCGCCTTTGCCGCGCGATAAGCGTGCCAGCCACCGAGGCGGTTGTCGCTGACCGAGCTGACCCGCGCCGAGAGTGCCGCGAACACGCCGCGCCGATCACGCGGCAGCAGGGGCAGGAAATGCTTGCCGATTAAAGCAGGGCCAATGGCGTTGATCGCAAAGGCGCGAGTATAGGCATCCGCACTTTGCGCGCGGAAGGATTTTTCGGGTTGCTGCGCATCGTCGTGGAGCATTCCGGTGGCGATGATGATGAGATCGACTTTGCCGATTGCCGCTGCGGCGGTGGCGATACTGGCTTCGTCGGTAAGGTCAAAGGCGAATGGCTGGATTTTGCCGGTTGCCGCTATCGGCGACCTCGCCCCAGCATAAACAATCTTCACCGCCGGATCAGCCGCCAGCTGTTCAACAAACGCGGCACCAATACCGCCAGACGCACCAAAGACGCATGCGGTTATCGGTTCTGGAAAACTGGTAAGCATCAAACGCAGATACTTGCGCGCACACTCACCGCAAGTCGGGCAATATCCCTATTCCTCGAGCTCGATATCCCAATACAGCCAATCGCGCCACGTATCGTGCAAGTGATTTGGCGGAAAGCCGCGCCCACGGTCTTGCAATTGCCAGTTGGTCGGGCGGATCGCGGCCATGCGCAATTGCATATGCGCCTGTTTTGGCGTGCGACCGCCTTTTTTCAGATTGCATGGCAGGCACGCCGTGGTCACATTCTCCCAACTGGTCCGGCCATCCAACCGGCGCGGGACGATGTGGTCGAACGTCAAATTATGGCCCGATCCGCAATATTGGCATTCAAACTTGTCACGCAGGAAGAGGTTAAACCGCGTGAACGCCGGATATTCCGATGGCTTTACATATTGGCGCAGCGCGATGACCGACGGGATTTGCATATCCAGGCTGGGGCTGTGGACGTGCTGATCGTAATTGGCGACGATATCGACCTTATCCAGAAACACCGCTTTAATCGCGGTTTGCCAAGGCCAAAGGCTCAGCGGATAATAGCTCAGCGGCGTGTAATCGGCGTTCAGCACCAATGCCGGACAATTATCCGGGTGCCTTGACCTGCCTGTCGCTTGAAGGGTTCCTGCATGAAACACGCCGTTTATTCTCCCAGTGCCGCAAACTGTATCCGCTTTTAACGATTTGCGTTACAGCATTTTGACAGTTGCTAACCTATTTGTGGTTTGCGCGACGTCAAGAGGGCAAAAGCTACCATATATGGTATTCTGTGGTTAAAATCGGTGGCGTGGATTTTGCGCCACAGTGTGTGACGGCAACGCGTTTTGCGCCAAGCCCGAATGGGCGGCTACATATCGGCCATGCGTATGCGGCGATATGTGCGCATGATTTCGCGCGCGCCTTTGGCGGCAAGTTTCAGCTGAGGATCGAGGATATTGACGGGACGCGGAGCAGGACAGATCATGTCGACGCGATTATCGAGGATATGGACTGGCTGGGCCTACGTCATGACGGCGAGGTCGTTTTCCAGTCGCAGCGGGTGGAGAACTATGCCTCCGCGCTGGACAAATTGCGCAACTCGGACTTGGTCTATCGCTGTTGGTGCACACGTAGCGAGATTGCGGAGGCGTTGAAGTCGCGTCCCGTGCGCCACGGCCCCGATGGTCCGGTCTATCCCGGCACCTGTCGCGGGGCGGAGCGCGAAGGGCCGTTTTGCTGGCGGCTGGATATGGCGGGTGCGATGCAGCAGATGGGGCCGGTGACTTGGAACGATCTGGTCGCTGGCCAGCAAAGCGGCGACCCGCAAGCGTTTGGCGATGTTGTGCTGTGGCGTAAGGACGCCCCAGCCAGTTACCATCTGGCGGCGACGCTTGACGATGCAACCAATGGGATCAGCCATGTCGTGCGCGGCAAAGACCTGTTTGCTTATACCATCATCCACCGCGTGTTGCAGGAACTGCTGGATTTGCCCGAGCCGACATATTGGCATCACGAATTGTTACTGGACGCAAAAGGCGAAAAGCTTGCCAAAAGCCGTTTGTCACAACCGCTGGCGGACTATCGCGCGCAAAGCATCGACGGCGCGGAACTGGTAGAACAACTCCGCCGCGGCGAGCTTCCTCTTGGAATATCGGGCATTCACACCTAAATAGGGTGCACACCCGTATCGCGATTTGGCTGATCGGGGCGTAATGGAAATCTTATGGACACATTTCTCATTCTCTTACTGCTCGTTGCGATGGGCTTTGTCGTTGTCGCGGTTGTGCGCGGCTTGCGGGCGTTTGCCAATATGCAGCCGAACGAAGTCGATGAGAATGGCGTGCCAAAATCTTTGGTGCTTCAGAATAAGATGATGTTCTCGCGCGTTAAATGGCAGGCGATTGCCATCTTGCTTGTCGTCATCATAATGCTGGGCCGCGGCGCGACGACCTGATAACTCGGCCATCATGGTCAAGCTCAACAAAATTTATACCCGCACTGGGGACAATGGCACCACGGGCCTTGTCGATGGATCGCGCCGGTCAAAGGCTGATGCGCGGATGTGCGCGATTGGCGATGTCGATGAAGCGAATAGCGCGCTCGGCGTTGCGATCTCTGCTCTGGAACGGGCGGACTTTGATGCGGACTGTGTTGCGGGATTGCGCCGCATTCAAAATGACCTGTTTGATCTGGGCGCTGACATCGCCACGCCGGGCGAAGATTTCACACCGTCCCAAATGGCCTTGCGAATCGTCGCATCACAAGTTGATTGGCTCGAAACCTCGATTGACGCCGCCAATGATCAAGTCGGCCCGCTCACCAGCTTTATCCTGCCCGGCGGTAACGAAGCGGCGGCAGCGTTACATCTGGCGCGGGCAATCACGCGGCGCGCCGAACGCGAAATGGTTGCGGCAGGGGCGGCGGAAAGCCTGAACCCGCTGGCTTTGGCCTATATCAACCGGTTGTCGGACTATCTGTTTGTGCTTTCGCGGTTTGTGAACAAAGGGCAGGGCGGGGATATATTGTGGGTGCCAGGGGCTTCGCGTTAGAACTTACGCCGCGTCCGGTCACACGCCCCCAAGGATGTAACGATAAACCGGTAATCCGCCTGCGCCTTCACGGCACTCTCCGGCTCGGGACTTTCGACCAGTCTTGCATCCAATATCTGCGGCAATCCGCACGCTAGCCGATACCAAAGCAAACTGTTCCTCACCGGCGGACCGGCCGATTCGTCAATCACTTCGCCGGTGGATACCGCCCATCGTTTCGGCGTGCCCGGCTGGCTGAATACCGACAGCGAATAAATCTGGTTGCCCTTTGCTTCGACAAATATCTGCGTTTCGCCTTCGCCAACTATAGTGCCGGGGTTGTGAAAGGCACTGGTCACAGCAACAATTGGCTGCGGCGCGTCGATAACCACCGCTTCTTTGGTAATCGCGCGCAGCATTGCGTCATTGCTGGCGCTATATTCCACCAGCGCATCGGGACGCGACAAGCGAATCGTGCCCGGCAATCCGGCGGCTTTGCTGCCCAATACGAAAAAACGCTGTTTTTTCAGTTTCGGGATTTTGCCTTTGGCGTCTTTAGGCACATCGAGCAGGAATCTAACTTGCCCGGCAATGCCATCATTGCCGCGAACCAGCGCAGAAACATCGGCCTCGATCAGCATCCGTTGCAGATTCGCAGGGACCCCGATGGCCTGTTCTGCCGGAATTTTTGTGGCTTTCTTAACGGTTGCATC
>JANMGR010000159.1:0-10371 GCA_031374785.1 Sphingomonadales bacterium | reverse complement strand
CATTCGGCCCAGAAATCGAGCACCACCAGCTTGGTCATCGACGGATCGACAACGTCGCGGCGAAACGCCTCGACTGCTTTTTGCTCTTCGGTGGTCAAACCCATGCTAGCCACAAAAATCTCCTTACTTTCTACCTATGTGGGGGACGTGCCTTCGCTTGCCAAGCACGAATCATCGGCGTGATGGCAATCACGCGTCAGCGCATGATTTTACAGGTAATTGGATTCTGTAAACAGGGTCCAATCAAATGCTATCGCAAAGTAACCTACTTCAGCGAATGACCGGCAGTGCGCCGTGGTTATTCTCCCGCATCGCGGTGACGCGAGACTGGCGGTTTTTGTCTGTCACGATCATCTCGTGCGCGGTGGCGGCGGTGGTCGCTAGCTTTCAATATTCGGTGTTCACCTCCTTCTTGCGTGCAGGGGCAGTGATCCCGCGCACCGTGGCAGCGGACTTCTGGATCGTTGGCAGCACCGTTGAATGTTTCGATTTTCCCGATCCGTTCAGCGAGGATTACGCCGCCGCGCTTGCCCGCTTCACCCCCGACGCGCGCTATCGCCGTGTGGTCTTTGGCTTTGCACCGTGGCGCTCACCTATCGGACGGCGCGGCAATGTGGCGATTGTTGGCATCGACGATTCTGGGCTCCCCGATACCGGCTTTGCTGTGGATCGGTCGGATTTGTCGCGGCTTGATCTTCCCGCCCAAACCGGCGCATATAGCGAAGCATCGATTGCCGGAACGACGCTGCATATGGCGCAGGTGGTCGATAATCTGCCTACGTTCCTTGGTGCGCCTTATGTGCTTGTGCCATTTGAACAGGGGCGGCGGATGCTGCGGATGGACCCCAATTCCACCAGCTTTGTGATTGGGAACTATGGTTCCGCCGCGCCCCGCGATTTCGCGGCGATGCGATATCAAGCGGAGAAGCTTTTCCCCGACGTTTCGTTGGTCAGCGGCGCAGAGTTTGAACAAAGCTCCTCGCTGTACTGGCAGCGAAAGACTGGTGCGGGTGCGGCGATCTTGCTTGCGGCGGTGCTGGCGGCATTGCTGATGGTGATCCTGCTCGCCAATGGCATCTCGCGCTTTATTCAGCGGTATCATCATGACCTGCTTTCATTGCTGGGTCACGGTGCCAGCGAGCGCGAGGTCGGTTCGATCATCTTGATGGTCGCGGTGCTGATTGCGGTGGTGACCGGCGTTGCGGCGGTTGCGGTCACGCCGCTGGCGATTCTCTCAACAAACTTCATGCTCCCTTGGGTCAGCTTTCGCTTGTCCGACATGCTAGTTCCGCTGACGGCAATTGGCGGCGCTTTGGGTTTTGCAATTATCTCCGCACGCCGGGCTTTGTCGGCATATGGACCCGAAACGGTGTTTAGAAGCTGATGCGATATTTTGTCCCCCTCCTCAGTTCGCTCACGCTCACGCTCACCGGATGCGGTGTTGCGCAAAGCAGCGCGCCCAAATCCAATTCGCCTTACGTCGCAACAGCTGTGGGCCGTATCGACAGCGAAGGCGAAAGCCGGCAACTGGTCGCTGCTGCTGATGGTGTGATCGAAAGCCTATTCGTCGAACGCGGACAGAGCATCGCGGCTGGCGAAAAGCTACTAGGCATTGATTGCAGCCCACGTCTGGCAGAGATCAATGCACGCGCCGCATTGGGGCAAAAGGCCAGTGCCGCTGCCATCACCATCCGATCCGGCCCACGCGCACAAGAACTGAAGGCCGCCGATGGCGAGATCAACGCCGCCGAATCGGCCTTGCGCGAACAGCAACAACGCCTGTCGATGGCAGAGGCTTTGGTCGATGACGGGTTTATTTCCAAACGCGATCTTGCGGCCCGCACCAATGGTCGCGATTCGGCGCGGGCTCAGCTCGATGCGCTGCATCAAAGGCGGTCTTTGCTGGCCGAAGGTGCAAGGGGCTCGGAAATTGTAGAGGCAAACGCTGCCGCTCGTGCTGCCGTTGCAGAAACCTCGGTCGCCAGTGCGCTTGCCGAACAATGCACGTTGAAAAGCCCGATATCGGGGCAAGTTCTGCAAATCCTGCGCCGCGAGGGCGAGTTTTCGGGGGCTAGCCAAGGCACGCCGCTGATTATTGTCGGCGATGTCTCGCGGCTAATCGTGCGCGCGGAATTGAGCGAGCGTGACGCCGCCAATGTCCGCATGGGACAAAAAGTAACCGTATGGGTCGACGGTAAGCCCGAAAAATGGAAAGGCCGCGTCACACAAATGGCAAGTGTTATGGGCCGCCGCAGCGCCCGCTCGCTCGACCCAACCGACCGCTTTGACCGCGATGTGCGCGAAGTCTTTATTGCGTTTGATACCACCCCGCCCCCTGCCTTAATCGGCCTGCGCGTCACTGTGGGTTTTGCGAAATGAACCGAAGCCTGACCCTCGATTATATCAGCCATTCGGTGCTAGAGGCGGGTGCAGAAAAACGCACGCTGGCCATGCTGAACCGCCGGTTTGAACCCGGGCTGTTGAACGTAGTTGGCGGGCCATCGGGCGCGGGGAAAACGACGTTGCTGTCGATCCTGTCGCTGACGGTGCAGGCGACGCAGGGGATGATCAGTTTTGGTGAAACCAACCTGACCGCGCTGAAACCGGCGGCGACGAAGGAATGGCGCAGGCGGCATATCGGCATGGTATTTCAAACCAGCCGGTTGGTGAACCTGATGTCGGTGCGCGAACATATCTTGTTGTCGGCGCGGATCAGGGGGTCGGGGTCGGCGATTGCCGAAGGGTTGAAGCGGCTTCGTGATCTGGGCCTTGGCGATAAACTTGATGCGCGCCCCGGGCAGCTTTCGGGTGGTGAGAAACAGCGTGTGGCATTGGCGCAGGCCTTGTCTTTCGATCCCCCGGTGTTGCTGGCGGACGAGCCAACAGCGGCGCTCGACCAACAAAATGCTGAACGCGTGGCGCAAACTCTGCGGGCCTATGCGCGCGAAAAACAGGCGGTGGTGATCTGCGTCAGCCACGACCGCGCATTGTTCGACGCTGCCGACGACATCCTAAAACTGGAAAAGGCGTGAAAGCACCAGCCAAATCAACGCTATCTCCCAACAAGGACCAGACAATGACCAGCTCCCATTATGATCAACTCTACACAGAATTCCTAAACGGCAATCAGGTGAAAGGCATCGAGGAACTTGTGGTGCGCCTGCATGATGCGCGCGAAGAGGGCGCGGCATTCCCTCAAGCGACCGAGGCGCTGCGCAACCACAAGCTGTTCGATCTGGTGCGCAAAGACCCCTATACTGACCATTCGATGCAGCGTCCGCGCGGCTATCCCGGCGATGCCGAATTGATCGACATGATTTATCGCGTCGAGCCGAAAGGCGAACCCGATGATTTCGGCAGGAGCATCTTTGACCGCACCATCGCTTGCGGCGCATCCGAGGCGGTGCGCCAACGCCTGAAATTTGCCCGCGAGCTGCTCTCCATCGCCGTCGCCAATGGGCAAAGTGTTTGTTCCTTGGCAGGTGGGCATCTGCGCGAAGCCGATGATTTGGCGGGACAAATATCAGAGCGTTTTACGGTGGTGGATCAGGATGCGCAGTCCTTATCCGTGGTGCGCAACACGCATAACGACACCATCGAAACGATAGAGGCCAATGTCTTCAACTGGCTGCGCACGGCCCCGCGTGACGGGCGGAACTATGATCTGGTCTATTCGCTGGGGCTGACCGATTATCTCGACGCGCGGCAGCTGCTGACCTTTACTAAGCTCGCGGCTAAAATCATGGCACCCGGCGGAAAGCTGGTGCTTGCCAATTTCCACGACCATCGCTGGTCTGCCTATATGGAGGCCGCGATGGATTGGTATCTGGTGTATCGGACCGAGGCCGACATGGCGCAAAACGCCAAGGACGCAGGCCTTAACCACCGCATTTTCCGCGATGCGACCGGCTATATCATCTATTGCGAAATGTGGGTGTGACGATGTTTAAGTCCGATCTTCACGCGCTGACGGTAATTCAGATCACAACCTTCCCCGCGCTTTGGTTCTTCGCCCTTGGCGCGGGCTGGGGCGATATCGCCATCGTTGCCGCTTTCACCTGGCTATATAGCTGCATCGGCCATCATGTTGTGCTGCATCGCTATTTCACGCATCAACAATTTGCGCTGCCGGTCTGGCGCGAGCGGCTGTTGCTGTTCATATCGTTGTTTGCGGGGCTGGGCGGGCCGGTTAGCTATGTCGCCACGCATCTGATCCACCACCGTTATGCCGACACCGAAAAAGATGTGCACGGCCCTAATCTAGGCTGGTCGTCACTGATTTACAGCTTTCGCAAACGCCCACAGCAGGTGCGATCGCGGAACCTGTTGGAGCTTCACAAAAAATACGGGTTTGTTGACCAATATTATCTCCTGATTGTGATTGTGGTCATTGCTTTGGTCGCGGCGATTTCGCCTTGGTCTGCGCTGACGATGCTGTTGTTACCAATGTGCTTTGCCAATTGGATTGGGGCTATCGAAGTGCAGACACAGCATTGGGGCGGGAAGGGTCCGAATAACTTTGGCTATTTCCTAAGCTTTGGTGCGGTCGAGGGTTTGCACCGGAACCATCATGATAGGCCGCACAAGATGGATTGTGCGAGCAAGCGGTCGCACTTTGACTGGGTTTGCTTCTTCGCCAATCTTTTGAAGTCGCGGACAGCGCAGTGATGCCAGCCTGCCTTGCTCTTTCTCTCTTGCCATCGCGCAAAGCCATTGCTAATGGCCCGCCTCACCCGCTGGAACCGTGTTCAAAGCAAGACCGATTCTAGCCGCCCGAGCGGGCGTAGCTCAGTGGTAGAGCACGACCTTGCCAAGGTCGGGGTCGAGGGTTCGAATCCCTTCGCCCGCTCCAACGTCAACATACATCGTCTTGGATGATGAATTCCTATGCAGTCAGATTTTGACCTGCAACTTTCCCCACTAGTTGGCCCTTTTCAAAAACAGATTTGATGCCTTCTGGCGGATTGGCCATGAAACGCGGTACTATTGGCAATATCGTCGCTAAGTGCTATCTGTTCTTCTTACGTTCGAATCGTCGATTTAGGGGCTGTGTTAATGTCAGATATGGAACCTGTGCATCTGCAAGAGGATCAAGCGACGGGTGACCACTTCCTTGTTTATGGGACGGATGCCGGACCTAAGGTGGAAATCTATTATCAAGGCGAAGAACTTTGGATGACACAGGCGCAAATCGCAGACCTGTATGGTCGTGACGTTTCGACAATATCGCGGCATATCAACAGTATATTGGATGAGGGCGAATTGGTCGGGATTTATTTGCAAAAAGCGCAAATAAATCCTCGGGGTGCTCCGACCACATTGTTTAGCTTAGATATGGTGATCTCAGTCGGCTATCGGGTCTCCTCAAAGCAAGCCACATTGTTCCGCAGGTGGGCCACAGACAAACTGGTCCAATTCGCCACAAAGGGTTTCGTAGTAGATGCCACCCGGCTAAAGAGCCCCGATTATCGTGACCGCGTTGCCGAGCTGCGCGATATCATTAGGGACATCAGGTCGGACGAAGCCAATGTCTATCGCGAACTACGTTCGATCTGTGCAATGTGCCAAGATTATGATGGCACGTCAGACGAGTGGCACGAATTCTATAAAAATACTCAAGCCAAGCTAATCTATGCGGTAGCATCACATACCCCTGCCGAAGTTCTCAAAAGCAGGGCCGACTCCAATGCACCCGATATGGGTCTTCAGACATGGCCGAATGACAACATCAGAAAAGCGGACGTCACTACGTCTAAGAATTATCTGGCAGAGCGAGAAATCAAGGAACTTAATCGCCTTACCACCATCCTACTCGACATATTTGAAGACCAGCTGGATATTGGGCGCTTAAAGACGATGGTTGAAGCAGGCAATTTACTCGACAAGCAGCTGAAGGACTTAGGTCGGTCGGTGCTGCGTTCCGGCGGAAGTGTGTCTATGAAGGATGCTAAAAAACATGCCGAACGTGAATATGATGAGTTTAAGGCAAACGTTAAAGCGTTGCGTCATGAAGCAGCTGATAAGGTCATTTCAGAAATTAAAACCGCGCAAAAAGGTGTTCCAAGAGGCACGAAGAAATAGGCCACCGACTATGCCACGAGCAAGGTTGGTTTGGGCATTATACTTTAGCCGACAAGAGTGATGCTAACGTTCGAGTCCCTTCGCCCGCTCCAGTTTCTGTTAGAAATAGTTGATAGCTTATGCGGGCTGCAAAAACTGCACCTGCATCAAAACATATATTTCATCTTCACCGACTGTTTGCCTGCGCCTTCTAGCGCAAAGGCTGCGGCTTTAAACTTGGGCGGGCCAAAAGTGATTTTGGGATTGCGCGAAAAGCCAAAGCCTTCATTGGGGATGGCGAGCGACGTGTCGAGTTTGCCATTGGCGTTTTCGTCATGGATCAGCGACAAAGCATAGGTGCCGGACGCTACTGAAGTAAAGGAAACGCTGCCCGCCGCGGTTGCTTTGACGGTGCGTTTCAACGCATTCGGGTCTTTCGAACAATCGGGAAAGGCTTTGCTGCTGGCCGTTAGGCACACAAGCACATTGCCCTTTTTGTTGCGTAGGCCCGATACTGACAGATCAAGCGAGCTATCCGCCGCTGCGTTCGCCGCGACTGTTGTTGTCAAAATGGCCAAGACCCCAATTGCCGAGACCCAAGTCAGTGCCGCAGACTTTATCCCAAAACCTGAAATATAACCCATAATTCCCCCTATACGCATCGTGATGCTTTTGGTGATGCGTTGCTGTTATCAGCCAATTTCCTAATTTGCCGTTAACCATGAATTTCGGAAACAGCTCCCAGCCCATATGATTGGTGATGCCCATAAGCGTCATGATCGCTAGCACAAGCGCCAATGCTCCAACATGAA
Organism: Sphingomonadales bacterium; assembly: GCA_031374785.1. Taxonomy (GTDB): domain Bacteria; phylum Pseudomonadota; class Alphaproteobacteria; order Sphingomonadales; family Sphingomonadaceae; genus Sphingorhabdus_B. Next base: position 3,499 of record JANMGR010000159.1, on the reverse strand, counting down.
CAGGAATTACGAATACCAAAGCGGGGATGACCAGCGCTCCGGTCAGCGCCTCCCAAGGGTGAAAGCTCATCGCTGCCCATGCGGTAGGCGGGCGGCTTTCATGGTGGACGGCATGGGCGCGCTTGAACCACCAAGGGCGGTGCATCAACCGGTGCGTCCAGTAAAACCAAGTGTCGTGCGCAGCGAGATAGAGGAATACCGACATCGGCAGATACCAAATCGGATAGTCTGCCATATGGGTGTAAATCACCGTCCAGCCTTGCGTATCCCATCCCCAAGCAACGATCCCCGCAGGCACGCCATAGATCGCGGCGGAGGCGAGTGACCACATAATCTCGCGGCCTATTTGCGGCTTTAGCGCATCATAAAGCCCCGGCCGCACCCGTTTTGTTAGCCATGCGAAAAAGCCGCTGGTGGCCAGATAGCGCAGGCCGACTATAAAGGTCATGGCCAGTGCGGAAATCAGCATCGTCTGCATGACGGATGCTTAGTCTGTTGTAATTCGATACGCAATCTTTGTGCTGCTTTACAATTGCCCTCAAACGCATAGACAAGACCTCATGCTGGACGTCGACCATTATGACCGGGTGGTTTCGCAGATATACGAGGCGGCGTTGGTGCCTGCGCATTGGGACATTGCGCTGACCAGTATGATGGACCTGTTTGCGCCGCGTGAATGGCATGTCGGTTTTATCGTGTGGGAACGGATAGAGCCCGCTACGGGGCGTTTTATAGGCTCGACAGGTGTCCATCCGCTTGCCCAAAGTGCCTATATCGAACATTTCGCAGGGCGGCATGAATGGTCGGTGCGCGGCCATAATCTGGCACTGGGTCAAATAGTCTTAAGCGACGAGTTGATCGCCCGCGACAGGTTTAGGGAAACGCGGTTTTACAAAAACTTCCTTGGTCCCTGGGGCTATGAACTCGCTTTGCTCGGGATGCTCGACTGTCATGGCCCCGATCATATGGCGATTGCCTGTCCCGGTCCGCCGGATATGGATGTCAGCCTGTTACAGCACGCCATTCACCGCCTTGCCCCGCATATGCAGCGCGCAGCACGGATCAGCCGCCGGATTGGCGAGGCGGATTTGCGTGCGGACACAGCAACCGGCCTGCTCAATGCCTCACCCTATGCTGTGATTGCGTTGGGGCCGGATCTACAATTCCTGATGGCCAATACTTTGGGGCAGGGGTTGCTGGACCAAGGTGGCGGCCTTTCGGTCAGCAAAGGGCGGTTGCGCGCCGAGGACCACACAACCGCACAAAAGCTGGCGGATATGGCCGCCGGGCGCAGCAATGACCGGTCAGTCACGTTCACCGCAAAGGGGCCGAATAACAGCGAACTTGTGATGACAGCATTGGCGGTGTCGCGCACGCATGGTGAAAAATTCGCCGATACTACGTCGGGTGCGGCCCTGATGCTGATTGGGGGGCAACGCATCGATATATCGGATGCAGTCATCGAGGCGTTGCAGCAAAGCTTTGGCCTGACCAAAGCTGAGGCCCGGCTATCGGCTTTTTTGATCCACGGGTCAGGCGTCAAAGGCTATGCCGCAGATCGCGGCGTGTCGCTGGATGCAGGCAAATATCTGTTGAAAGGCGTTTACGCCAAAACCGGGCTTTCCAACCAGACCGAGCTGGTGGCGATGCTGCGCGAGGCGCCTATCGGTTGGGGCGAGCCTTTGCCGAATAACAAAGCATTGCCAGATAACGCAGCGTGATAAATTTTTGACCTACTCCCCAAACGGGTAGTGCATCGCGCCGCCGATCCTTCAGTATTGTCAGCATAGAAATACTTGACCGGCACTTGTTGCGACCCGAGTGCCGGCCAAGTGATGCGGGCCGGAGCAGATGTTCCGGCCCGCATCTTGAATAATCCAAGCGATGGCGGTTTCGTCCAATGCACTAGGAGCAATGTAACTTACTGTAACTAAATAAGCATGGCTCGAGTAGGGTCGTATAAAGTTCGGGGCAACCGAATAAAATAGGGGGTCGCATCACTGACGCAGCGTCTGCGCAGGGGTGCACGATACAGTCATCTCTGCCTTGCGTTGTTTAAACTCAACGAGGGAGACTGAACATGAAATTTAAGACACTTTTGACGACCGGTTCCATCACGACGGCCATTGCCGCATCGATGGTTCTTTTTGCTACACCTGCCCAGGCGCAGAATACCTGCGATCTTGATGGCACAGATGCCGGTGATAACGCAGCCGACGCCAATGATGGCGCGACCGCAACTGGCACCGATGCGCTTGCTTGCGGTCAAGGGGCCACATCAAGTCAGGCAGGTGGTGTAGCTTTGGGTAGCGGTGCTCAGGCAGCCGGTCCTAGCGGAGCCAATCCGATATTTGCTTCCACAGCTATCGGCTACAACGCACTCGCTAACGATAATGCGGTTGCCATTGGTAATAGTGCCATCGCCCGCTTTGGCGGAACGGCCAATCCGCTTGCAACCGGTATAAACTCGGCCGTCGCGCAGGGTGCAGGTGCTGTAGCGGTTGGGTCCAATACCGTGGCCATCGGCACGACTTCGCGCGCGGGCACAGGCTTTGCTGTCAACACTCCGGGAGCCCCTGTCAACGCAGGCAGCAACATAACGGTTGTTGGCGGCCGTGCAGAGGCAAACCAGAATGATGCGACCGCAATCGGCGCAAATTCCGAAGTAACAGCCGAATTCGGCACGGCGCTCGGAAGCCAGACCGCCGTCACACAGGCAGGCGGTCTTGCATTGGGCTTTGGCGCGCGTGCCGAAGGCCCCGGCCCCGCCAACCCGATTTTTGCGTCGATTGCGATAGGATATAATGCGCTGGCCAACGACAATGCCACGGCCATAGGCAATAGTGCAATCGCGCGTTTCGGCGGAACAGCTAACCCGCTTGCGACGGGAATAAACTCCGCAGTCGCACAAGGCGCAGGGGCTGTTGCAGTCGGGGCGAATACAGTGGCAATTGGTACCACCGCTCGGGCCGGCACAGGGTTTGCTTTCAACACGCCGGGAGCTGCGGTCAATGCCGGCTCCAACCAGACTGCCGTTGGCGGCCGGGCGGAAACTAATGCCGTTGGCGGCACAGCGATCGGCGCAAATAGCGAGGTTTCTGGCTCTGGCGGAACGGCTGTCGGACAAAACACGGTTGTGACACAGGCGGACGGTGTTGCGATTGGCAATGGAGCGCAGGCAACTGCTGCCAATGCCGTTGCTCTGGGTGCAGGTTCCATCGCCGATCAAGCCAATACGATTTCGGTCGGGGCCGTCGGATCGGAGCGACGGATTGTGAATGTGGCGAATGGAACGGGTGCGAACGATGCCGTTAATGTCAGCCAATTGAATGCCGCCATCGGCGGCGTCGCAGGCTCAGCTGCAACGGCGCAGACGACTGCCAACACAGCGTTGGCAAACGCTGCGACAGCACAAGCCACAGCAAACGCAGCGGTTGCACAAAATACCGTGCAAGACACGCAGATTGCGGCGATCCAAGTCCTAAACAATACGCAAAAC
>JANMGR010000132.1:0-35091 GCA_031374785.1 Sphingomonadales bacterium | reverse complement strand
GTGGATTCAAGGATCTGCGCCTCTGGAACGAGGACGACGGGATTGCCAGTGGTTGTCGTTTCGCCACTCGACTGAACAACATAATCCTCGCCACCGCGCGGAATACAGGCGGATAGTAACAGCAGCGCCGCGAGCACCGGTGTTCGCATTGCCCCTGTCCCCGTCATAAATTGCCCCTATTCCTTAAATGCTGCCGCCAACGTGCCGAGCGATTCGCGGTGCGTCAAGTCGAGTTGCAACGGCGTTACAACAACATAGCCGTCATCGACGATTTCCAAGTCCGTATCATGGCCCGATGTATGTTCAACACCGTGCAGGCCGAACCAGTAATAATCATATCCGCGCGGGTCAGTGCCTTTGACAATCGAGCCGCGGCTGTAATCGTGAAAGCCTTGGCGCGCTACCTGAATGCCTTTGACGGCATCTGGGGCGAGTGCGGGGAAGTTGACGTTGACTAATGTGCGCGAGGTAAATTCCATTTCTAGCAAAGGCTTTAGCACCTTTGGCCCCCACGCCTCCGCCGCCGAAAACGGTACGGCATCTCCCATACCCTCTTTGCCATAGACTTGGCTGAGCGCGATTGAGCGGACACCGGCCAGCGCGCCTTCCATCGCGGCGGACACGGTTCCCGAATAGGTGATGTCATCGCCAAGGTTCGCCCCACGATTAACGCCGGACAGGATCACATCGGGCTTTGCGACTTTCATCAGCACGCCCAGCGCAATCATGACGGAGTCGGTCGGTGTGCCCGCGACCGAATAATGCTGCGCACCATGTTCACGGATACGGACGGGCTTTGACAGGGTCAGCGAATGGCCGGCGCCGGAGTTTTCCTCGGCAGGCGCGACGATCCAGATATCGTCGCTAAACTGGCGCGCGATTTTCTCAAGGACTTTCAGCCCTGGTGCGTTGACGCCGTCGTCATTGGTAAGGAGGATACGCATGTAATTTCCGTTCAATTCAAAACCGTAAGCCCTGAGCCTGTCGAAGGGTGTTTATCAGCCGTGATGCTAGCCTTTGAAACGTACTTCGACAGGCTCAGCACTGACGGTTATTATTCTGGGGTCAGGGACGTAAGCCCACCCATATACCTCCGCAAAACCTTTGGCACAGTAACCGAACCATCAGCTTGTTGATAATTCTCCAGCACCGCGACCAATGTCCGCCCGACGGCAAGGCCCGACCCGTTCAGCGTGTGGACAAAGACATTGCCCTTGGTTTCCGCTGGCCGATACCGCGTGTTCATCCGCCGCGCTTGCCAATCGCCGCAGTTGGAGCAGCTGGAAATCTCTCGGTATAGCCCCTGCCCCGGCAGCCAGACTTCCAAGTCATACGTCTTGCGCGCAGAATTGCCCATGTCGCCGGTGCAGAGCAGCAGCTTGCGATAGGGCAGTTCCAACGCTTGCAGAATCGATTCCGCCGCCCCTACCATGCGTTCATGCTCAGCGGCGCTATCCTCGGGCCGGACAATGCTGACCAGCTCAACCTTTTCAAACTGGTGCTGACGGATCAGGCCTTTGGTATCCTTTCCCGCAGCGCCAGCCTCTGACCGGAAACACGGCGTCAGCGCAGTCATGCGGATGGGAAGAGTGGCTTCATCCAATATCTGTTCGCGAACGCTGTTGGTCAGCGAGACTTCAGCGGTGGGGATCAACCAGCGACCATCGGTCGTCTGAAAATTGTCCTCGGCGAACTTGGGGAGTTGACCCGTGCCATACAGCGACTCTGTGCGCACCAAATACGGCGTCGCGCATTCGGCATAGCCGTTCACGCCGGTCTGATGATCGAGCATAAACTGCCCCAACGCTCGGTTCAGCCGTGCCATTTGCCCGCGCATAAAGGTGAAACGTGCGCCAGAAATCGCCACACCAGTTTCAAAATCGAGACCCAAAATCGGACCCAAATCCGCATGATCCTTTGGAGCAAAATCGAAAGTGCGTGGCTCGCCCCAACGAGCGATTTCGACATTCTCAGTTTCGTCCACCCCTTGCGGTACATCGTCGAGCGGAAGGTTGGGGAGTGCGGCGAGGATCGCGTCCAACTCCGCACCCAGTATGCGCTCTTCATCTTCAATCGCAGGCAGGCCGTCTTTTAGCGTTGCGACCTCGGCCTTTAACGTGTCCGCCGTCTCTGTATCACCCTTACCCATCGCCGCACCAATGGCTTTGGACGCTTCGTTGCGGCGCGCGAGCCCGTCTTGCACTTTCGTCAAAACTGCGCGGCGCCGTTCGTCCAACGTCACAATTTGTGCAGCAACCGGCGACGCACCGCGACGCGCCAATGCCGCATCAAAGCTTTCAGGATTTTCGCGAATATGTTTCAGGTCATGCATGGCCTTGGCCTATGCCGAGCCAGCGCGCGGCGCGCAAGTCTGCAAACAAAAAGGGCGACCCTGAAGGCCGCCCCTTTATGAACGTGCAGCAAATAGAAGCTTAAGCCGCGATGGCTAGCTTTTTGTTCTTTGCATTGCGCCGACGCGCGAACATCGCGGCTGCGGCTGCACCAAACAGCAAGACCATTGGCGGTGCAGGAACGTCCGTTCCGCTTGAACCACCGCTGCCACCGGTTGCACCCGACGAACCGGTCGATGTCGAAGAGCTTGTCGACGAGGAGGTCGAGCTGCTTGTCGAAGACGATGTCGACGAAGACGTTGAGGACGACGATCCAGTTGAGGTTGTGCTGCCACCAAAGCTGGACGAGGTGCTAACATCGCCTGACGAAGTTGAACTGCCCGATGAAGTTACCGCACCGCTCGATGTCGAGCTGCTGACATTACCCGACGACGTCGTGCTTGAGCTAGTTACACCGCCAGTGGAAGTGGATACGCCACCCGTCGAGGTGGAAACACCACCCGTTGACGACGACACACCACCTGTAGATGTGCTGACACCGCTTGAGGTGCTAACGCCGCCTGTCGAAGTCGAAACGCCGCCAGTCGAAGATGTCGACGTCACGCCGCCGGTCGAGGTCGAAACACCGCCCGAAGTCGTGGACGTGCTTGACCCACCGGAACCGCCTGAGCCACCAGACGACGTGCTGGTTGAACCGCCCGTGCTGGTAAAGCCGCCTGTGCTTGTCGATCCACCAGAGCTGGTAAAGCCGCCTGTCGAAGTGCTGGTTGAACCGGTCGAGGAAATCACAACAGTGCCGCTGCTTCCGCCGCCTCCGCCGCCGCTGCTTCCGCCCCCGAAGAAGCCGCCACCGAAACCGCCGCCGCCGCCGCCGCCGCCGATAAAGCCACCGCCGACTGCAACGGGGATACCGCCGCCGCCGAAGTCAATGGCGCCCATTGGCTGTGGTGGTGCATAGGGCATAGGCGGCATTGGCGCGCCTTGGCTCGCCACGGTCACTACGCTTGGCGCACACGCCGTTGTCGTTGTGGTGCGCGTAACTTTGCGGACACGCTTGATCTTACGGACCGGAGCGCGATACGCGACTTTCCGTGCCTTGACCTTTTTCTTGGCGTAATGCTTTGAGGCAACCTTTGCAGGGGGCGTGTCCGCAATCTGCGCACCACCAACACCTACTAAAGCACCGCCACATGTGCATGCGCACAATTTCGCTAAAGCCATGCGTACCGACATAATCTCAGACCTTCTTCAAATCCCTAGGCAGTGCGCCTTAATCCCCTGCGGTTAAGATATTCTGCCTTTCGATACCTTCAAAAGCACAGAAGCATCTTACCACCGCAACGCTATTAACCCTATTCCGCGCTGAATAACAAAAAAAATTGCGCCCGCAGCGGTGCTTGGTGAGCAAACGTCCCGTTGTGGAACTGTTTACACAGCAGAGTGTTAACCCAGTCCGAATGCTTAGCGACGAAGAACATGGTCTATCCACAAGTCTGTCGGCGTTACCCCAATTGCCGCTTGTCTGCCCAAAAGCCCGCGTCTATAGCGCCGCTCGAGAGCGGAGCCGGGGCTGTTCACACATTGCGCCGCTGCACAAAGAGGTGGAGAAAATTCTATGGCATCAGGTGCCAAGGCAGATAAAAAATCTCCTGAAAACAATGATTTTGGTGGCAACGTCGATCCGGACTACGTCCCGACCGATGCCGAACCATTTATGAACGAACGGCAGCTGCAATTCTTTGAAAAGCAGCTGAATGACTGGAAATCCGAAATCCTCGAAGAATCGCGTGGCACGCTGAACCAGCTTCAAGACGGACCAATCCGCGAACCTGACCTCAATGATCGTGCATCCAGCGAGACCGATTGGGGCATAGAATTGCGCACCCGCGACCGGCAACGCAAGCTAATTGCAAAGATTGAGTCTGCCATTCGCCGAATCAAAGAGGGCGAATATGGCTACTGCCAAGTGACTGGCGAACCGATCTCACTCGCTCGCCTGCGCGCCCGCCCGATTGCGACAATGACGCTGGAGGCGCAAGAACGCCATGAGCGACAGGAACGTATTTCTAGGGATGATTGATTGTTCGCCGCATTAGAACACTTTAACATTATCAAAATCGTTAGCACTGAGCTTGTCGAAGGGCGTCTAGCAGCTGTTTCTCTGTGACTTTAGGCGTGCTTCGACAGGCTCAGCACTAACGGTTTTTTCGAACTCGCAGCTAAATGCCAATGCTTTATTCACCCGCCCCAAATATGCAGTCTCTTCCATTGGCCTTCGCCTCATACAGCGCCAGATCGGCGATATGCAGCAAAGTCTCTGGCGAATTGGCCTGAGCGAAACCGGCTAGCCCTGCAGAAAACGTTACGCGGCCTATCTCCTCTTTGCTCTCCCGCTTCACCAAATGCCGGTCGCCTAAATCAATTTTGGCGGCCTCAACCAGATCATAGGCATCCTCAACGCTCATCCCTTCAAACAGGATAACGAACTCCTCGCCGCCAAAGCGGCAGACATTGGCATGAGCGCCGCAATGGCTCTGCAGTATGTCGCTCACCAGTTTCAAAACGCGATCACCGGTGATGTGGCCGAATCGGTCGTTGATGGTTTTGAAATGGTCAATGTCACAGATCGCCAGCGCTACAGTTGTCGCCCCGCTTTCTGCGCGTGCGCAGGCCGCACCCAATGCGCGTTCAAAGGCGCGTCGGTTCGATAGTCCGGTCAGCATATCCGTATCAGCCTTTATCCGGGCATCGGCGAGCGAGGATTTCAGATTGCGCACCGCGTCATTACGGTCCTTTAGCTCACGCTCGGCATCGCGCGCTTTTTTCACCATCGATTTGGTCAGCGTAATCAGCCGTTCGAGAATTGCCTCATTATTGGCGCCTGATTGAAACTGGCTGCTGTTTCCCTGCAACGCTTCGCCATAGCCTTTAGTGTCCGTCGCATAGGCACCGATGGCTTGCTCCACTGTCGTTAATTGCGACTGCACAGCATCGGCTATCTCGCGCAAATCATCCCCGGAAAGTGTGCCATTTTCACTCCCGACACTCCAGCTATTCGTATAGGGGCTGTGCACCAGCTGCTCAATTACAGGGTCAAGCCCCTGCTCCTCCAGCACCTGATGCCGATAGACCAGCTCATAATTCGCAGGGTTGGGATCAATACCGTGCCGACCCAAAAAGTCGGCGGTCAAATAAAGCGGCGCCAAATGTTCAAACAGCTCAGGCTGCGCACGCGTCCGCGCCCGCACAAATTTGCGATATGGCTTTGCCAGTAGTTCAAACGACAAATCCATCGCGGCGGGCTTTCAATCTTGATGTGCTGTTAAGCATAAACGGCAATTGGTTGCCGAAGTTTAGCTGAAGCCCACAGCCACTCGACACGCGCAGCAAAGTGTGAAATCTTTAACTAGTGAGGGGATGGAAAATGGCCAATACCGAGAACAAAACCAAGCCCACCGACGCCAAAGTGTCAGCCTATATCGCTGCACTCGACAACCCCGTACGCCAGAGTGATGCCGAACGCTTGCTGGAAATCTATGGCGATATCACCGGTATGGAGCCGGTTTTATGGGGCCCATCGATCATCGGTTATGGCAGCTATCACTATAAATATGACAGCGGCCGCGAAGGCGACAGCTGCCGTGCCGGATTTTCACCACGCAAAAACAATCTCGTGCTCTACATGATGAGCGGATATTCCGATTCCGAAACTGGTGACAAAATGGCGGCGCTGCGTTATCGCTTGGGCAGACACAAAATCGGCGCGAGTTGCCTCTATGTCAACAAGCTGGCCGATGTTAATGAGGATGTCTTGCGTGAGATGATTAAACTCGATTGGGCGTGGATGAATGCGAAATATACGGCCTAGCACCAGCTTTGCCGGCCTCCCCCGTACCAGCGTGCCAAACCTTGATCGACAAGGTCTTGGCCAATGCTTTGGCCACCGCGCGTAATAAGTCGCAGTTTTCGTCCATAGGTATCTTCCTCACGGTCGATAAATTGCAGGCTGAACGGTACGGCATTCACCAATGCGTGCAACCGCCGTGTTGCCGCGTCGCCCAACCGAGCCTCCTCAGCACAACGTGAAGGGTGCGTTTCTGGCGTATCAATGTCAGCAATGCGGATCTTTACGCCTTGGTAATACAGCGTATCGCCATCGACCACACAGTTACTGCCACCGCCAGTATCGCAAAATCCAAATGAAGCACTCTGTGTATCCGATGCGAACGAGGACACAGAGATAATCGCTGCCCTGCTTACGGTTGCACTTTGCCCGGTCCAAGACCAAACTCCGCAAAACATCGCCAACGCTGCAAATAGCACGATAGGTATGAATTCGCGGTTAGATTGACGTGGCTGTGCGCGATCCCGGTTGCGAAACCGTGAAGCCCCAGTCTTGCTGACCGCCAGTTTTCCGCCCTGAATCATATGAAATCGAGTGCTCATCTTCATAGGATGGCAGGACTATGTTCAACAATTCGTTATGCCGAGGCTCAGTTCATCCGTTTCGGGAACCATACAGGCCATAATCATCGGTTTTGGAGAAAGCACCGCCGCCGAACCCAAAGGGTTCGCAAGGCCGACCGGCCGCCCGAGCTTATGCGAGGTGGCCAAGGTCGCGTATGCGACCGCCCGGCGCTTGAGGGCAAACAAATAGTGGTGCGCCCTACAGGAATCGAACCTGTGGCCTCAAGATTAGAAGTCTCGCGCTCTATCCAGCTGAGCTAAGGGCGCGCACCGTGGGTTGCCAATAACGGCTTTGCACGCCTGTGCAAAGCGCGATATGCAGGCGGTCATGAACGACCAATCGATCAAGGCACACAGTGCCAGCAGCGCCGCTAACCGCCCCTTCCTCTATTACGACTGGGTCATGTCGGCCTTTGTCGCGATCTTGCTGCTCTCAAACATCATTGGCGCGAGCAAACGGTCGGTGGTAGATTTGCCGTTTATCGGCGAATGGCCGTTTGGCGCGGGCGTGCTGTTTTTCCCGTTGAGCTATGTCATTGGCGATATGCTGACCGAAGTATATGGCTATGCCCGCGCGCGGCGGGTGATCTGGACCGGCTTTGCTGCACTGATTTTTATGGCGTTTATGGCATGGGTGGTGGTGTTGCTGCCTCCTGCCGACGGATGGCCGCATCAGGCTGCTTATGAGGCTGTGTTTGGCAACAGCTGGCGGATTGTGTTGGCGTCAATGCTGGCATTTTGGGCGGGCGAATTCGCCAACAGCTTTGTGCTGGCCAAGATGAAGATCGCCAACAAGGGCAAGAATATGGGGCTGCGCTTTGTTGCCAGCACCTTTGTCGGCCAAGGGCTCGACAGCCTGATCTTTTACCCAGTCGCCTTTTATGGGCTGGAAGGCTGGGCCAATGAGGATCTTTTCAAAACGGTGTTGTCCCAATGGGCGATTAAGACGGGGTGGGAGATTATCCTGCTGCCGGTAACCGTTGCCATCGTTTTGGCTTTAAAGCGCCGCGAAGGCGTTGATCTGTATGATGACCAGACCGATTTTTCACCGTTCCGGACCAAAGTATGAATGTCACTTTGGCGACCGCGCCGCAGGACTTGCAGACGTTGAAACTCTACCTTCTCGATCTGACCGGATTGGGTAAGGATGCGTTGCATATCTACGCAGGGATGGCGTTATTCATTGCTGTTAGGCTGGCGTGGCGCTGGCGCGGTGGATGGATTGTCGCATGGTTTGCTGTTTTGGCATTGGCATCGGGGGTCGAATGGCTCGATATACGGGCAGAGGGGAAAGTCGGAGCCATCCAACCCGATCCTGCGCATTGGCACGATATTTGGAATACGATGGTCTGGCCGACCGTGTTATTGGTGGTCGGGCGCTGGCTGCACCCAAGACCTAAGATCAAGGCGTCAGGCGATCTCGCGCATCAAGCCAGCGACGATACCGGCGAACAAGCGCCTCCCGTCTGACCCGCCCTGCATCGCCTCTATCATCCGTTCAGGATGCGGCATCATGCCCAACACATTTCCAGCATCGTTTAATAGGCCTGCGATGTTGCGTGCAGAGCCATTGACCGGCTCAGCATAGCGAAACGCCACGCGGCCCTCGCCCTCGATCTGGTCCAAAGTCGCCTCATCGGCGAAATAATTGCCATCGTGATGGGCGACGGGGATCGAGATTTCTTCGCCCGCTTCATAGTGGCTGGTGAAAATCGACTGGCTGTTTTCAACCGTTAGCCGCACATTGCGGCAGACGAAGCGGATGCCCGCATTGCGCATCAACGCGCCGGGCAGCAATCCTGCTTCGGTCAATATCTGAAAGCCGTTGCACACACCTAGCACTGGAACGCCGCGCCCAGCGGCAGCAACCACCGCTTGCATCACAGGAGACCGCGCCGCCATCGCGCCAGAGCGCAGATAATCGCCGTAAGAAAACCCGCCGGGAATGGCGATTAAGTCGAGGCCATCGGGCAATTCGCTTTCGCGGTGCCAGACAAGGCTGGTTTCGGCGCCCATCACATCGCGCAGGGCCACCGCCATATCGCGGTCGCAGTTTGATCCCGGAAACTGGACAACGGCAGCGCGCATTACTCGGAGCCGCTCTCTATCTCGAAATTCTCAATCACCATATTGGCGAGAAGCTTGCGGCTCATCTCTTCGAGATCAGCTTTGCTGACATTTTCGTCATGCTCAATCTCAATCAAGCGGCCTGCGCGCACATCGTTAACGCCCGCAAATCCAAGGCCTTCAAGCGCGTGATGGATTGCTTTGCCCTGCGGGTCGAGAACGCCGTTTTTTAGCGTAACAAAGATACGGGATTTCATTGGCGCGATGTCCTTTAACGCATGGGGAAAGCGGAGGATGTCGTCCCTATAGTCTGGTTACCGAAGGAAACAAGAGGCGCTGCGGTAAGAGAAAATTAACCCTGTTTGCAAACGCAGCCTTCAGCATTTGCGCCATATCTTCGCCAAATATTTTGTCAGTGTCGCAGTGCGTTTGCAAAGGAAGCCATTATGGTTGGATTGGCAGCAGCAATGTTCGTAGGGCTTTTCGCCTTTGGTTCTGAATTTTTTGGTTGGAGCCAATCGGCGCATCAACAGCTTCAACTGGGGCTGTTCCTGTCATTCGTGCTTGGAATCATCTGCGGGTATAAAACACGCGGCTAAGGCTCGCTATTTCCGGGGCAATGCTCGGAATGTATAGCTGGCCTTACCGTTAAGTAGCTGCTTTGCCGCCTTCCAGACTTCCTCCGCCGTTATCGAACGAAACTGAGTTTCGCCGTTACGAAATCGCTCCAATAGCCTTGGGTTACTTTGCGCCTCTGCAGTCCGCCGCGACCAGCTGCCATTTTGTTTCTTCCAATCGGCATAGGCCTCCAACGTCGGTTTGCGGGCACGTTCAAACAAGTCGGCACTAACAGGCGCAGTCAGCAATTCGGAAATTACTGCGTCAACCGCGCTTTCAATCGCGGCCAGATCTTTGGGATCACCATCCGTTGCAACGCCAAAGGTTCCGCGCCCCGGATAGGTTGACGACATATCGGAATATGCCGATGCACCATAAGTCGCGCCCAGCTTTTCGCGCAGTTCATCAAGCAAGCGGATTTGCACGATATTGGCGAAAATTTGCATCGCATCCTGCAGCCGTCCGTCACTATCGTCGGTAGTCGTCCAAGTGCGTTGCCACGAAAGCTGGTTTGTCTCACCCCGGTGAGCAACGTCGTGATTGCCAGTCGCGCCTGACCAAGACGTGTTGCGCGCTTCGCTATAATCATGTGGTTCCGTTTTACGTGGCGGTAGCGCGCCGAATGTTTTTGTAACAATCGCAATCGCGGCGTCTTCATCAATCGCACCAGTCAGTCCGATTTCAAGGCGGTTTGTTGCCAACGCATCCCCGAGCACCGTGTCGAGCTCTGCAAAATCTGCGGCTTCCAGTCCCTTTTGGTCGGGCACCATAAAGCGCGGGTCGTCGCCGTTCATGGTTTTGCCAACTGCAACGCTTAATGCCGACTGCGGCGTCGCATCCAGGCGTGAATACCATTCAGGCAGTCCTCGCCGAAACAGCCGCACAGACTCGTCACGCTTGCCCGGATCAGTTAGAAAGGCCGTCATCAATTGCATTTGCCGCTCCAAATCTTTGGAAACAACTGCACCACTTCCGCCGAAATGATCCGTTGAAACGTAAAGCATTGGTTGTGCAGTTGAGCCCGCAAGTGCAGCGCGCAAATCGTCGCTATCGTATTTGCCTAGACCACCGCCTGCATAAGCGCCGTTCATAAACGAAGTGAGGTATTGCTGATCTTTGGGAAAAAGCAGGTTCCCACCATCAATGCGCACTGACCAGCGAATGCGATCCGCTTCGAAATCGGTTTTCTTCAAATTGAGCAGCACGCCGTTGGACAAGCGGATAGTTCGGATGCCAAGATCTTTGATTGTAGCATCCGATGTGACTGATGCGGCCGGACCAAAATCGTTATAAGCCCAGTCTTGCGCTAAGCGAGCGGCGGGAGCCTGAACGGGGACAGCGCGACTATCTGTATAGGCTTTCGCTAACGCGTCTTTCCCCACGCCGTCGCCTTTACGCGTCGACAGAAAAATCATCGGGTCTTTCAACTGCCCAAACCATGTCGCAAATTCTTGGGAAACCGCAACCGCCGACAGGAATGGTCGGATTTGCAACCAGATCATCTGCTGTTGTTCCGCATCGCTGATGATATCATCGTCCAACCGCGTCAGTGTGCCGGCATAATAGCCACTGGGGTTGGTCGCCTCGGATTTTTTAGCATTCACGAATGCAGCGTCCAACCGCTTAATCTGTTCAGCAATTTCTTGATCACTAAAGCCATATTCAACGGCTTGGCGGACCGACTGTTCAACGATAGGCATCAATTGTGTCCAACTGCCATCTTTACCGACCACAGACATGCCAACACGTGCGTGTTGATCGCAAAAGCCCGCCGAAAATGTCAGCCCGCCGCCTAGATAGGGGATGTCCTCTTTACGCGATTTGCGCGCGAGTCGATCCTGAACTATTGCGCCTGCAACATTGATTTTGAACGATAACAGGTTGGTGTCGAAATTATCTGGACGCTGCTTGTCCAGCAATGTGCGTTCAATCGTCAGCGCCTCGTTGATTTCGGGGTGGACGAACAGCCCCGCTTCACCGCTACGATTATTGTCAAAACTGCACCGGTCAATCGCACCCAATGCGGCGCTGCTGCCTTTCCAATCGCCAAATTTGCGGATAATTTCGCGTTCGATGGCGACAGGATCAACCGGCCCCACGACAACGATACGTGCGCGATCTGGCGTATAATATTTGCGATACAGCGCCTTTAACCGATCAGCAGGTGCGGTTTCCAACACCTCTTTCTTGCCGATGGGATAGCGCGTCGAATAGAAGCTGCCGGGATAGAATAGCCCCTGTAAGGCACGGCTTTGCTGAAATTGATAATTCTCCCCCTGCCGCATTTCGGCAATTACTACGCCGCGTTCACGGTCCACTGCTGCTGGATCAAAGACGATCTCGCTTGCGGTCTCGCGCATCAAAAACAGCGCACGTTCGATCAACGCAGGATCGGATTTGGGCAAATCCAGTCGATAATCGGTCATGGTATAGCCGGTTGAGGCATTGGTATCGGCGCCAAATGCCAGCCCCAGCCGCTCCAGCATCTTCACCATTTCGCCTTCAGGAACATTGGTCGTACCGTTAAACGCCATATGCTCGATAAAATGCGCAAGACCCTGCTCATCCTCCGCCTCGGCAGCCGAGCCGAAATCAAACGCCATACGCACCAGCACTTGATTTTGCGGGCGGTTATTCGGGCGTATCGCATAGCGCAGGCCATTGGATAGGCGACCGTAAATGATGCTGGTGTCCGCGGGCAGATCGGACTTGTCGCTGTTCCACGGCGCAGTGCGCTCGAACCTAGGCGGCGGTGCCGCATTCGGTTTCGCCGATATCGGCAGCGCAATTACCAGTAAAGGCAGCGCGACAATACTTAGTTTGATTGCTTTTCCCATCAGGCGCTTATGCCCGATGTTCTAACACTTTCAAGCAACGCTAGTCGAAATTATTTGCCTTTACGTAGCCGGTGGCTGACCAAATCAACGACCGCGCCTTCGCCCTCTTCAGGCAACAGCCCCAAACGGCGCGCGACTTCTTGGTAAGCCTCGGCTTCACCGCCCAAATCACGACGGAATCGGTCTTTGTCGAGCTTTTCGCCGGTTTCGATGTCCCATAACCGGCAGCCATCGGGACTGATTTCGTCGGCCAGAATCACGCGACTGAAATCGCCGTCGAAAAGCCGGCCAAATTCCAGTTTGAAATCGATCAGGCGGATGCCAATCGCGGCGAACATGCCGCACATGAAATCATTGATGCGGATCGCCATTGACGAAATGTCCTGCATTTCCTCCTGCGTCGCCCAACCAAAACACGCGATATGCTCTTCGCCGACCAAAGGATCGCCCAGCGCATCATCCTTGTAGCAATACTCCAACAAGGTGTGCGGCAACGGCGTGCCTTCCTCGATACCCAGCCGTTTGGACAAAGTTCCCGCCGCCACATTGCGCACAATCACTTCAATCGGAATAATTTCCACTTGCCGGATCAGCTGCTCACGCATGTTCAGGCGGCGGATGAAATGCGTGGGGATACCGATATGCGCCAGCCGGGTAAAGACATGTTCCGAAACGCGGTT
Organism: Sphingomonadales bacterium; assembly: GCA_031374785.1. Classification (GTDB taxonomy): domain Bacteria; phylum Pseudomonadota; class Alphaproteobacteria; order Sphingomonadales; family Sphingomonadaceae; genus Sphingorhabdus_B. Next base: position 22,071 of record JANMGR010000132.1, on the reverse strand, counting down.
ATTGACCACGCCTTTGCCCGCAATCGTGCCCTTTTTCTGCGCGTTAAACGCAGTCGCATCGTCTTTGAAATACTGGATCAGCGTGCCAGGCTCTGGACCTTCATACAGAATCTTGGCCTTGCCTTCATATACTTTGCGGCGGCGGGTCATGGGCTGGTCCATTCTCAAAACGCGAAAACAAATAACCCCGGCGACGTTGTGCCGGGGTTTTAACGGCTATAGCCCAACGCCCGATATCGTGCAATTGCAGTTCGGAATTGTTCCAAACATATCGGAGGCCGCTTGCCCATCGACATCAACTTACTGCTGCGTGGCTATGCAAACGGTGTGTTTCCGATGGCCGATGCGCGCGATGATACCAACGCCTATTGGGTCGAGCCAAAACGGCGGGCTATCTTGCCACTGTTTGGATTTCGTGTGTCGCAATCGCTGGCAAAAGTCATTCGGCAAGACCGGTTTCGCGTGACCGCCGATACGGCCTTTGCGCAAGTGATTGACACCTGTGCGGCGGTTGCGCCCGACCGCGATGAAACTTGGATCAACGCGGATATTGAGGCTGCATTTCGTGTGCTGCACGCCAAAGGCTTAGCGCATAGCGTCGAGTGTTGGCAGGATGGCGAACTGGTGGGCGGGCTTTACGGGCTGGTGATGGGCCGAGCGTTTTTTGGCGAAAGCATGTTTTCGCGCGCAACCGATGCGTCGAAAGTGGCGCTAGCGTGGCTGGTCGCGCGGATGAAAATGGGTGGATTTAAGTTGCTCGATTGCCAGTTTATGACTGACCATTTGGCGTCCTTAGGAGCGATTGAGATCAGTCAGGCTGCCTATCTCAAACATCTCAATCAGGCGCTAAGCTTTGACGATCAAGTCTCAACCGTCGCTTCACCGTCACCTTCTGGGGCTTCTTCGGGTTCCACTTGTAACTCTGGTGTTGGCGCAGCATCCGCCTTTGGCTTGGCAGGAGACTGGGGCGCATTGGACGGTTTTTTGTCTTCATCCGCAGGCGCGGTCAATTCGCCAGCAGTCGGCTCTTCGCCGGGGAAGCTCATTTTGCAGGCTTTGACCCAGACGTCATAGACCGGATGCTGCATGATGTTCGCCGCAGGATTTTCCTTAAACAACCAGCCTGAGAATACCCACCGCCAGCGTTCGGCATCATTTGTTCCCGGCGGGCGTTCACGCACGGCAACACGGACGAATGCGCCTTGGTCAGCATAGGTTTCCCACGGAGCGGTGCGTTCGCACGCGCGCACTAACAATACCACTTTGCCAAAACGAACCGATTCGCCAGGCTTAACTTCAAAGTCACGGGTTTGGCCATTGCGTTTGTTCAACAGGCTGACGATGGCAACGCGTTCCGCCATTGGAGTGCCAAGCTGTTCACCAACGGCTGCGGGAATGTTCGCCGCCGCAGCAGCCGCTTTTTCTTTGGCCGTTTTCGCAGGTTTTTGGGCAGACTGTGTGCCGAACTGGTCACAGGCAGTCAGCGACAGAGCGGCCACCGCCACGCAAAGCAACCCGGCGATCTTCATGCTGCGGCAATCATACAGCATCGGGGCTCCATGCCTGATAATCACCCGTTACTGTGGCGCGAACACCGCCTTTTTCAATCGCGCCTGCGGGGCGATAGGCAGCGTCAGATCCTGTCGGATTGCCGGGGCTATCCAGCTCCCAAACGCGTGCTGGTGGCAGATAGCTATCGGGGTGGCCGTCAAACGTTCCGTGCAGCCAACCATGCCAATCTGGCGATACGCGGGCGGCGTCGTTCGATCCATTATACATCACCCAGCGGCGCTGCGCGACACCCGCCTTTTGCATGCGTGATTGGTAATACCGGTTGCCCAGATTATCTTCGCCGACAAGTTCACCTTTACGGCTGCTGTAAATCAGCGTGCCGATGGTCGCACCATCCCACCACGTAAAGATTTTTCCCAGAATTCCCATGGCCCAAGCGATTAGTGCCAAGTCCCGCCGCGTGCAATGAAAAAGGCGGCTGCGTTGCGGCTATTTCCACTCAACCTTGTCCCCCGCCACGATCCCCATTTCTGCGGCCAACCCGCCGCGCAGTTCGAGAACAGCGGTGACAGGCCCAGTCGATTCAACATGAGCGGTCGAATATGGCTCAGCATTATCGCCTATATTTTCGATCACCCCATCAGACCGAATGAAGATTATATCGAGCGGGATTACCGTATTCTTCATCCAAAAACTGGCCATGCGAGCCTCGGTAAACGGAAATAACATGCCGCGATCATCGGCCAGTTCGGTGCGAAACATCATGCCTCTGGCCTGTTGCTGCGACGTTTCCGCTATTTCAACAGTAAAGCTGTGCGTTTTGCCTTTGCTTTGTATGCACAATTGAACCTGATTGAGATCAGCCGCGCTTACCTCTTGCTTTGCACCAGCCTTGCAACCTGCATCACCACCTGATGCAGACGCGCACGACGATAATGCAACCAAGGCAATGACGGCAAATAAGCGAGGGACGCAGGTCATCATTTTCGGTCCTTCTTACAATTGATCGTCGCGCTACCCGCTTTGCGGACATTGCACGTTCCGGTGCCTTCGATGGTGATGCTGCCAGCGCCAGTATTGTTAATCTCGGCATTATTGCTGACCGTCATCAAGGTAGATGCCGGGCCGTTGTGCACCAGTTTCAGGTTTTGCGTAACAAACCCAGCGGAGTTGAAGCTGGCACTGCCATCAATCACCAGCTCGGTATTCACCACATCGGCTTTTGCGATGGTCAAACGGCCGCTGCCTGCGATCATGCTGATCAATCGGAAGGATTTCAGGCTGGCCACATCAATACTACCCGATCCACGCAGTTCGATCCGCGTGGTATCGGCATCCAATGCCGTGGAGTTGATTTTGCCCGGCCCGATCAGGGCAAGCCTTTTGATGTCACGTCCGGTCACCGCAATTGTCACCGGGCCTTTGTCACTTTGCCCGCCTTGCAGCGCCACGCTTCTAATCCGCAACACTTTGCCTTGCCGCTCGACACGCAATGCGCCCAGCTTGTTGCTCGGCCCCTGCGCCTTGGCCGATGGCGCTTTTCCCGTTTCCAGATTGACGATGATATCACCCTCGACAATCAGCTCGTCATAATTACCGATGGAAAAACGCTGTTCCGCCGCTGACACTGATGCCGCCGCAAAAAACGCGCAACTCGCTAAAATCAGCCGCAGGCCCATAAGCAAAATCCTTCAAACGTCCGCTACTGCGGAGGATTTGATGGTTATGGCCTTTCGCAACGCAGGGGTCAAATACCAAGCATATCTAGCTGCAGTTCACTTTGCCAGAACCGCCGATTGAACTGCTGCATTTCGCGCCGCCGGTTACGGTCACATCGCCGCTGCCCGCGATATCGGCACTGACTTTTCCAGTTGCCATCAACGTTACATCTCCCGAACCGGCAATCGAAACATCTGCATCGGTCGATGCAAGTTTTGTCGCATCTATATCGCCTGAACCTGCAACATCATAACTGCTGCTTTCCACCTTGCCCGCTACGCGTATCGTTCCCGATCCTGCTATTCCGCCTTTTAGCGATTTTCCGGTAACAGCGGCAACGCTGACATCTCCTGATCCGGCGAGTTCAAGCGCGATCTTGTCACCCATCATGGCGTCAGCCGTGAAATTGCCAGAGCCGATAAGCGACACGCTGGAAACCTTGGGCGCGGTGATTGTGATCGTTACGCCTTTCGCGCTTTCGCCCAGCCATTTGCCTGTATTGCGACCGATAATGATAGACGAACCATCAACTTTATAACGCAAAGTCTTGATCGCCTCGGCATTGCCCTCGGCCTTGATCGAGAATGTGTCGCCAGTGACCAGCACCACATTATCGGGCCCGATTGCTTCGACTTCAGTAAAAGCATTGGTCGATTGCACAGCAGTTGTAATCGCTGTGCCGCCTTCGAAACCACCGCTCTGCATATCCTCAGCTGCGTCAAATACTGAATAGCCGCATGCGGAGAGCGGGATGGTGGTTGCAAGGATTGCTGCAAAAAAGAATGGATGGCGCATGAAATTCTCCTATCTGTATTGCCTGCATAATACACCAAGATGCTGCGGCGACAAGCATAAAAAAGGGCGCCACGCAGGCGCCCTTTCATGTTTGGTTTTGGCCAGAGACTATTCCGCTTTTTCGTAATATTGCGGAGCTTCGGCTTTCAGGATGTCGAGTATCTTGCCAAGAGCCGCTTTCTCGTCGGTCTTTTCCATCGCGGCCAATTCGCGCGCAAGGCGGCTGGAGGCTGCTTCAAAAATCTGGCGTTCTGAATAGCTTTGCTCTGGCTGATCTTCGGGGCGGAACAAGTCGCGGGTCACTTCGGCAATCGACACTAGGTCTCCCGAGTTGATCTTTGCTTCATATTCCTGCGCCCGGCGCGACCACATAGTGCGCTTTACCTTAGGCTTACCCGTCAGCGTGTACATCGCTTCTTTCAGCGTCTTGTCCGAGGAAAGTTTGCGCATACCGACGCCTTCGGCCTTGTTAAAAGGCACGCGCAGCGTCATTTTCTCTTTTTCAAAGCGCAGGACATACAGTTCCAACTGCATCCCAGCGATTTCCGAATTTTGCAGCTCGATAACGCGGCCTACCCCATGTTTGGGATAAACAACATAATCGCCGACTTCAAACAGCACCGCAGTGGCGTTCATAACATGACCCTTTCTGATTATTATTATGGCTGCAATGGTATGTCATTTGCTGACATTCAGTTCCGAAACATTCGGCCAGTGCGCCTATTCCCGCGTTGTATCTTTCTACACTTTAACAGCGTTGAGGCAGGACGTTTTGCCCTTGACCAAACAATTGTAACAGATTCGCAACAAAAATACAATGTTGCATTGCACCACAGCAAAAACGACCAAAAACGCGTCAGGCCGAGCCTATTTTGCGGACGACAGTGCTCTCATCGGACTTGCTAGCCAAGGCCGCTTCTGACTCATCGATCCAGCACAAATCCATATGCGTCAGAATACGGTCGTCATGCCCGCGCAGCGTCACTGGCAAAATCGGCATACGGTCGCGTTCGTCGGCAAGCACAGGGTTGGTCGGCACGCCCGTCTCCCACCGTTCGCCCCATTGCCGCATCGCGATCATCGCGGGCAAAAAGTCCAGTCCCTTCGCCGTCAGCCGGTATTCGACTTTACGCCGATCATCGGGGCAAGGCGTGCGGTGCAGAATGCCAGATTCGGTCAACCGTGTTAGCCGGTTGGCAAGGATGTTCCGCGCAATGCCAATCTCTGTCAGGAATTCTTCGAAATGGCGCACACCATTAAAAGCGCCGCGCACAATCATAAACGACCAGCGTTCGCCGATCACTTCCAGCGCGCCAGAAAGCCCGCATTGGGCGATTTCTGCCAAAGGTTCGCGTAATTTACCCATCTAGAGTCTGCCCTCGCCAAATGGAAACATCGGGGTCGCCTTGGGAAGACCGATGGCTAGGCGCGACGCGAAGGCCGGGCCGGCTGCCCGGACTAGCGGCGCAACGACGTCCAGCGGTTTTCCCAAGGCGACCCTGAAGTGGCGGGCCCCTTTTGGCCGATTGCCGCGTCGTTCGTCAGTCACGATGATTGACATTGCTTCTTCCTCACTCGTTGCACTCGGCCAAAATCGGCTCCGTCACGATGCTTCCATTTGACGAGGGCAGGCTCTTAGCCCGTCCTATCCGCCTTTCGAAAAAAAACCAGATGAAAGTCAGTTTCTAGTTGCAACTTAAAACCTATTATAATAGGTAGTGATTCGCAACTGAAAAATTTGGTTGCCGGATCGGCCCGCCACTAAAGTCCATTAAGGATTGGCAGGCCCCCGTGTGGCGAAAAATATATTAAAGGAATGTGATATGACCCTCTCCCCGTCTTTCTCGAAAAATTTGGCGTTCTCGCGCTTTGGCGCATTTGTCGGCGCGCTTGCAGTAACCGCTGGCGTCGTTGCAATCCCGGCGACACCTGCACAAGCCGCAGGCACACGGTATTACACCGTCGAATTGGCCCAGCCCAGCAGTGCAAAGCAAGCCATCATTCGCGGCGTAATGTTCACATGCGAAGGCACCAGCTGCCGCGCGCCTGTCGTCGGCTCCGCGCCGCGCAATGTCTGCATCAGCGTAGCGAAAGAATTCGGTCAAGTCGTCAGCTTTAAAGCCGGCGACCGCGTTCTGGGCGCCGACGATCTTTCGACCTGCAATGCAAAAACCAAAGTCAATATCGCTAAAGATTGATTTGGCGAATTGAATTGCAAACAGTTTAATTTCGGCTCTCCTCTCTACCCCCAAGCCGCCTTCGCCAACGCGAAGCCGGACCGGAGCCGAAAGCCTCAGACGCCGGAAGGACATTGTGCCTTCCGGCGTTTTTTGTGCCTGTTGGATTTGGAAAGTCACACTAAGGTCTCACCTTAACGATACCGTTTTCGGCCCTTGTCATGCCGGTATGTTGGATCGAGATGGTGGCACATATCGCGGAACTCTTCGTCGCTCAGCTCGCCCTCACCCTTCTGTTGCTTTTCCCAAGCCTTTTTGCCCCTTTGCTGTTGCGCGGCAATCTCTTGCGCTTCGCTTTTTGGGGCGCGTTGTTCAGACAGAAAGTGTGGCAATACACCGTCGGCGATTTCGGCAATTTCGATTTCGTCGGCCAGCGTTTCTGCATCCAGCAGCTCTTCGGGCGGCGCAGGCATAGGCGGTTCCATCGCGCGTAGGCTGGCCTCAAGCGCGGCGGGCGGAGATGGGGGCGGCGGCTGATCTGCCGACTCAGCCAACGCGCGCGCCGCTTTGCCATAGCGTTCGGGCTTCAAATGGCTGAGCAAAAAGGTTAGCATCCGATCGTTAACGACATGCTTGGTGGCCACCACCTCACCATATTCATTATAGACGTTGTGCGGGACGCCCTCAATCGCGCGTTCAAAGGCGATATCCTCAAGCGCCGCCCCGGCATGAAGCCGCGCCGCATCCCAAGCCCGCGCAAAGGCCGCGCCGTGTGGCGACCGCCGCAGGCGATTGGCCGACTCCCGGCTCATCCCCACGGCTTTCGCGGCGTAGCTAACCATACCCGTATCGGCCAGCGCCTCAATAAATCGCCGCTGCTTCTCCTCTGTCCACCCATCATGACGCGGACGACGACGGACGGGCACCCAGCGGTAGTCGTTGGGGTCATAGGGTTCGGCTTCGGGGAGCGTTAGGGCTTGGTCATCGAGGGCGGGATCAGTCGAAATGCAGGGGATTAAAGGGCCGACAGGAGGGGCCGATACAGAGTCGGCGGCGATGTCGGGGCGGGAGGGTGTGGGGTGTTTATGTTCCATCGGGTAGTATAGAACATATTTGGTACATTGTAGGACAGAGGTTATTAATAGAAAATTTAATTATTTGATTTAGTGTGAAATTCTACCATTACGCGTGTAAATAATTACGATATTATCCCCGGGCAAGTTTGCTGGCAGAAAGCATTTCAATATCTTGCTCGACTAATACCCTCGCCAATCGTTTGCCGACCCATTCAGCCACCGGCGGCGTCACGGCATTACCAACAGCATGATAACGCAGACTGTCGATCCGATCAGATTGAAGCTCATCAAAACCAAGCGGTCGTGTCCAGTCGTCTGGAAAACCTTGAACTCGTTCCACCTCATTAGGTGTGAACCGACGGACCCGGCCCTCGGGATACCACACATAATTGCGAGACCAATCCGTGCCAGTATGACGGGCTGACTCGGCGTAGATGCAGTGAGCTACGCTTTTTACGAGCGGCCCTTTGATAGGATCTCCAAGGATTGTCTGAAAGATGGAGGCAGATTTCTCCCCATTCGATCTACCCTTCTTAAAATTCCAGTTGCTGCATTCTGGCTCAAAAAGTACTTCTCCCGCACTTCTTGCGTCTCGATGCACGGCAATAACGTAGACTCGGCGACGCTGCTGGGGGACTCCGAAGTCTTTACTGTTAAGCACACGCCATGCGACGCCATACCCGAGTTCATCCAACGCCTTGAGTACGATTGCGAAGTCGCGTCCTCCGTGGCTAGAGAGAAGGCCGTGCACGTTTTCGAGGATAATGGCTCTTGGACGACGTCCTCCAACGAGCCGCATAAAGTCATGAAATAGTCCAGACTGGTTCCCTCGAAGGCCAGATCTTGGCCCCATTCGCGCAAGCGAGAGATCTTGGCAGGGGAATCCTGCTGCCCAGATATCAGTTTCAGGGATATCTGTTTCATCGAGTTTCCTAATGTCTGTGTTAAGAGGAATGTTAGGCCAATGTTGACTGAGAATATCCCTACAAAACGGTTTTACTTCGCATTGAAATCTTACTTCAAAGCCAGCACGTTCTAGCCCTAAGTCCAGCCCGCCGATGCCCGAAAAAAAAGAGGCGACGGAATATGGCAGAGCAGGTCTCCTAGCAGGACAAAACAGGAACAAATAGACGTTACGCTTGCGGCAACACCGTGTCAATATGGCTTGCGCGGATCAAGGAATCGCACATAATGCCGATAACTGCTAGGGCGAAATTAAGGATATGCAATAGAGATGACAACTTGTTCGGTTCGGTGGCGCTCTTCAGGCGGACGAGGGGAGTTTGAATTTGTTCCGGCCGACAGCCTTGAAGACCGTGAGATCAATATCTTCATTGAGGCGTTAAACCTTACCCTGCCCGCCGAGGTCCGAGGGGTCAAAGCGCAAGGGAAACCTCGGCTACGCAAGTTCGAGAAGGACAATCGTAAGAAATTGCATCCTCCCCAACTGGTAATGGCGATTGCGCGCCTACCGGAACCCGCGCGCGAAGATCATCACAAGCCAGTTACGTTCCCGCTGGAAAACAAGGCGTTTGTGATGGATGCAATGGATTTTGATGTCATAGAAGATGATGGCATTTCGGTAATGCTAGCACCACTTCGGGTGTTCATTTTACACACTAGCTTTGAGGTAGACCTGCAAGACCGCTTTACCGCCATAGCTGCCGACTTGGCGGGCATTGATGCAATCGAGCACAGTTATCCGCTGATAGCCGACACCATTACTGCACACGGCTATGCAGTGATGGCTGGTGTAAACTCATCGGAGTTACGGCAAACGGCAGATAGATACATAAAGGCGCAGGCTGATCACTTTGGGATGACGAATGCGGGATCGGCAACGGAGTTGATAAAGATCGAACGCTTACCCGCTACCGACCTCGAGGAGGAAATAGTAGGCAAGGAAGGACGTATGTTGACCCGCCTCCACGCCTACAAGGAAAGGGATCGAGGGTTTGCCGCAAAAGTTCGCAAGCATTACAAGCAGAAGAACGGGGGCAAGCTCTATTGCGTCGCTTGTGGCCTTAAGCCAGAACTACTTTATGACGACCGGGGCGAGAGGTGCATTGAGGCCCACCACATAATACCCATAGAGGAACTTCAACCTGACAGCGTTACCCGACTTGATGACATGGCAATGGTTTGTGCAAGCTGCCACCGTGTAATCCACAGTCAGAAGCCGTGCTTAACGATTGACGAAGTGAAAGCGCTGAAGCCGGTGGAAGCTAGCTCGGCATGACGATTTTACAACCCTCTTGCGAAATTCCGCCAGCTGTATGGAAAGGAGCTTATTGGAATGAGCAGGACCAATTATACAGCGGCAGACCTCGCTGCAGTCAGCGATAATCCTGAATGGACCGCCGATGATTTTGCCAAGGCGGTGCCGTTTGACACCGCGTTTCCTGATCTTGCCGCGACTATCCATGGCCGAGGAAGTCAAAAGGCTCCGACCAAGATAAGCACCACTATTCGCCTGTCGCGCGACGTGATCGACCATTTCAGAACCACCGGAAGCGGATGGCAGTCGCGGATCGACGAGGCGTTGAAGGAATGGATTGCGACGCACTAGTTCGACTCGCTGACAAAGATTAATGTAAAAGAGCCGGAGAGAAGGGGAGGAGGCAGAGCTTCGTTTGTTAGTAGCGCAGCTATTTCAGCGGTGCTTCACCATATCGGCAATTGCGGGCCAATCCATAAAGGCCGCGCAAACCCCTCTCGCCCTCTTGTCTCTTTTACAAAATCCTTCACTCAAAATATCTCAAGCCCAAAACAACTTTCCTGTTGCATCGCAGCGTAAATCCCACATGCTGTTTACACCATGATGCGTCAGTATGAACTTGTTGAGCGGGTGCGGGCCTATCACCCGGATGTCGATGAAGATCGGCTCAATAAGGCGTATGTTTATACCGTTCAGATGCACGGCGCGCAAAAGCGGGCCTCGGGTGATCCGTATTTCAGCCATCCGGTCGAGGTGGCCGGGTTGATGACAGACCTGAAGATGGATGAGGACACCATCATCACCGCGTTGCTGCATGACACGGTAGAGGACACGCTGACCACAATCGAAGATGTGGAGGCCAAGTTTGGGCCAGAGGTTGCGCGGCTGGTTGATGGCGTGACCAAGCTGTCAAAGATCGAGGCGCAGACCGAGGATGAGCGCGCGGCGGAAAATCTGCGCAAATTCCTGCTCGCGATTTCGGATGATATTCGCGTCTTGCTGGTCAAGCTTGCCGACCGGCTGCACAATATGCGCACGCTGCATTACATCAAAAGCCCCGAAAAACGCCGCCGCATCGCCAAGGAAACGATGGATATCTATGCGCCGCTGGCCGAGCGCATCGGCATGTATGAATATATGCACGAGATGCAGTTGCTGGCATTTCAGCAATTGGAGCCCGAAGCGTTTGAAACGATCACCGCGCGGTTGGCGCAGATCCGTGAAGCGGGTAACGTAAAGATTGAGGAGATCAGCAAGTCGGTCGCCGCCGCGATGGAGCGCGCGGGGATTCCGGCCAAAGTATCCGGCCGCGAAAAGCACCCGTATTCGATCTGGAAAAAAATGCAGGAACGCCATGTTGCGTTTGAGCAAGTAACCGATATCAACGCCTTCCGCGTCGTCGTCGAAAATGCCGAATTGTGCTATGGTGCGCTGGGCACGCTCCACCGCCGCTGGCAGATGGTGCCGGGGCGGTTCAAGGATTTTATCTCGACCCCAAAGCGCAACGGATACCGGTCAATCCACACCACAATTATGTTCGCGCAAAACATGCGCGTCGAGGTGCAAATCCGCAGTGCTGATATGCATCAAGGGGCGGAGCATGGCATGGCGGCGCATTGGGCCTATAAACAGGATGACGCCCCCGATGGACAAGCGGGCTGGCTGCGCGACTTGATCGAAATTCTTGAGACCAGCCACGATCCCGAGGAGCTGCTCGAAAACACGCGGATGGCGATGTATCAGGATCGCATCTTTGCCTTCACTCCCAAAGGCGTGCTGCATCAGCTGCCAAAGGGTTCAACGCCAGTTGATTTTGCCTATGCTGTCCACACCGACCTTGGCGACCGCGCGGTGGGGGCAAAGGTCAATGGCCGCCATGTGCCTTTGCGCACCGTGCTGAACAATGGCGATATGGTCGAGATATTGCAGAGTAAGGCGCATGAGCCGCAGCCCGCTTGGTTGAACTTTGTCGCCACCGGAAAGGCGCGCGCCGCGATCCGCCGGCATGTGCGGCACCGCGAACGCGACGAGCTGATCCTGATCGGCAAAAAGCTGTACGATGAAGTGTGCGAACGGATGCCGGGCAAGCTGGGGCAGAAAGCACTGAACGCGGCGTTTGCGCGGCTGGGGCTGAAATCCGCCGATGATCTGATGCACGCGGTAGGGGTCGGCAAAGTCAGTGACCGGCAGTTGATGGAGGCGCTGGTTCCCGGCTTTGACGCAGACAATCCAGAGATTGATTGGCCAACGCAAGAACGCGCGATTTCGATACGCGGGCTGACGCCGGGGGTTGCCTATCAGCTTGGCGAATGTTGCCACCCGATACCCGGGGACCGCATCGTAGGCTTGCGTCTGCCTGATCAACCGGTTGAGGTGCACACGATCCATTGCGAGCAGCTGGTGACCGGCGCGGATGCCGATTGGGTTGATCTCAGCTGGGGGCAAGACAGCGATGGCGGTGCGGCGCGGATGCGGGTGATTGTCCACAACCGCCCGGGCACATTGGCCGACATGGCGGGGATATTCGGCTTTCATAAGGCGAACATCATCAACCTGCGCATGACCGCGCGCGATACGTCGTTCCACACGTTTGAGGCGGACATCGAGGTGCATGATTTGCATCACTTGATGCGTATATTGTCCGCCTTGCGCGCGTCAGATGCCGTCGCGCAGGCGGATCGTGTGTTTGATTAGTCGCCGACGGTCACCTCACCGCGTGGCCGCAAGATATAGCCGCGCTCGACCATCTCTTTGGTATAATCCTTACGCGCATCACGCAGTTCTTGGTTATATTCGGCCCAAGCCTCGCGCCGGTCCTGCCGCGTCTTTGCACGGCGTAGATCGCTGTCGAGTTCACTCTCCGCTTCCTCAACATCCGAGCGATAGTCATACCAATAATTATTGCGAATACCGGCAAGCGGTGTGCTGAGCACATGGACATGCTGTTCTGATCCCGGATGCGCGTTGACCTTGATGGCCACGCCGGCTGCAAGAACGACCGCCACCGCGATCGCCGCAACAAATGGCGCGCGTTTGCGCCAAGGGCTTGGCGGCGGCCCAAAATTTATCGGCCCGCGATTGCGCGGCGGAACCTTATTATGACCTTCGCGAAAAACTCCAACCATGTAGCTTCTCCATGCCCCCATAGATTGCGACTCGTATTTCCCTGTTGGATGACTGAGAGCGCATCCGCCTGTCCGCCAGATGAACGCCCCCCGTTAGGGCGGGGTAAACCGAGCCGCGCGCAAGTCAGGGCGTTTGTCGAGCCGCGATTGACTTCGCGGGCAACCGCCGGAATACCGCTTAAAAGGGAGAGTTCACTATGGTTCGTTTCACAGATTCGGCGTCGCGTATCGCTTTGGTTTCCATGTTGGCGGTAGCAGCGTTGCCTACAGCCGCGCACGCCGAGGATGCCAAAGATCCCCCAAAATGGGACGTATCGGCTCCTCCCGGATTGACCACGCGCGAAGTGCCGATCGCGGTCGATGAAGGCAGCTGGATGAATGTCGACTTGTCCCCCGATGGCAAGACGATGGCGTTCGATATGCTCGGCGATATTTACGTGATGCCCGTAACCGGCGGCACACCGACGCGCATTGCAGAGGGGTTGGCTTACGAAACACAGCCACGCTTCTCGCCCGATGGTAGCCGGCTATCCTTTACCTCAGATCGCGGCGGCGGCGATAATATCTGGATCATGAACGCCGATGGCAGCGATAAGCGCCAGCTGACCAAAGAGGATTTCCGCCTGACCAATCAGGCAAGCTGGAGCCCCGATGGGCGCTTTATCGCGGCCAAGAAGCATTTCACGACGCAGCGGTCTTTGGGGACAGGCGAAGTCTGGCTTTATCACGTCTCTGGCGGCGCTGGCGTGCCACTCGTTAAAAAGCCCAGCGAAGCGCATCAAAAGGAACTGGGCGAGCCCATCTATGACGCCGATGGCAAGCACATCTGGTTCACGCGCAACACGACATCTGGCCCGATTTTTGAATATGCGCAGGATTCGAACAACCAGGTTTTCGCCATCGAACGCTATAATATCGAAACTGGAGAGACCGAGCAGATCGTCGGCGGCGAAGGCGGCGCGGTGCGCCCTACCCCATCGCCTGACGGCAAAAAGCTGGCCTATGTTCGGCGTGAGGCGACCAAGTCTAAGCTGTATCTGCGCGACTTGACCACCGGCGAAGACCGCAAAATTTACGATGCACTGGATCAGGATGTTCAGGAAACCTGGGCGGTTACCGGCGTCTATCCGAATATGGACTGGACGCCCGACAGCGGGGCGATTGTATTTTGGGCGGGCGGCAAATTGCGCAAGCTGACTTTGGCGACGGGTCGGGCGGAAGTCATTCCGTTTCGCATTGAAGACAGCCGCACTGTTATTGATCCGCCACGTCCGCTGGTTGCGGTTGCGCCTGATAGTATCCAGACGACAATGCCGCGCGGCGCCAGCGTTTCGCCCGATGGCAGCAAAATTGTGTTTGAAACGCTGGGTAAGCTGTGGGTTAAACCCGCAACGGGTGGTGCTGCGAAACGCCTGACCGCAGATGCCGAGGCGATGGAGGCCTATCCGAGCTGGTCGCCCGACGGAAAACGCATCGTCTTTGTCCACTGGACCGATATCGGACTTGGCGAAATCCGCAGCGTTGCGGCAACCGGCGGGGCGGCCACAAGCATTACCAAAGCCCCCGGCCATTATGTCAGCCCGCGTTATTCTCCTGACGGCAAAATGATCGTTTTTGAAAAACACGAGGGCGGCTATTTGGTCAGCCCGCGTGCTTCGGCCGAGCCCGGCCTATACCGGATTGCAGCCACCGGCGGCGAAGCAACGCGGATCACTCGCGACGGCTCACACCCGCAATTTGGTGCAAGCAGCGACCGCGTGTTTTTCGTATCGGGCAGCAAGCTGGTCAGCAGCGACCTGAACGGCGAAGCGCAGCGCACCCATGCCGAGGGTGACCTTGTGACTGGCTATAGCGTGTCCCCAGACGGGCAGTATTTTGCCTATCGCCAGAATTATCAGGCCTATGTCATGCCGATGCTGCCCGGGTCGCAATCGGTGTCGGCAGGTGGCGGCGCATTGCCCGTCGTCAAAGTCAGCGGCGATGGGGCGGATTGGATTCATTGGTCCAATGGTGGCGCCAAAGTGCATTGGTCGTTGGGACCAAATCTGTTTAGCGCGGACCGCGCAGCATTATTCGCCAATGCTCCGCTCGCCAAGGACGCAAAGCCGGTGAAGTTCGAGCCGCCCAAAACCGGCGTGTCGCTGTCGATGACAGTGCCGACGGATAAGCCAGAAGGCGTTATCGCATTTGTCGGTGCGCGTGTCGTGACGATGGTTGGCAAGGATGGCGGTGCGTTGGAAGACGGCGTCGTCCTGATCGAGGGCAATCGGATCAAAGCCGTTGGCAGTAGATCATCCGTGACAATCCCTGCCGGAGCCTCAGTCGTCGATGTCACCGGCAAAACCATCATCCCCGGGCTGATCGACGCGCACGCGCATGGTCCATACGGCGTCGATGAATTGACGCTGCAGGCGAACTGGGCGGAAATGATCAACCTCGCGTTGGGTGTCACCACACGCCATGACCCATCAAGCCGTGCAGCCTTAGTCTATCCCGCGCTCGAAATGGTGCGCACTGGCGCGACCATCGGCCCGCGCAGCTTTTCAACGGGCGAGATCGTTTATGGTGCCAAATCACCTGGCGTCTATGCCGAGATCAACAGCATCGAGGATGCGCGCGCGCATATCCGGCGGTTGAAAGCGCAAGGCGCGCACAGCATCAAAAACTATAACCAACCCCGCCGCGAACAACGGCAACAAGTGATCGCTGCAGCCATCGAAGAAGGCATGCGTTCAGTGGCCGAGGGTGGTTCGTTGTTCGGCATGGACATGACGCTGATCGCCGATGGCAACACCACCATCGAACACAATGTCCCGCTGGATGTGTTTTACGATGATGTGCTGCAGTTCTTCTCGCGGTCAAAAGTTGGCTATACGCCGACATTGGTGGTCACCTATGGCGGCCCCGCAGGCGACCCGTACTGGCGCGCCCATACTGATGTGTGGAAGCACCCGTTGCTGCAAAAGCACGAGCCCGCCTCGATCCTGAAGGCCAGCAATTCGCGGAGGACCATCGCGGCAGAGGAAGATTATGTCGATGACAACAACGCGCGTGAGGCCGCAAAATTGGCGCGGCTTGGCGTGCCTGTGTCTATCGGTGCGCATGGCCAAGAACCCGGCATTGCGGCGCATTGGGAGCTTTGGTCGTTTGTTCGCGGCGGGATGAGCCCAGTGGAGGCACTGCGCGCTGGCACCATCGAATCCGCGCGTTCGCTTGGTTATGATGCCGATATCGGATCGTTGGAGGCAGGAAAGTTGGCCGATCTGGTCGTGCTGGATGCAGACCCAACTGTGGACATCCGCAATTCGGATAAAGTCAGCAAAGTGATGATTAACGGGCGGCTGTATGATGCAGCAACGCTGAACGAGGAAGTGTCGGGGACGCGCAAACGCCCGGCTTATTATTGGGAGAAGGATGGGGGCGGTGCTGGAGCGGCGACGACTGGGGGGATGGCGACGCATAGTGATTGATGGTGTCGCGCAGAGTTCACGTTGGAATGCAGCGAAAAACTGGCGCTTAATAAAACCGTTAGTGCTGAGCCTGTCGAAGCACGTCCCAAAGCATTGCGCTGCCTTGCTGGACGCACTTCGACAGGCTCAGTGCTAACGGTTTTCTTGGCGAAAGGTGTTTGGGCGTGAGCTAGGCTCACTTCACCAACATACAAACCGGATCAACCTCACCCTTCGGCTTCTTCGCCTCAACCATCAGCCGAAACACATGCGGCAGCTGCGTAGCTTCACGCCCGGCCACACCTTCCCGCTGCCCCTTGATCGTTGCGATAAAATCGCGACATGCGGCCGGACTGCGCAGATAATCGCTGTGCCCGCTACCTCCGCTGCTCACTTCGCTTGTGTCGATAATCGTCAGTCCACTTTTAGATGGCTCTTGGGTGTAACGCCCTTTCGCGGCAAAGCATCGTTCGGGATGACCGGCCGCCTTCAACGCAGCGGCCTCAAACGTATCGAAGCAATAAGGCGAACCCAGACGGGGATAGCCGTGAATCGACCGCGATATCGCCAACGCTTTGTCTTTTGCAGACGCGTAAATCGTAATCCGCCGGTCATTATTAACCCGCCTTGCGGACAGGACTTCCTCAATAATATCACGCTCAAAATCTTGCCTATCAACATCAGGAGACGCCAATATGATATTGGAAATGTTGCTTGAATCGGTGTTCGATGAATTACGATCCACATATTCCAAAGCCGGAATCACCAGCCGCGCTCCCATTGAGTGGGAGACGATGACGATCTCTTTCACCCAATCTTGCGTCGCCAATTTTTGCAGGAATTTGCGGAAATTGCGTTCATCCCAATACATATTAGTTTCATCAACAGCATAGCTGAGCAGCTTCCCTTGAGACGGCCAGCTATATTGGATGATGGGTCCATCAAAGCCCGTCATCGCGCCGATTTGAACGGAGTCTTTGCTGCTTGAATCAATGTCCTCACGGAACCCGTGGACATACAACAGCACGCGGCCTTGGCGCAGATTGGCGGCATCGCGCAAGGCAAGCCACCAGTCGGCTTCGGGCTGAAACGCAGTTGGCACAACGATCTGTTCTTTGCCCTTGGCCAGCTTCACCTTTTCCGGTGGAGCAAAGCGCGCATAGCGGACAGTATCCGACCGGTGATTGGTCAGGCGTATCTCGCCGCCGCGACAATCGGGCAAACGGCTAGTGATGATGAAATAGTCTTTGCCCGCAATCGCGCCCGCATCGGTGCTGCTCGGGTTGCAATTTGCGCCGTCCGCCAAGACACTATGTCGCACCGGTCCATATTTTACCGCCGCACCACAGGCGCTGAGCATAAGGAACAGCGCAAGGATAAGCGGAGTGCGCATCACGTTTTGCCGACCACAGACTCCGGCAAATCCTTGCCAAAGACGCGCTGATAATATTCCGCGACCAGCATCCGTTCGGCCTCGTCACATTTGTTGAGGAATGACAGGCGGAAGGCGAAACCGATGTCTTTGAAGATCGCGGTGTTTTGCGCCCAAGTAATGACCGTGCGCGGGCTCATCACTGTGGAGATGTCGCCGTTGATGAAACCTTGGCGGGTCAAATCGGCGACCTTAACCATCTTGGTCACATCGTCGGCGCTGGTGCCTTCGGATTTGGCGAGGACAATCTGCGCTTCAACCTGCGCGGGCAGATAGTTGAGGCCGACGACGATGTTCCAACGATCCATCTGGCCTTGGTTGATCTGTTGCGTGCCGTGATACAGCCCGCTGGTATCGCCAAGCCCGACTGTATTGGCGGTCGCAAACATGCGGAACCACGGGTTCGGACGGATGACGCGGTTTTGGTCGAGCAACGTCAGCTTGCCCTCTGTCTCCAAGACGCGCTGAATCACGAACATCACATCGGGACGACCGGCATCATATTCATCAAAGACCAAAGCGGTCGGCGTTTGCAGCGCCCAAGGGAGTAAGCCTTCGCGGAATTCAGTCACTTGCTGGCCATCGCGTAGCACAATCGCGTCGCGCCCGACCAAGTCGATGCGGCTGATATGTGCATCAAGGTTAATCCGGATACACGGCCATTTCAGGCGCGCGGCAACCTGTTCGATATGCGTCGACTTGCCCGTGCCGTGATACCCCTGAACCATCACGCGGCGGTTGTGCGCAAAACCAGCTAGAATCGCCAGCGTCGTGTCTGGATCAAACACATAGGATGCGTCAAAATCGGGTACGCGTTCGTCAGCTTCCGAAAAGGCAGGGCATTCCATATCGACGTCGATGCCAAACATTTCGCGCACATTGACCTTAACGTCAGGTGCCTCAAGCACAGTGCTGCCGCGGGCATCGGGCTGGATATTCGGAATGTCGGTCATCAAATCGTCTTTCGGAAATACACGTCACGGATTGGCAAGACCCATGCCTATATGCACCTGAAAGCCGATGCCAAGCCTTTTCTTGGGCGAACCTATAGGCCTTAACCCTGTGTTAGAACCGTTTGCGGAAGCTGATTTCGAACACGCGGCCTTGCGGATCGAGCAGGCCGGGCTGATAGCTTAACGGCACGAGGCCTGCATTGTCGCGGACATCAATCACATCGGCAAAGACGTTTTCGATGCGGAATGCGATACGGCTACCCTTTAGCCATTTGACCTTTTGCGTCAGCTTTCCGCGCTGATCCAGACTGATAAACGTGAACAAATTCAGCGAAGCCAGATCACTGAAGCGCAGATCGCTGCTCCCGGTCAGACTGTTGCCATCGACGCGTGTGGCGCTTCGGTAACTGCCCTCAAGCCGGAAACCCATGCCCTTGGCAAACACACCGCCGCTCAGCGTGACATCATGACGCGGCGAGCCGCCAAGGCTGCTGGTCGCAGAGCCGTTCAGCAAATCTAGCACCGGAACACCGGGGCGGATCAGGATTTCTTCTTGCAAGCGGATGGTGTGCGACAAAGCCAAAGACCAGCGGCTTGGCGGGCCGCCGCCGGGCATCATCCCCATAGGCCCGCGACCTCCGCCGCCGCCCGGTCCGCCTGCACCGGCAGGACGTCCGCCACCGCCACCGCCGGGACCACCCGCACCCGGCGGACGGCCGCCGCCAAAGCCGCCTTGTGGCTGCTTGCCGATGCCGCCAGACATGTTGAAGCTCCAGCGGATGCGTTGCGATTCCTCGCGATCAAAATTCACCGGACGCTGATCGACGCGGACCAGTTGCCCGTTTATGTCGCGCGTGACACGCCCCGGAAATGCCGCCTCGATTTCAGAGGTCAGCAGCGGGAACGACGCTGTCGTATTGCGGCTTTTGTTTTTGAAATATTCCAGCTGAAGGCTCAGCCCCTCGACAAATTTCGGCGACCAATCCGCCGACACTTTGAAATCGCGCCGACTTTCAGCAACCAGAGCCGGATTGCCACCCGACACCAGCTCCACAAAGCGGCTTTCACCGCGCGTAAAATCGAACACCGCGACGTTTGGCGTCACGACAACCGCGTTGCCCAACTGCCCCAGACCCGGCGCATTTTCATCGCCGATCACCGACACGCCAAGCGACAGGTTTTCAAATGGCGACCAGCGCAAACCGGCGCCCCATTCCAGCAACGTGCCGAAATCCGACAATTCCGAAAACCCGACATTGCCGTTGACCGAGACATTACCAATCCCGCCCAGCGCACCAAGCCCGCGTTCGACCAGCGGAACTTCGGCATTAATCGCAGCGTTGATGTTGTCGCGCGACAGCGACGCCCTATTGGTCACACCGCGCCGCGTGGCTTGGCTATCAATCGTCTGCCGGTCAAAACCGTTGCGTAAAGTTACCAGCACCGCGCCCGCAGGCAGCATGATTGGCTTACCCGATATCGTGCTGCGCAACGCCAACGTCCCGACGGTGCTGTCCGATGTGTCGGGCGACGCGAACAGCAAATCGTCGCCTAGGCTCGCGCTGAACGGATTGATTGTGCCAGCACTGACCGCCGCCGACAGTGCGTTGAAGTCTGCATTGGTTGACGTCCGGCTGCTCGAATCGACAGAGTTATAGTCCCCAGTCAGCGCCAGCCGCCAATCGCCCAACAGCGTGTTGAAACCGACGCCAGCCTGCGCGGTGCGCGTGCTAGTGTCGCGCATCAACGGACGCGGATTGTCGAAGTAACGGTTCAATTGCACGGTGTTGGCAAATGGGCTGAACGCGCTGCCGCCCGGGACAATCAGGCTGGCGAAGGGCAGGCCAATCTGGCTTTGCTGATCCTGTTGTTCAAACGACGCGCTGACCGAGAAATTCGTCTGCGGCGCGAGCGATTTGCTCCAGCTGGTGTTGACTTCGAAACGTTGCAGCGAGGGCAGCAAAGTTCGGAATTCGCCGATATCGCCAGACGCAGGCTGATTGGCATTGGCGGCAAATCCAGCGAGCGTTGCACTGCTAGGCACCGCCGCGACAGTTACAGTCCTACCTGCAAGGCCGCTCAAGGCCGGATCAATCTCCCCGCCGACGCCAAGGCCGGTGACATTGCCACCAAGTGCGTAAGGCGCTGACGTACCGCTGCTTAAAACATTGCGCTCGTCCTCGGTCAGGCGGCTGCGGCTTTCATATTCGATGTCGATATTCAGCCGCGTGCTTTTGCCGATGCGAGTCAGCGTGTTTTCAAATTCCTTGGTCGAAAATCCGCCTTTTTCAGGGACCGAATAATCGGTCTCTGCATTAAAGCTGGCGAAATTATCCTTCAGGATGAAGTTGACAACGCGCTGGTCGGGGCGAAAGCCGTATTGCAGGGCGACTTCTTCGGGGAAAATCTGCACCTGCTTGATCGCCTCTGGCGGCAAATCGCGCAGTTCGCGGAAACTGGAAATACGCTGCCCGTTGAGCAAGATCACCGGTGGCCCGCCACCACGCCCCCGCCCCGATCCGGTCTGCGGGGCAACAGCGGCGAGGATATCGGCAACCGAGGATGCGCCAACAGCTGCAATGTCAGCTTCGTTTAATGTATCAGTTGGTGGAACATCGGTTTCAACTGACCCCGGCAGGCGCGTGCCGATAACGAGAATTTCGCCCTTCTCGCCGGGTTCTTCTTCGACCGCCACTGTGTCTTCATCTGCAAAGGCGGGCACCGACATGAGCGCAATGGCGACGCTGAAAACGCTGGGCGCAATGCGGAGTGAGGTCCATTTAAGGGGCATGGGAGAGGCTCCTGAGTTCATTATTATTTTAGAGTGCGCTTATGGAAAGCACCGCTCGGTTATGCACGTCAATTTTTGTCGCAATTTGTCACACGACAGCGCATCTTTTCATTTCGTGCACTTCCCTTTAAACGCCGCGCAGGTTTTCGCAACGTGGCTAAAACCATTAAGGCTAGCGAACATGACCTGATCGCATTAGCCCCCCGGAACGGATAATAGACTTTGCAACTCGTCCTCGCCTCCTCGTCTCCGCGCCGCCGCGATTTGCTGAACCAGATTGGCGTTACGCCAGCCCGGATCGCCTCGCCCGACATTGATGAGACGCCACACAAAGGCGAAATCGCACGCGTCTATGCGCTGCGTATGGCGGTGGAAAAGGCCCATGCTGTTGTGCGCGGCGCAGGTGAGATTGTCATTGCGGGTGATACAACAGTCGCGGTTGGACGGCGGATATTGCCGCAAGCCGCCGATGCAGACATGCAACGCGGATTCCTGAAACTGCTTAGCGGGCGGCGGCATCATGTGCTGAGCGCGGTGTGCGTGATTGATGCAAGCGGCACAGCACGCAGCCGGTTAAGCGACAGCATTGTCCGTTTCAAACGGTTGAGCGATGCCGAAATGGACGCCTATATCGCGACCAAAGAAGGCCTTGGCAAAGCAGGCGGATATGCGATCCAAGGCCGCGCCGAGGCGCTGATCGATTGGATGGCGGGCAGCCATTCGGGCGTGGTTGGCTTGCCATTATACGAAACGCGCGTCCTGCTCCGCACCGCTGGCTACCCCGTCGAATGAATCGCATACTGCTGTGGGATGCTGCACCGGGC
>JANMGR010000128.1:0-50660 GCA_031374785.1 Sphingomonadales bacterium | reverse complement strand
ACGATGGACTCAAACGTCGCCGCATCCGCAATTGTGCCTGACTTACGCAGATCAGGCAGCACGCCAGTGCCAACAGCGCCCGGGCCGTGACACACGAGGCAATAGCGTTGGTAGTTCGACGTGCCCGCGGCGATTACCGCTGGCGTGCCGATCATCGCGGGTGGATTCCACACCCATTTCTCCGCTGGCGGCAATGCCGGTAATTTGCCGATGCCGCCAATTTTCAACACAATCAGGCGCGGGATATTGGGTATCTCTTGTGCCTTGCCCGAAACATAACCCGATACGAAGGGAAATGCGCCGCCTTTGCTGGTCATAAACGCGACATATTGCTCGCCATCAACCAGATAGGTAGACGCGCCGGTCAGCACGCCCGATTGCACATCCATACTGAAAAGTTCTTTGCCCGTGTCCGCTGCATAGGCATGAAATCTGCCCAAAGCGTCACCCTGAAATACTAGGTTCCCCGCTGTTGTCATCGTTCCGCCATTCCACGGAACAGGATAATCAACGGTCCACTTGGCTTTGCCGCTCTTTGGATCAAACGCCACCAATTGGCCGGTCGTCGCGGCCTGAATGGCCTTCACCATGTTCAGGTCATCGGGCAAATCGGCGGTCATAATAGCGCCGCCGGTATTAAAGCCCATCGACTTGCGTTCTTGTTCATTGGGCGCAACTGGCGGCAGATACGCGCCGCCAATTTGCTGCGCCGGAATATAGACGAGACCTGTCGCCGGATTATAGCTCATCGGATGCCAGTTGTGCGCGCCAAGTGCAGACGGGTTTGCCATATAAAGCTTGCCAGTCTTATCATACCGCGATGCAGGATTTTCATTCGGTCGTCCGGTTTTCAGGTCATAGCCTGTCGCCCATGTGATGCCTTTGATAAACGGATCGGCGGCAAGCAGCTTTCCATTTGTGCGGTCAAGCGTGAAGAAAAAGCCATTTTTGGGCGCGTGATACAGCACCTTCATATCTTTGCCGTCGCGCTTTTCGGTGGCGAGGATGATGGGCTGCGTCGCCGTGTAGTCCCACGTCTCACCGGGCGTTTCCTGATAATGCCAGATGTATTCTCCGGTTTCTGGCTTTAGTGCAACGACCGAGGAGAGGAACAAATTATCGCCTTCACCGTTTGACCGGATACCGTGGTTCCAAGGATTACCGTTGCCAACGCCTAGGTAAAGTTGGTCGAGTTCTGCATCATAGACAATCGCGTCCCACACCGTGCCGCCACCGCCGCTCTCGCGCCAATCACCTTTTTTTGCCGTTTGGCTCCAAGTCTTATTGGCAACCTCGGCAAAGATTTTGTCGCTGGCCGCACCATCGGGTTCGCCTTTCGGATTGGGCGCGGTGTAGAACCGCCATTTCTGTTTGCCAGTGTCGGCGTTGTATGCGGTCACATAGCCGCGCATCCCGAATTCCGCGCCGCCATTACCGATAATGACCAGGTCTTTGACCACGCGCGGAAAGCCTGTGATTGTACCGTTCGATTTGGGATCAAGCGTTTGTTCTGACCAGATTTCGCTGCCAGTTTTGGCATCAAGCGCGATCAAGCGGCCGTCGATAGTGCCAAGGAACAGCTTGCCCTTCCAAAACGCGACGCCGCGATTGACGACATCGCAACATGCTTTGACGCCGCGCGCTTTGTCGACTTTCGGGTCGAACGTCCATAATGGCTTACCGGTCTTGGCTTCATAGGCGAAGACTTTGGACCAAGGTCCAGTTACATAAAGGGTGCCGTCCACCTCAACCGGCGTTGATTCATGCCCGCGCGCATCGGGCATATCGGCGAACCAGGCGATGCCCAATTGTGCAACATTCTTATCGCTAATCTGAGTCAACGGGCTGTGCCGCCCCTCGCCATAGCTTTGCGCAGGGAATGCCCAATCGTCGCCGTTACCGCCAGTTTTCAGGAACTCGCCGTCGATTTTGGCAAAGGCAGCGTTGTCCGCCCCCGGATTATTCGCAAGTTTGCATCCAGCGAGCGCCAAAGCACTTAAAGCGACCAACGCAATATGCCGATATCCCACGACTCTCTCCTCGATTTAACTCTCCGATTAAATGGCTAGCGCGGGGTGCGTGTGTGGTCAACTGATTGCGCGGATCGCCGCCTCCATGTCGGTAGCGGCCTTGTCGTAAACGCGGGCGCGCAAGCTATCGACCAAAGGCTGCGCAGTGCGGCTGGGGTGGCCGCCGTCAAAGGGTGGAGCAGGGTCGTATTCGAGTGCGAGTTGGATGGTGCAGGCAACATCTTCGCCTTGTGCCAGTGCAATCAGTTCCAGTGCGAAATCAATGCCGGAAGTTACGCCGCCAGCGGTGACCAGATTACCGTCGCGGACGACGCGGGCCTCTTCGTGCGTAGCGCCGAACAGTGGGAGTAGCTGCGTGTAGGCCCAGTGCGTAGTTGCGCGCTTGTCTTGTAACAATCCTGCGGCGCCAAGGATGAATGCGCCGGTGCACACGCTTGTAATCCAAGTTGCGCCTTTGGCTTGCGTCCGCACAAAATCGACAATCGCTTCGTCTGCGATCGCGTCACGCACGCCATGCCCGCCGGGGACGCAGATGATATCGGCTTGCGGACAACTGGCAAAGCTGGCGGTAGGCAGGATTGAGAAACCGCAATCGGTGGTGACGGCTTTGCCATCCTTAGAGACGACGTGCGTCGTTGCGCCGGGCAGTCGTGACAAAAACTGCACGGGTCCCGAAAAATCGAGCTGGGTGACATTGTCGAACAGCACGAAAACGACGTTGGTCATGCCCGTTCCTCGCCTGCCAATCGCCAACCATAAAAGCACAACGCCAACATGACGATATTGCAACCGAGATCGATCAAACCGAGCGAATTGAAAACCGGCTCGATCCGCGTAAACCAATAGTTGAAAACGAAAAAGGGCAGCAACGCTATACCGTAAGCGAGAAATGTCGTTTGGGTGAATCGACTAAAGGCGATAAATAACCCGGCAAGGCATGCCTGCGCCCCGAAACAGGCCATGCACAGCAAAGTCAGCCGGTCAAAGGTTTGAAACTCGGGTCTGACGACTGTTTCTATTACATGCCGGGGGGCGAGCATGGCCCAGCCCCCTAGAATGAAAAAAACCGTAGCAAGGCCGAACTGGATATGCCGCACGCGCATGCGATCAAACCAACTCAATCGCCAAAGCCGTCGCCTCACCGCCACCGATACACAGGCTGGCAACACCTTTAGTCTTGCCGTGCGTTTTCAACGCGCCAATCAACGTCGTGATAATCCGCGCGCCCGATGCGCCGATGGGATGGCCAAGTGCCGTAGCACCGCCGTGGACATTCACCTTGTCGTGCGGAATGCCCAGGTCGCGCATGGCGAACATGGCGACGCAGGCGAAGGCTTCGTTGATTTCGAACAGGTCAACATCGGCGATATCCCAACCCGCCTTGGCAAGGCACTTGGTGATTGCGCCAACAGGAGCAGTGGTGAAATCCTTTGGCGCCTGTGCGTGGGCGGCGTGGGCGACGATGCGCGCTACAGGCGTCTGGCCACCGGCGGCAGCGGTTGAGGCGCGCGATAAAACCAAGGCAGCGGCACCATCAGAAATCGATGAAGAGCTCGCAGCGGTGATTGTGCCGTCTTTGGCAAAGGCGGGTTTTAACGACGGGATTTTATCGGGCCGGCCTTTGCCCGGGGCTTCGTCGGTATCGACGACAGTTTCGCCCGCGCGGCTGACGACTGTGACGGGTGCGATCTCGGCTTTGAAAGCGCCGGATGCGATAGCGGCTTGCGCACGGCGCAGCGATTCAATCGAATACGCGTCCTGCGCCTCGCGGGTAAGCTGATAGTCGTTTGCGGTGTCTTGCGCGAATGTGCCCATCGCACGGCCGGGTTCATATGCATCCTCAAGCCCATCAAGGAACATATGGTCATAGGCGGTGTCATGGCCGATGCGCGCGCCGCTGCGGTGTTTTTTCAAGATATACGGCGCATTGGTCATGCTCTCCATACCGCCTGCAATCACATAATCGACTGAGCCCGACGCTATGGCTTCGGCGCCCATGATGACGGTTTGCATGCCGCTGCCGCAGACTTTATTGACAGTGGTGGCTTGGACGGATGAGGGCAGGCCCGCCTTGATCGCTGCTTGTCGGGCAGGGGCTTGGCCAAGGCCAGCGGGAAGCACGCAACCCATATAGATCCGCTCAATCGCGTCACCCGAAACGCCAGAACGCTCAACCGCTGCCTTAACAGCCGTTGCACCCAGATCGGTAGCGGCAACATCGGATAACGCACCCTGCATGCTTCCCATCGGGGTGCGGGCAAAGGACAGGATGACGACGGGATCGGTGGCGGACATGGATGTATTCCTTAGCAGACTCAGTGGACGTTACGGCCTTGGCCATAATCCGCTGTGCAGCGCAACACAATGCGCTGCCGCGTTGCATTCGGTGCGAGAGGTGTTAATCAGTCAATTAAATCGAGGAGATAATCATGCCCGCCGACCTGCAATCCATTCTGCAAAAGCAAAAAGCCGCCTTTACCGCCGCGATGCCCGAATCTATGGCTGTTCGCCGCGACCGGATCGACCGCGCGATTGCGATGTTAGTCGATACAAAGGACGAGTTCGCACGGGCGGTTTCTGCCGATTTCGGCCATCGCAGCACCGAACAGACGTTGATGACCGACATCATGCCCTCGGTCAGCGCAATGAAGCACGCGAAAAAGCATTTCGAAAGTTGGGCACGCGGCGAAAAGCGCAAGCCGACATTTCCGCTTGGGCTGATCGGGGCGAAGGCCGAGGTCCGCTATCAACCCAAGGGTGTGGTTGGCGTCGTTGCACCGTGGAATTTCCCCATCGGCATGGTGATGGTGCCGATGGCGGGTATCCTTGCCGCTGGTAACCGCGCGATGGTGAAGCCGTCCGAATTTACCGAACGTGTCGCAGAGGTGTTCGCACAGGTCGTTCCCAAATACTTTGCCGAAGATGAAATCGCGGTGATTACCGGCGGTGTCGAAGTTGGCACGGAGTTTTCCAAGCTTGCGTTCGATCATATGATCTTCACCGGCGCGACCAGCGTTGGCAAACATATCATGCGCGCGGCGGCGGAAAATCTGGTGCCGGTGACGTTGGAACTTGGCGGCAAATCGCCGACGATTATCGGGCGCAGTGCGGACAAAAGCAAAGCCGGCCAGCGCATCGCTTTGGGCAAGATGATGAATGCTGGGCAAATCTGTCTGGCGCCCGATTATCTGCTCGTTGCCAAAGAACAAGAGCATGAGATGATCGAAAGTGTCAAAGCCGGCGTATCAGCAATGTACCCGACGTTGCTGCACAATGATGATTACACATCGGTGGTCAACGGCCGGAATTACGACCGGTTGCAGGGCTATCTTCAGGATGCGCGCGACAAGGGTGCAGAGCTGATCGAGATTAATCCAGCGGGTGAAGATTTCAGCTCGTCCAACGGCCATAAAATGCCGCTGACGATTGTCCGTAATGTTACTGAGGATATGAAGGTGATGCAGGACGAAATTTTCGGCCCGATTTTGCCCGTGATGACCTATGCGAGCATCGACGAAGCCATCGACTATGTGAACGATCATGATCGTCCGCTGGGGCTGTATTATTTTGGCGCGGACAAATCAGAGGAAGACAAGGTCCTATCACGCACCGTTTCGGGCGGTGTGACCGTCAATGATGTGCTGTTCCATAATGCGATGGAGGATCTGCCATTCGGCGGCGTTGGGCCATCGGGGATGGGGAATTATCACGGCGCGGATGGCTTTAAAACATTCAGCCACATGCGTGCGGTCTATCGCCAGCCGGGGATGGATGTTGCGGGGCTAGCAGGTTTCAAGCCGCCTTATGGCAAAGCCACGGCGAAGACACTGGCGAAGGAATTGAAGAAATAGGGCGCACCTCAAAGCAGGGTTGCCGCAATCAAGTCCTCGGGCGTATCGATATCGGCGAGTTCATTTGCGCTGGCGATGATAACGGGCGCATTCTGCAAAATCGCCTTGGCCCCTGTGTCTCCCTGCACATGGCAAAGCGCAGCGAAATGGTCTGGCCCAAATATGGCCGGGGGCATTGGGATGTTTCCATTCGATGATGCAATGCAATTGCCGTCAAATGCGTCCACCAGCCTTTGATAATGCGCAAGCGGCACAAAGGGCATGTCGCCCAATGCGATCATGATTGCGTGCAGATTAGACTTTTGTGCCTCGGTTATGCCAGCAGCGAGCGATTCAGACTGAGTGCCCGCATTGGTACGAACGAGCGAAAATCCAAATGCCTCCAGCCCCCAATCATTGTCGCTGATAACGGCAATCTTGTTCGCAAAACCCGTAGCTGACAAAGTTGATGCGGCATGATGCACCAGCATTTTGCCGCGCAGCTTCTCGCCAAGCTTGGGCGTTCCAAAACGCCGCGAATGGCCAGCAGCCAGCAAGACAAGGGCTATCTGATCAAAGTCGAATTTCATGCACGTCCGCCGCTAAACTTTGCTATGCAGCTGTCATCTGTTGCCATGTATAACCCTGCTCCCATCTTCAAATTCGTAGAGGCCAAACAGGCGCTTGGTCAAGCGGTCGTGCTTGTGACCATTGCAGCGGTCAGCGCAAGTTCATCGCGGAACCCGGGCGCGCACCTTGCGGTCAGTGAAGATGGCACGATGATTGGCTCACTAACCGGCGGCTGTATTGAAGCGGCAGTAACGGCAGAGGCGCTGGAGGTGTTACGCGAAGGCCGCCCGCGGATGACGCTTTATGGGCTAGGCTCGCGTTACTTCGACATCCGCCTGCCATGCGGGGGCAGTCTGGACATATTGTTCAGCCCGTTACGTGATCCGCAAATCGGGGCGGCGCTGGTTGAGCATTTGGCACGGCGCAATCCGTTTACAATCGCTTTGTCGCTGTCCGATGAAACTATCGTGTTTTCGCAGGGAGCAAGCCGGTTCGATGCGCGGCTGACCAACAGCCATTTGACAATCAACCACATCGCGCCATTGCGGCTGCTGTTGATCGGGCAAGGTGCAGCTGTCGAGGTGGTGCATGATATTGGAGCGACCATCGGTATAGACTCGATCGTCTATTCGCCAAACCGGGATTTGATCGAACGAATACAGGTGCGCGGTTCGACAGCGCATCTGCTTTTGTCGATTAGCGCACTACCCGAATTCGAAGCAGACTTAACCACCGCCGCTGTGCTGTTGCTCCACGAACATGAATGGGAACCGCCAATTTTGCAGCAATTGCTGGCCAGCGAAGCTTTTTATCTGGGAGCGATGGGCAGCAGAGCTGTTCATGCCGGGCGCCTAGATAGATTAAAAGAAATGGGTGTCCGCATCGCTGCGCTGGAACGCATTGCGGGGCCGGTCGGGCTGATACCCTCAATGCGTGACCCAGAAACGCTTGCCGTCTCAATCATCGCGCAAATCATCGAGCAGTTTAACCGGGATTTCCTCGCGTTTTGAACAGTGATGCAACTGACATCTTTTGGCGGATGTAAAACGTCGCAAATTGGCACAGCCCAAATCGGTGGAGATGTTAACCTTCTTTACCCCTCGCCATAATCACTAACAAAACGTTAACGCTACACTCAACAAGAAAAAAAGGGTTGAGAACATGCAACGCAGACTGGTTACTACAAGCGAAGGCGCCGGCCATCACATGCGCCGAATTATGCCGCCAGAGGCGTTGATCGCCAATGATCTGTTTCAGGGCAAAATGCTGAAATGGTGGCAGCAAGAAGACATGCACCTTTTCCTGATCAGCTTTGGCGCGTTCTTTACGGTGTTCTATACATTCATCGCGTAACCACCGCCGTCCGCGCCTGACGTGCGCGAACGGCGATATCCCTTGGCACAGCCTATAGAATAAAGTCGGCTGCCGTCAGCGTGCCGCCATTTAGTCCTTGCAGGATAATCTCCATATCGGCGATGCCGTCGCCGTTGACATCGGCTTGGACCAATAGGTCCGCACCCGAGTTGGTGTAGCGCAGCTGCGCAACGCCGCCGCCACTGAACGCGGCATTGCCAACAAAAGCAAAGCCCTGAATTCCGTCCAGACCCGGATTTGTATCGAACGCTGAAAAGTTGAACCTATCGACGCCAATTTCATAGTCAGTAATCGTATCAGCTAACGCGCCGAGGCCACTTTCTATGTCCCGGAAGTAGCGGAACTGGTCATTGCCTGCGCCGCCGGTAATAATATCCGCGCCGAGATTGCCGATGATTTTGTCAATACCTGCACCACCGTTGATGATGTCGTTAGAGGTTCCGCCCCGGA
The DNA here is from genome assembly GCA_031374785.1 of Sphingomonadales bacterium. Classification (GTDB taxonomy): domain Bacteria; phylum Pseudomonadota; class Alphaproteobacteria; order Sphingomonadales; family Sphingomonadaceae; genus Sphingorhabdus_B. Next base: position 42,406 of record JANMGR010000128.1, on the reverse strand, counting down.
TTTGGTCATTACCGTCACCTGCATTGATGATATGAACGCCACTGCCGCACTTTATGACGTCGTTACCAGAGGTGCCGTTGACATTTACCGTCACGCCACTGCCAGCAAAGGCAAAGCCTTGTGACAGGAAATTAATCCCGGCGTCCATGTTGACTGTAATCGATCCTGTTCCGCTGATTGCAGAGGTGCGGGCAAGGCCAATGGCAAATTGTGTGCCGGTGATTATAAGCCCCGCTCCGCCGTTTAGCTCCAGCGCTTCGATCCCGAAAAGTCCTGCAAGCGACGTTACGTTCCGGGTGACGACCAAAGTATCTGTATCTGCGCCGCCGTCAATAAACGACCCGCTTGCCGCAGAGCCAAGGATCAGTCGGTCGTTACCAGCGTCGCCGTTTAGCGTATCGATGCCGCCGCCGCCGTTGACGATATCGTTGCCGGACAGGGCATTAAACGTGTCGTTGCCATCGGCGCCGTTCAAGATGTCGTCAAGGACTGTGCCGGATTGGATAATGGGAGCATCGGCGACGCCATTCACCGTAACCGTTACGGTTGCAGTGCTGGTCAGTCCGGCCGCGTCTCTGATGGTGTAGGTAAAGCTGTCCGTAGCGCTTTCGCCGACACGCAGCGGATCGAAAACATTATTATCAGCAATGTAAACCAAAGTTTGGGTAACAGCATCAAACTGCACTGTACCAAGCGCAGTTCCGCCTGAGGTGGTGATTGTCAGAGTATCCCCAGCATCAGGGTCAAAATCATCACCCAGCAACACGGTGTAAAGATTGCCGCTACTACCGTCTTCATTCACGGCAACCGCATTGGCGACAGCGCTTGGCGATTCATTCACGTTAACAACGCTGACTAGCATCGACAGTTCGGTGAACAGACCGCCTTGATCGGTAACGCGCACAACGATGATGTGTTCTATCGCAGTTTCAAAATCCAGTGAAGTGGTCGCTGTCACTACACCTGTTGTTGCGTTGATGCTGAAACGTCCGCCTGCATCGTCGGTCAGGCTATAGGTCAGAACATCACCAACACGGTCAGTTGCGGTTACCGTGCCGACAACTGTCCCTGCGGCATTATTCTCATCAATGTCGTTATTGTCGATAGCGAGCGCTGTCGGCGCAGCGTTGGGCACTGGAATGCGCAGCAACACAATCTGTGGGTCATGATCGCTAGGCCGCGTAGCGGCTGAAAACTCCGCATTGATATGGACTGCATCGTAGCGTGCGCCCGCAAACAGTCCGTTGCTAAGCAGGATATGGTCAATCTGTTGCGCATTATTATCAAAGATATAGCTGTAACGCTCTTCTTCAGGAGCCAAGTCGCTCGCGCGGTTTAGGCCCGCCGTTGTCACTAAAGTGCCGACGGCGTTTTCAAACCAAAACCCGTTAAAGTCGCCCAGCACAGCAACGTTGAGGGCAGGGTTGGTGGCAAGCTGGTTGTTGATATAGGCAGCAACGCCCGCTGCTTGCGCTGTGCGCGCCGCATCTGCTGCATTGCTTGGCGGCTGGATCGAACCTGTGGTCGGGTCGCTGCCAATGCGTGAAGTGAAATGTACGTCGATGGCAAGGATTGTCTGTCCGTTGAACACAAACTGCGCTGCCAACGGCCGCCGCGTGGTGCTGTATGTTGAGCCATCAATAGCAGTGGCGCTGCCCGCGACATAACTGACGCGATCGGGATTGTAGAAAAATCCGGTGCGGATATTGCCATTGGGCTCGCCGCCGGTGGTATTGGCAACGGTCGGTGCAACCTCGATATACCTATAACGTGGTCCGCCTGCTGCAACGATAGCGTCGATCAGCAATTGTGCAGTGACAGTGCCGGATAGGTTGCTGCCTGTGCCTGCACCATCGGCATCCTGAATTTCCTGCGCCGCCAATATGTCCGGCGCACCCAGAGCATATACAATGTCGTTCGCGAGCAGATTGAACGTCGTGTCCGTTGGATCAAGGTTCGACAGGTTATAGGTCGCCATCGACAGATGGTCAGCGTCGCCCACCAAAGTGGTCGGATTGCGAACTACTGCAGGGGCATCGATGGTTATTGTGACTGCTTCGGTGACCAATACTTCATAGGTAGTGAAGTTATAACTGACCACGCCAGTGATTGAGCTTAGCCGGTCACCCTGCGTATAGTTCGGCGCGTATCCCGCAAACAGTCCTGAATCATCATCGATCTGAATGCGTTCGGGGTTAAAATCGCCCGCAGAAATAGTAATGCCGCCACGGCTGTTGACACCTGTGGCGCCTACGCCGCCGGATGCAACGACCGTTGTTTCGCCAAAGCTGCTGGTTGGCCCAACGACCAACGGTGCGTCGATAGTAACGCGCATGCCTTCGAGTGATTCATAGAAATCAAGGCCGTCGACTGTGGGATTGAAAATGGTGAAGCCGTCGCTGTCGTACGCCTCGGTTGGAGGCAGAATTCCGCCTGTCCCGATGAGCACAGCGGCGGGCAAAGCATTACCGGACGAATCGACCACCACCGAAGTGGGGACGATGCGCGTGACTGTCAGGTTCTGCGGATTAGCGCCGGGCAGGAATTCCTGCACCGTGCCTGATACCGATACAGCATCACCAATGGCTACGGTCGGCGGAGTGGTCGTGAAGACAAAGATACCGTCCGATGTCGCACTGTTTCCATCACCCGTTGCGTGCTGCATGTAAAAGCCATCGGTATCAACAGCGGTTACGATGCCGCCGGTGATAACGACTTGTCCCGCTACAGCGGACGTGTGCGATGCGCCCTGTATCTGCATGATCGTCAGCGGCACTGGATCATCATTGATGATTGTTCCGGTTGCAGTGCTGTCGATGATGACGGCATTGCCGGTAACGTTGGAGAGCTGGACAAAAAGCGTCTCATTGCCCTCGCCAATACCATCGCCAGCTACCGTGACTGTTATTGTCCGAGTGAACTCGTTCGCGGCAAAGGTGACTGTGCCAGACAGGATGGCGGCACCGGCAAGATCGGCAGCGTTGGCGGTTCCTGTTAGTAGCACTTGGTAATCTACAGTCGCTGAGGAGGCGAACCCGCCGGCGCGACTCACCGTAAAGGTCAGATTAGTGGTTCCAGCATTGCCCTCGGTCACGCTGGCGTCGGCGACGCTGATCTGGCCCTGATCGGTGCCAGATAAGAACGTCTGTCCAGCGTTCACCGCACCTTCGGTGTTCGCCACGTTGGCCGTCCATGTAAATCCGGAATAGCCGGAACCAGTGCCGGTAAGTTGAAGCGTGAACCCCGTAGTCGCATTGGACTGTTCCACGCCGACATCGGTACTGGTCATCCCTGTGGCTGCACCGGATGTGGCCGTCATCGTTCCTTCATAGCTAAGGAACTGAACAACGCGGCCTAGGTTATCAACCAAAGCAAAGCCGTCAGGCGCGCCGTTCTGCAATCCCGGCGCGAGCACTCTGACAAAGCCAAAGCCGTTGCTGGTGTTGGCCAGAGCACCCGAAAGGCTCAGCGTGCTGTATACCGCACCGCCATTGCCGTTATACAGCAGCAGCGACCAGCCGGTCAGATCGGTTCCAGCCAAGCCAGCGATTTCGATGAATTCGTTGGTATCGGTTCCTGCAGGATCATAGTTGAATTCATTAATCCACACATTGGCGATGGCAGGCGGAGCATCGTCATTGGTGATCGTGCCAGCGCCGGATGCGTCGGTAAGTGTTACTCCGCCAGTCGGCGCTGACAGATTGACAGTGAAAGTCTCGTTGGTTTCAAAAACAGTATCGCCAGCAATTGCGACGGTCACTGTGGCGGTGGTTTGACCGTCGGCGAACGATACAGTTCCGGTCAAAGCGCCGCCGAAATCGGCTGCGTTGGTCGTGCCGTTGGCAACCGTCCAAGTGGCAGATACCGCGCCAAAGCTGCCTGCGCTGCGCGTGACGGTAAAGACCAGATTGGTCGTTCCCGCATTTCCCTCGGCAACCGAAACGTCGTTGATGCTAAGCGTGCCAACTGGCGGGCTATCATCATTAGTGATCGTGCCTTGGCCTTGTGCATCGCTAATCGTGGCGCCGCCGGTCGGGGCTGTCAGATTAACGAAGAAGGTTTCGTTGGTTTCAACGGTCACGTCGCCAGCGACGCTGATCGTAACCGTTGCCGTTGTCTGACCATCAGCAAAACTGACAGTGCCGGTTTGCGGGGTGGTGGTGAAATCGTCAGCCGTCGCCGTCCCGGTAAGGCCAAGCATCCATGTCGCGCTGACTGCGCCGCTGCTGCCTCCGCTGCGGGTGACAGTGAAGCTGATGTTGGTGGTGCCAGCATTGCCTTCTGCCAACGCAACATCATTGATCGCAAGGGCGCCCGGAACCGCAACCACCGCCTGCGCTGTGATTGAGAAGTTATCGATGCCTAGGCCGTCGTCGCTACCAGGGGCACCGAAATCGATCCAGCGAATCCAGAACGTCTGACCTGAAGCGACAGCCGATGCCAGCACCAGAGAATATGAGTTAGCCGTTTGGTTGGCGGATAAATTGCCGTTCAATGCGCCAATCGTTCCGGTAGTTATTGGAGCAACGAAAAGTAGAGCTGGGACGTCCGTCCATGTACCGTTGGCCAGACTTGTGGCGTCAAAACTAATCTGGAATACTAGGGCATCGGTGCGGTTTAGTGCGCCCAGTCGCCATTGCTCGCCGACATAAGCGATATCGAGCGAGCCGATTGATGTCCCGGTGTTATTGGTAAACTGGGCACCGATTGTCGGCGTGTTGGTACCGCTTTGCAGCGTACCGAAGGCTCGATCCGTGCTACCTACGGCGCCGAAGCTATAGGTGTCGCCCGACATCCCGGAGCCTGTGCCTGCACTATACAACAGATTGTTAGCGGTCCCGACTTCGTCAAAATACCAACCCGTTGGCAAAACCGACGACGTCCCCGTGTTCGCCAGCGTATCAAAATTTTGCGTGACAGCTGTGCCTAGCGCCGCGAGTGAGACCGTTCCAGAACCTGTTAGCGCAGCCGGCGCAGGGGCAGCGACTGAGCCAGTCTGCGCGGTCGCGATGGGCGTGGCAACAGGGGGCGCGGCCGCAGCAGGCAATAACGTAGCCTCTGCAAACAGGCTGGCTCCGTATGCAATCGAGGAGGTATCACCGTCCAGCGCATCGGTGTTGAGGATCTGGCCCAATTCATCATCGATATTCAACAACCGGTTGTTGCTGCGGTTCAGGAAAAAATTACCCGATGAAAAATTGTGCCGAATTTTGTTCATGTCCCAATTGCTCCTGTTTTCCGAGTGCGCGACTGGTAAAGAATCGCTGCAACTTTGCATCTGCGCTGACGCAATTACATGACAGGTTAATGACCTTTGAAAACCATGAATTTGCAAAATCTTGTGCGTAATTGTGGCTGTCGTTCTTTGCGTTGAGGGCGGTATATGGAAATCTTGCAGATTTGCCTGTATCTAGCGCATCGGGATGATTGCCCAAAACTTGCCATTGCATCCGCCGCACAGCTGGACTATCGGCCTGCTTTCTAAGCCCCTGTGGTGAAATTGGTAGACGCGCCGCACTCAAAATGCGGTATCGAAAGATGTGCTGGTTCGAGTCCGGCCAGGGGCACCAATTTCCAAAAATTCTCATGTCTATCCTGCGGCATTTCGTCGGTCTCGCTGGGTTTTCTGCCGTGCGAGTGTCTTGCAAATATTAGGGTCTGGACCCTCACGAGCAGCAGCAAAAAATACATCTGATGGACCCAAAATACGCTTTGCTGGTTATCCTGATAGTCGGACTATTTCGGCAATCGTAAAAGGATATTTTCGATGGGTGAATTTGTAGATAAAGTTAAAGGCGCCGCAAACGAAGCGGTTGGCAAAGCTAAGGTCTCGGTTGGAAAAACGACCGACGATCCAAAATTGGTCGCTAAAGGTCTTGCGCAAGAAGCAAAGGGCAAAGCCCAAAATGCGATCGGCACAGTTAAAGGCAAGCTTGGCGATAAGCTCTAAACCATATTGCGATCAGGATCGCGGCTATGGATGCGAACGATGATGTTTCATCGGACATGGAACCAAATCGCGAGCCAGCGGTTTTTCCTGAATCGTAACTAGGAGAAATACAATGAACCTTATCATCATGCTCGTCGTTGGCGGCGTTCTTGGGTGGCTTGCCTCTATGATTATGCGGACCGATGGCCAGCAGGGAATTTTGCTGAACGTCGTTGTCGGCATCGTCGGCGCTATTCTGGCCGGCTATTTGCTGACACCATTTTTGGGCGGATCGTCGATTACGACGGGCGCGCTCGATATCAAGTCTTTGGCGGTCTCGCTTTTGGGCGCGATTGTTTTGCTCGGCATCGTCAACCTTATACGTCGCGGTTCGGTACGCTAAATTTAGCGCGAGTTTTCCTCCGGTCCAGACCGGATAATTAAAGGAATTATATATGAAAATTGCACTGAAAAAAATGTCCATCTTAGCTGGCGTTAGCGCTCTTGGCCTGATGGTATCGGCATGCAACAGCCCTGCTGAGGATAATGCTGACAAAGCAGCGGATAACATGGAAGAAAATGCTGATGTCGTCCGCGACAATGCCGACAAAGCGGCCGATACTATGGAAGATCGCGCTGATGCTGTGGACACAAAGATGGACGGCAAAGATACGCCAGCCGAAAATGCGATGGAAAACAAAGCACAGACTGTCCGCGACAAAGCCGAAGTAAAAGCGGAAGCGATGGAAGACAAAGCCGAAGCAGTCCGCAAAGCTGCTGACGGAAAGTAACCAGCATCGGTCTGCGAAATTCATTTTGGCGAAGTTAAACCTGAAAGGAACTGTGACATGATCACCTCCGAAACAGCAAAGAATAAAGTGAAGGATCTGACGGCTGCGGCTGCAGAACAGCTAAGCAACGTCACTACAAACGAAAAAATTGCAGGTGCAGCAGCGCTCGGCGTTGTTGTCGGGGCAGCGGCCGCTGCCATCGGTAGCGCAATGCTCAACAGCGATACGCCAGCGAAAAAAGCACCAAAGGCGGCGAAGAAACCGGCAGCCTGAACGTTCGACTACACTGAAGCCGCGTAGGTCATCACTGACTTGCGCGGCTAGATTTTTTCAGAGAACTCGCTGCGCTCGATTTCAAACAGCAGCGGGTATCGCAGCGTAACAATCGTGCCTTCGCCATGTGTCGATACAGTCTCAAGCACGCCGCCCAGTTGCTGCGCAAATGCCTCCATCAGCTGCCCGCCCATCGATCCGCTACTGGCGGATGGTTCAAATCCAGTGCCATCATCGGCAATCGAAAGCGTTGCTTGATCGCCCTCTATATTAAAATGCACAGTAATCGCGCCGCTTTGCCCGGCCAAAAAGCCATGCCGATAGGCATTGGTAATCGCTTCCACCGCTAGCAAGGTCAAAGGCACAGCGTTATTGATCGGCACAATTTGGGGCGCAGCATCGCAAAGCAGCTGCACAAAGCTCTGTCCGCGATGCAGCGCGCGAAGTTGGGTGCATAATGCGTTTAGCAGGCTGGCAATATTGACATTGCCGTGATCGCTATCATGGCTTTCCTCATATAACAGCCGGTGAATCTGCGCGAGCGCGCCGATGCGGGCGCGGGTCTGGCCCAAAGCTTCGCGCGCGGCGGGATCGCTGATCTTTCCGGCTTGTAGTGTCAGGAGGCTGCTGACGATTTGCAGGTTATTTTTCACCCGGTGATGGATGTCGTGCGTCAGCGCGGTCTTGGCTTTCAACGCCGCCTGCAGCTCTTGGTCGCGGCTTTCGATATTGCGGGCCATATTGTGGAGATGCGCGCTCAGCTGCCCCAACTCACGCGGCGCACGAACAAAAATATCGGCCTCGCCAGAAAAATCACCTTTGGCATATTGATCCGCGAGCGAGCCGAGTGATTTCAGCCAGCGCAGCACCAGCCGGTTGGTGCCGAGCCAGATCGCAAGGCTTGCAATCAAAAGAGCGGCTATCGGCAACAACAGGTTAATGCGCACTTGGTTGACCGACGTTGCCATTAAAGCCTTGGCTGGAGCGGCATAGACGACATAAAGTTCCTGATCATAGAGCGGCGCGACAGCATACATCCAAACAACGCCATCGCTTGCTTTGCCTTCGGCAACTTTTGCGTTCCCAAGGCGAACATCAAAGCGGGGCAACGACCGTTTATCACTTGTGAGTAAAGCGGCACCATTCTGATCGATTATGGTGACCGTTGCACCTTTTGATAGCTGCGAATCCGCCATAGAGCGCTCTAGCCAAGATGCATCAATTGCAGCGGTTACGGCCCCGTCATTGGTTCCATCAGCTCGATAAATCGGCAGCATCGCAACCAAAATGCGCTTCTTTGAGATGGACCCTATGACCGGCACGCTAATGCTAAATCCTTGCGATTGCATACCGCGCTGCCACCATGGCTCGGTGGCAAAGCCGATAGACGGGTCAAAGGGCATCACAGAGCATTGCACGCGCCCATTGGCATCTGATCGTGCCAGATTTATAAGCGCCGGACTGTTACCCATCTCGGCCGAAAGACCGCCACGACACCCAACATTTGCCGATAACACCGACGATTCCTTGCTTAACCGGATCAAGGTTTGCTTGCTAATCGTAAACGGGTCACGTTCGCGCGCCGCTATGGCAAGCGCCCTCGTCACCAACTCGTTTCCGATGAGATCGCGGGAATAATCCAAGGTCGAAAGCGCCTGAACCACGCTTAAGGTACCGATGGGCACCAATGCCACACCGACAATCAACACCAATCCATTGCGAAGGGTCACCGGTCGCCGCATCGAACGTTTTCCCTTCTTAAAAACCTAACCGTTTCTAGCGCGTGGCGGATGCCAGTTTAGTCGTCGGTGGTTCATGCAGGATTTCACCGATGATACGTGCAGCATCCTGCCCTTCGCCCCGTGTAGCGGGCTTAGGCGGGGAATTAAACAAGGCATCGTCGGCTGGCCCGTCGATCATCGCGGCAAGCGCTGTCCGTCCGCGTGCAAGCCGGCTTTTCACGGTTCCCATCGCGACACCGATAACTTCGGCTGCTTCTTCATACGACAGACCGTTTGCACCGATCAGCAACAGAACTTCGCGCTGTTCGGCGGGTAATTTTTGCAATGCTTTGGCAACGTCATCGACGTTGATGCCATTTTGTTGCGCAGGTGCGACGACCAAAACGCGCTCTGCAACCTCTGGATCGAGCGAGGTCATGCGGGAATTTTTGCGGATCGTTGTATAAAACTGGTTGCGCATAATCATGAACATCCACGCGCGGAAATTCGTCCCTTGCGTATAGCTTTCCCGGGCTGCCCAGGCACGCATCATCGTGTCTTGCGCCAGATCATCGGCCATTTCGCGGTGTCCGCACAGCCCGCGTGCAAAGGCGCGCAGCGACGGCAGCAAAGCTACCAGCTGGTCCCGAAAAACCTTATCAGGGTCGGAAGTCGCCGCTACTCCCATCAATGCGCCTCATTCTTGGCGGCAATTTTAGTGTCGATCTCGTCAAGCAAGCGGAGGAAATCATCGGGTAATTCTTCGCTGGCCACAGCATCGTGCATCTGTTTGAGCGCCGCAGCTATCGGATCATTGCCGATATCCAGTTCGGAAAATCCGGGCTTTTTCGCCTTCGCCATCGCATGTTGCTCCCCCAGCATCTGTTTCGAGTTCAGACTATCCGTAGTGGGTGATGTTTGCTGGTTTGTCACCGAAATCATTATCCTGACTAAAAACAGGGTGACAAGCGGTCATCCATGCTAGGGTAAACATCACAGTTGGGAAAAAAGTTCCGCGTGATGGAACAAAAACTATTTTATACGGTTTTCGCTGTTTCAACGAGGAATAACTATGACATTGAAAGCAGCGGTTGCCCCCGAACTTCCTTTTCTGCGCCGCTACGCGCGCGCGCTTACGGGGTCACAAAGACTGGGTGATGCCGCCGTCCGTGAAGTGTTGGAGGCGATGTTGGCCGCACCGGACGGTTTTGATGCCGATAAACCGCCGCGTCTTGAGATTTACCGGCTCTTTCACCATTTGTGGCAGCCCAGCTTGGTCGATTCGAATTCAGTCGATGGCACCGTCGCCAGCCTGCCGATGGCAAGCCGTAAGGCATTGTTGCTAACGGCGGTCGAGGGATTCAGCCTCCACGAAGCGGCGGAAATTCTGGGCAGCACTGCTGAAACCGTTTCCGCCGACGCAGCAACCGCGCGGCAATCGATCGCCGATAGCCTTCAGTCCTCGGTCATGATTATCGAGGACGAAGCGATTATCGCACTACACATCCGCTCCATCGTCGAAGGATTGGGTCACAGCGTAACCGGCGTTGCGCGCACTCGCTCAGAGGCTATCGCGCTTTCCGAGCGCAGCCCGCCCGAACTTGTTCTTGCCGATATCAGCCTAGCTGATGGTTCCAGCGGGATCGACGCGGTGAAAGACATATTGAGCGAGATGAGCGTGCCAGTGATTTTCATCACCGCTTTCCCCGAACGCTTACTGACGGGCGAACGTCCCGAGCCGACCTATTTGATTACCAAACCGTTCGAACCTGAAACAGTGATCGCCACCATTGGCCAAGCCTTGCTTGTTCATCGTGAACAAGTCGCCGCAAGCGCGCCCGCTATGCTGGTGATGGATGATGCCACACCCAACCCGCGAAAGCATTTTGATACCCCTGCCGAATTGCTTGCTGACCCGGGCCTCGCCGATAGTGAGAAACAGGCACTGCTAACCGAATGGGATTCGGAGTTGGACGGCAGGCTGAATGCTGAGTCCGAAGGCATGAGTGCCTCCGATCCGATTAGTGCGAAGCGTGAGGCGCGACTGGCTGATGAAGCCCGCAAAGTAAAAACCGCGCTAACGCAGGTAACGGGTACGACAGAGTAGCACTCAAGACATTAGACGCTTATCGGTTTTTGCTGAATTCATTGTGTCGTCGTGGAACATTCTCCCGCTTTGGCCGTTTACGCCATGATATACTCTGATGGAGATACTTCATGTGCAATCAAGCTCACGCCTATGGCACAATGGTCAACAGCTATTACGGCGTAGGTCAATAACGCCATGAGTATGCTGGCGCCCCCTCCCGCTGCCAGCGCGCCTCGGCCATCCCCCCGGCCGGGGCGCATATTCTTTGAATCGCGTGTGCCGCCGATCCACTCTGATCCGCACCTTGTTCCGAGTTTTGTACTTGTGCAGCCAGCAATGCTGTCCAAAATTGAGCGGTCTGTCGGTGCTTCGCCTGCAATAAAGCGCATTGCACTTATCGGTGGATTTACACCGCGACGTTGTGGGATTGCCACTTTTACCGCAGATGTTTACGCGTCAATGGCTGCCGCATATCCAGATATAGCGGTCGATATTTACGCAATGGCCCCTGTCGCGAACGACATTGATTTTGCCGCGCCTGTAACTGGCGTTATTGTGGAAAACGACAGCGCCAGTTTCGTTGCGGCTGCCGCTGCGATTGAAGCAAGCTGCGCTGATGCCATCTGGTTGCAGCATGAATTTGGCTTGTTCGGCGGTTTTGCCGGTGACAAAATTCTTGAGTTGATTGGCCGCGTTGCAGCCCCTTTGATTGTAACGCTGCACACCGTGATGCCCGATCCGGACCCTGATCAATTGCGCGTGATGCAGCGCCTTGTCGCGCGCGCATCAAAGCTGATTGTGATGTCAGAACGTGCCGCGATTCTGATGCGCGAAGTTTTTGGTGCCGATGCCGACCAAATAGAGATTATCCCGCACGGCGTCCCCGACCGCCCTTTTGGTCGGACCGAACAGTTTAAAGCGAAATTAGGATTCCAAGGCCGCCATGTGCTGATGACATTCGGTCTGCTCTCGCCGGGCAAAGGGATTGAGACGGTGATTTCGGCGTTGCCAGACATCGTTGCGGCTCATCCCGACGCGCTCTACTGCATTGTCGGTGCGACACATCCCAATTTGCTTGCCCGTGAAGGTGAAGCTTATCGAGATAGGCTGCAATCGCTTGCCCGCGATTTGGGCGTTGAAGATAATATCCGCTGGATCGATAGTTTCTTGGAGGCTGAAGACCTCTTTGACCTGATAGAGGCCGCAGATATTTATTTAACGCCATATCTGGGCGCGAACCAGGCAACGTCGGGCACATTGTCCTATGCGCTGGCACTCGGAAAAGCTGTTGTCTCAACGCCTTATGCTCATGCTGTCGAATTGCTGGCCGATGACCACGGCGTTTTGGTGCCGTTCAGAGACAGCGCGGCATTGGCGCATGAAATAAGCATACTAATCGCGCAACCACACAGATTATCGGAGCTGCAAACACGCGGCTACGAACGAGGTAGGGCCATGATTTGGCCTTCATTTGCGGTGCGCTGCCATGACTTGATTAAAACCGGCATCAAGCTAATGGCAGCGCCCGCATTTACCCCCACTACACGTCCTAATATCGACAGCCTGCTGCGGATGTGTGACGATACCGGCATATTGCAGCACTCGATTTTCTGCGTGCCAGACCGCGCACACGGCTATTGTGTCGATGATAATGCGCGCGCGCTGATGCTGATGAACCGCATCGGCGATCAAGCCGAGGCGCAACGTTCACGACTTACAGCCGTATTTGCTGGTTTTGTGCAAAGTGCATGGAACAGCGACAGCGGTGAATTCCGCAACTTTATGGGCTTTGAACGCAACTGGTTGGAGGCCGCCGGATCGGAAGACAGCTGCGGCCGCACATTATGGGCGCTGGGTGCAACCGCACACGAAGGGCTGACGCCTTCGATGCGAACATGGGCGCGGAAACTGTTTGATCAAACGGCATTCAGTGCGCAAGATTTCGGTTCACCGCGCGCGACGGCGTTTGCGATGCTTGGCGCAGATTATATGCTAGCGGCGGACGCGCATGACCAAGCAGCTCGGGAAATGTTATCCAGCGGCGCAGACTTTCTAATGGCCCGTTTGGAGGCTTCACGACGCGCAGATTGGCCGTGGTTCGAAAGCGTTCTGGCCTATGACAATTGCCGGATGCCAGAGGCGTTGATCCGCGCTGGGTTGCGGTTTGATCGTCCCGATCTTACCCAATGCGGCCTCGAAGCACTCGGCTGGATTTTGGAACTTCAAATCAGTCCGTCGGGAAATTTCCGGCCGGTCGGCTCTGATAGTTTCGGCCATGTATATGCACCGCCGCGTCCATTTGACCAACAGCCGGTCGAGGCATGGGCGGCGATTGATGGCGCAATTGCCGCCTATGACGCAACCGGCGATGCCATATGGTTGCGCCACGCAAGCCGCGCCTATGACTGGTTTGCAGGGGCTAATGATCGCGGTGTTGCGGTTGCAGAACCAAGCACCGGATCGTGCCATGACGGCATCAACCCGCGCGGTTTGAATATGAACGAAGGCGCGGAATCGGTGTTAGCCTATCAGCTTGCACATTGCTCGATGCGGCAATTAATGGCCAAGGTCGGCGCACTTCGGGGGTAGGACCATATGGTCGATCTAGTCCAACATGAATTGCGGCTCCACGCCGACCCCAGCCGTGTTGTTGTGCGGCCATTTCATTTGGCTTGGCAAGCATCTGGGCCAGACATCGAACGCGTCCGCAAACTTGTTGACGATATCTTGGCGCTCGACCCGCGCACCGTGCGTAGCGAAATGGGGATTGTCCTTAACGACTTTGCCGATCGCCACTGGCAGATTGAGCGCGTTTTCGATGATCGCTATGTGCAGATCGAAGCGGCGCTTAAGCTTGATGGCGGTGCGCTGCGGCGGCAGACTAAGCGGCTGATTGGCGCGTATTTCTGCCACGAATATAGCTATGCTGCCGCTGCGCTGATGAACCCCAGCGTGGTGCGCCACCCTGACCAATCGGGCCTCCAACCAGGCAGCGTGCGGATATTACTTTCGCTGCGCGCTGTTGGCGAAGGGCATATCTCGACCATCGCGTTTCGTGAGGGGATTATCTCGGCCGGACGCCAGCTTAGCCTGTTGCCCGCGCCGCCCTTTGCAACCGCAGCAATGCTGGGCAAACCAAAGCCCGAAGCAGAGGCTGGTTTGGTCTCGCTCTATCGCCACCGCGAAAGCAGCATTTCCGGCACCGTCATTTTTCCTATGACTGAGGCGCAGCGCAATGGCTTGGAGGATTTACGCCTCGTCGAATTCGCGCATGAAAATGGCAAAGACGAGTGGATCGGCACCTACACCGCCTATAGCGGGCGCGACATCCGGTCAGAGCTGCTGCGCACCCGCGACTTCCGCGATTTCACACTGACGCCGATTAAAGGCGGGGCAGGGCGCAACAAAGGCATGGCCCTGTTCCCGCGCAAAATTGACGGCCAATATATGATGATTGGGCGGCAGGATGGCAAAAACCTCTATCTTTTGCGTTCAGACAATTTGGATGAATGGGAAGGCGGCGAGATGTTGCTCGAACCCAAATTCCCGTGGGAGCTGGTGCAGATCGGCAACTGCGGCGCACCGATTGAGCTTGATGAAGGCTGGCTTGTGCTGACGCATGGTGTCGGCGCGATGCGCAAATATGCGATTGGTGCAGCTTTGCTCGACAAGCACGACCCGTCGAAAGTCATCGGCCGGACGGCTAGCCCGATCCTGTCCGCCGCCGATGAAGACCGCGAAGGCTATGTCCCCAATGTCGTTTATACTTGTGGCGCAATTCGTGCAGGCGACGATCTGTTCCTGCCCTATGGCGTTGCTGACTCGTCAGTCTGTTTCGCCTTTGTCGCGATTAGCGATATCCTGTCGCAGATGGTTTGAAATCACGGAACAAAATCGCTGCACAGGCGTTAGTTCATTGGACCAAGAAAAGGGATAATCCGATGAAAATGAGTTCTAAAACAGCATATCTAGCATTCGCCTTTGCGACACCAGCCATTCTTTCTGGCTGCGCAACCGCAGAGGAAGCCATTGCCGAAGCCGTTGCTGATACACAGCGCGCGAAACTTACCGGTGCCGAAGTTGTTTCGTCATCCGGCGACCGTGATGGCTATGCCACAGCAGAGGTCAGTATTGCTAATGAGCTTGACCAGATTTGTTATGACATCAACGATATCCGCGACATTTCCACGATCACGTCAGTATCGATTAACCGCGGAAAGCGTGGACAGACCGGCCCTAGCGTTCTGCGTTTTGAAACGGCCAATGAAGGCGGTTGGAAACGCTGCGTAAAGCGGACCGAATGGTTGGAAGAGAAGCTCGAATTTCAACCCGGCAACTATTATGTCTAGGTTTCCACTACAGAGTTTCCGAATGGCGCGATCCGCGGTCAATTGACCCGCTAAATAGTGCCGCGCGCGAAGCTGGCCCCGCAAAATTGGGCCAGCTTCGCCTGCTGGCTATCGTCGCGGAGATATCAGCTTACCGCAGGACTTTGGGCCAATGCCAGACCAATCGCTTCGGCAAGCTCAGCCTCGTGAAACGGCTTTTCAAGGATGATTGCCTCAGGCTTTATTTGCCTGACTTTCAGCAAATCACCGGTAGTAAAAATATGCGGGATAAAGCGGTGGGCAAGGATATTGTCCACAGCAGAGATCCCGTTGCCCATCGTTAGACCGGCGTCAACAATCAGGAAATCGGGCAAATGCTCGGCTGCCAATGCGATAGCCGCACTTTCCGTTCCCACCACAGCGATCACCGAATGCCCCATGCCGATTAAAACTTCGGATAGCAGCATCCCGATGATCGCTTCGTCTTCAATGATGAGAATTCTTAAGGCACGCATCAAGACGGTTTAACTGTCTTTGGCGAGAAATGCGATTCAACGAAATACAGCTGTTGATCGATGCCGCGTGAGATTTCAGTAAACAGATCAGCGGTCGTCGGATCTTCAATCTCTGTGCATTTAGCAATCGCTTCGATAACCGAACTGCCAAAAGCGGCAAGGACTGCGGCAACGGCAAACAAATGTTTTGTTTCGTCAGCAACGCCGAGGGGATAGCGCACAAGAAACGTGTCCTTAACCGCGACTTGAATCGTGCCGTCCGCAGTGCCACCAAGTCCAGCGGCGCGTTCGGCGAGCATGTCAGAGAAATTTTCGACCTCGGTTGATACGCGGTCAAACAGTTCATGGATCGCAATAAAGCCTGGACCGCGCACATTCCAATGCGCTTGCTTCATCTGCGCATGCAAATCGATAGCCGCTGCCAAATGTAGGTTAAGAAGCTCAACCGATTGGACGCGGATTTCTTCTGACAATGTGTTATGGGTTTTTTGCATGGGGGACACTCCAGGATCGGGCAAATTCAATCCGGAAAGGATCGGTTTTTGCAAGGGTTAGCCTGTGTAACGCGTCACAGCGTGAAAGGTTCCAAGGATATCGCGATAAATGTGTTCTGCCAATGCGCTGCGATGCATCGCGTCCGGTTTAAGACAAGGAGGTCTTTTAAGGTGCCCAACCCCAGTTACGCTTAGCTTAGCTGACGCTTAGGCGGCTTCAGCTGGGTCTGTTGCTTGGTGCAGTCTGCGCGCTATCCATGCGGACACAAGGCAGGCGAAAGCGACATAGAGCAATGTCCCCTCTATAGTCGCGCCGACACCGATCAACACACCGAGCGACAGTGACGCTGCCACCATAAAGCCCGAATTGATGATGTTGTTTACAGCGATTGTGCGCGCCGTTTCTGTCTTGGCCACTGTCACCGTCAAATACGCATAAAGCGGGACAACAAACATACCGCCGAAAATGGCTATGCCCAGCAAAGCGAACATAACAAAATCGGCAAGAGGATAGGTGATGAAAGTGCGGAAATCATAAAGCGGCCCCGTTGATACGCCCCAGCTTTCAACCGCGTACCACAGCATCAGGACAAACAGCCCCATAATGATTGCTGAAATCGGCGAATATTTTGCAGACACTGTGCCGTTCAACAACCGGTTGACTGCAACTGAGCCGATAGCGATGCCGATGGAAAAGATCGCAAGGAATGCCGTTGCAACGCTTTCATCTGCATGTAGCGCGTTTTTGACAAGCGGCGGGAATTGCGCGCCGAGCAATGCGCCGACTGACCAAAAAAAGCTGATACAGATGATCGCTAATCGAATACGACGGACATGCATCACTTCGCGGCTCAATCGCCATGACGCGGTAAAGATATTGAAGTCGATTTTTAGGTCGCGGGCTTCTTCACCTGGAGGGGCAGGTGGAACCATGTGTCCGGCAATCCTGCCAATAATTGCAACGCCAATGACAGCGGCGGCCATTGTCCAGCTTGGCACGCTTCCATCGCGCACTAACTGCTGGCCCCAACCGCCGCAAATTGTTCCGAGCAGGATAGCGATATACGTTCCAGCCTCAACCAACCCTGTGCCGCCCAGCACGTCACCTTCATCCAAATGCTGTGGCAGAATCGCGTATTTTATCGGGCCAAAAAACGTCGAATGCACACCCATAGCGAACAACGCTGCAAGCATAAGCGGAATATTGTGCAGCATCAGCCCCGCTGCGCCAAACACCATGATGATGATTTCGGCAGATTTGACCATGCGGATCAATCCCGCCTTGTCGTGGCTGTCGGCCAGTTGCCCCGATATGGCGGAAAGCAGGAAAAATGGCAGGATGAACAACCCCTGCGCGATTGTGCTGAACTGCGCTTCACGGGTGGGGTCGTCGTATATCGAATAGATAACCAGCATCACCATCGCAGTGCGAAACAGATTGTCGTTAAACGCACCAAGGAATTGCGTGACGAATAAAGGTAGAAAATAGCGCTTTTTCAGCAAGGAAGTTGTAGTCTGCATAGCGTGTTCTCTTCCCCTTAATTGCGGATGCCCTAGCGGTAGCCTTGGCAACGGCAAAGCGCTTTTCTTATGCGACCGCAAATTCGGTCCGTGATTTTGCTGTAAACAGCCGCTAGAGCGAACACTATGTTGAGCCTACCCAATATTTTGACGTTGTCGCGCATCCTTGCTGTGCCGATCCTTGTCTTTCTTTTATGGCCAAGCCTGAACCCCGGCGGGCATCAGCCTGCAATACTGGATTATTGGCTGGCGTTTGCGCTCTATTGCCTGATGGGTCTGACCGATTATTTTGACGGTTATGTGGCACGCACCCAGGGGACAGTGTCAAAACTAGGTGTCTTTCTAGATCCGATTGCTGACAAGATTATGATTGCAGCGGTGATATTGCTGCTGGTGTTTACCCGCGATGTAGATGGCTGGCATGTGATTGCGGCGCTGATTATCCTGCTGCGAGAGATTATTGTGTCGGGCTTGCGAGAGTTTTTGGCGGGGCTGCAGGTGTCGATACCGGTGTCGCAAATGGCGAAATGGAAAACAGCTGCTCAGCTTGTTGCGTTTGGCGGTTTGATTCTTGCAGGGGCGCTGCCCGAATGGGAATTGCTGAAACAGGCGGCGCTGGCGCTGCTGTGGATTGCGGCGATCCTGACACTTATCACTGGTTGGGATTATTTGCGCGTCGGCGTGAAGCATATGGATTGATGCCGTTGCAGATCGTCTATTTTGCGCGGGTGCGTGAAGCTGTCGGTATCGACGGCGAGCAGGTCGAAGTTGAAGCCTGCAACAACATTGCGGATCTGATTGATCGGCTTGCGGCGCAAAGCGAACTTTATGCCGCAGCATTTTCGGATCGCAGTAAGCTGCGGTTCGCACTCGATCAAAAAATGGTCCGCGCAGATGCGATGTTGGATGATGCAAAAGAACTGGCGATTTTCCCCCCGGTCACCGGCGGATGATCGACGTCCGCATCCAAAGCGAGTCGTTTGATAGCGCGGCATTACTCGCGGCGCTGGAGTTGGTTGGCGTGGGTGCAATCGCCAGCTTTACCGGCTTTGTGCGCAGCGATGATGGTGTGACCGCCATTGAGCTAGAACATTACCCAGCAATGACCGAGGCGAGCTTGCGCGCAGTTGCAACTGAAGCGCAAAGCCGATGGAATTTATCAGGAGCAGTAATCGTTCACCGCATCGGTAAAATGGCAGTGGGAGAGCCTGTCGTCTTTGTCGCCGCAGCCTCGGCGCACCGCGCCGAAGCTTTGGCCGCCTGCGCGTTCTTGATCGACAGGCTAAAAATTGACGCGCCGTTTTGGAAGAAAGAATATCGCGGCGAGCTCGCACATTGGGTCGAGGCTAAGGCCAGCGATGATGCGCGGGCCGCAGACTGGGATTAGGCTGGATACAACTGCCGCATCGTCTCGGCTAACAACTCAAACTCGCTATGGCGTGGGCTGTTGGTGCGCCATATTAAAGCGATGTCGCGCGACGCATGTGGGGCGTCCAGCGGCCTTGCCTGCACTTCGGTGTTGTTCAACAACCCAGCCTTCACCGCCATTTCGGGAATCAACGTCTGGCCAAGGCCGTTGTCGACCATCAGGATCAGCGTGTGCAGTGATGTACCAAGCATCGTCGCCGACGCGCGCAGCTCGGGCCGGTTACAGGCGGCAAGTGCGTGATCTTTCAGGCAATGGCCATCAACGAGTAGCAGCAACCGGCCCTCATCAACATCATCAGGCGTGACAGTCGCGGGCGGATTATCCGGTTCACCTTTGGGGAATGCGACATAGAGCCGATCGCTGAATAATACGGAATGTTCAACATCGCCTGCTGCAAACGGAAGCGCCATCAGCACGCAATCAACTTGCCCTTTGTGGAGTGCCTCAACCGCCGCAGTGCTGGTTTCCTCTCGCAGGAACAGTTTCAGGTCGGGATATTTCTGGCGCAGCTGGGGCAGTAGCTTTGGCAACAGGAACGGCGCGATTGTCGGGATAACACTCATCCGCAATTCGTCCGCCAAGGGCGTACCCGCCGCGCGCGCCATATCGGCTAGCTCTTCGGCCTCGCGCAATATGCGGTGCGCCTTGGCGACAATACGCAGCCCCAAAGGTGTAAAGCGCACAACGCGGCGGGTGCGTTCAACCAGCATCAGGCCGAGCAGCGATTCCAGCTCCCTAATACCCGCGGATAGCGTCGATTGCGTAACATAGCTGGCCTCTGCCGCTTTGCCGAAATGGCCGTGCTGTTCTAGCGCGACGAGATATTGCAGCTGTTTCAACGTAGGGTAATAGGTGCTCATAATGCGGATCTTTCGATGTATAATGCATCATTAATCGACTGAAGCGATATTTACTATGAAATCCGTTCGGTATTGCAACCAAAACTCTGGCCAAAGCGAAATTGCCATTGTAACTTTTTGAATAGGACCCAAATTGAGAGGCAAGTCAGACCGCCTCGCTATGTGTGTGGTTGCCGCAGGAGATAATAAGTCGATGTTTAGCAATTTTATCGACTATCTGGATTCGATCAAAGAACGTGATCCCGCGCCGCGTTCACGCTGGGAAATTATGTTTTATCCCGGCGTGTGGGCGCTGGGTCTGCATCGCGTTGCGCACTGGCTTTTCCGAGGGGAGATGTATTTCCTTGCGCGGTTCGTGAATCATTTTTCGCGTTTTTTGACTGCGATTGACATCCATCCCGGTGCAAGGATCGGACGCTATTTTTTCATCGACCACGGCTTTGTGGTTATCGGCGAAACCTCGGTAATCGGCGACAATGTAACGATTTACCAAGGCGCGACTTTGGGTGGAACTAACCCGACCAGCGGGCAAGGCGGCAAACGCCATCCGACAATTGGTGATAATGTTATTATCAGCCTGGGTGCGGCAATTCTGGGGCCAATCTATGTCGGCGCAAACAGCCGTGTCGGTGCGAATGCGGTTGTGACCAAAGACGTTCCCGAAGGCGCGACTATGGTTGGCATTCCTGCGCGTTCGACATTGGTTGAGGTTAAGCCAGCGACACAGGCATTCACGCCCTATGGCACGCCGTGCAGCGAACGTTTTGATCCATCGACGCAAAAGCTGGAAATCCTGCAATGCGAAATGGAGAGGATGCAGAAACGGCTGACGCAATTGCTGGAGGAACGCGAAGCGACACCTGCTGCAAAAGCCCCACCCCGTAAAAAGGCTGCGCGGAAGTCGGCTTGAGCGCGATCATCACACTCTTTCCGCTGAATGCGACGCGGCCTCTACAGGTCGGGTTTGATCGCGCCGAACTCACCCGCATTCTCGACCTGTATGGCCGCATGGTTGCCGCCGGAAAATGGCGCGATTACGCCATCGACCTTGGCCGCGACATGGCGGTTTTCTCCGCATTCAGACGGAGCGCCGAACGCCCCGAATACCGCATCGTGAAAAACCCTGCACTCCGCCAAAAACAAGGCATTTGGGCGTTAATGGGGGAGGGCGGTGCTGTGCTCAAGCGCGGAGCTGAGCTTGGGCCTGTACTTGCTCCGGTGGAGCGCAAGTTGTTGAAATTGGTTGAGGGGTAAATTTATACTGATTATTATGAAAAAACAAATTATGTTGCTTCATTGCCAAATGCACAGGGTTTATTCATATTAAAATCAAATTCATAGAAAACACAATTCCTAGTGTAATGTGTAAAACCAAAATTATCTTCGTATTCAATCAAGATATTGAAATAAAATTTCGTCCCATTTTTCATTCTATTTAATGAATCTTCATTCAAGATGTTTTTATCAATGTACCTATTGGTATTTATCGATTGATTTGTAAATAAAATTGATTTCTGACATCTAGAATCTAAGCAGCTCCCGGGTTGCATTATGAGTTCTTTATCACCTTCAATTTTGTTGAAACTTTCTTGAGTATTTGTTCGTACATTTAAAGCTGGAGTTCTGCCAAAATTAAGAACAGTAAATTGAAAATGATAAATATTTTTTTTATTATCATATGTCACGGTTAAGTTAGAGACTGAAACCCATGGACGATTCTGTTGGTAAATAGCGTCATCAGCGAGAATGTTTGCCCGCTGACTTTCCGAAACTAACTTTTTTTGGTCGCTTGCACTAGCTTTCTGGTATTGACTCGAGAGCAACATGGCTTGTGCTTGTTTTTCGCCACTTTGCGATTGAATTTGACCCAATCGCGCTAAGTCCCGCATAGCATTTTTTTGTTCGCCAGAAATGTTTTCCTGTCGGCCAGCTATAGAAGCCATCTCTTTTGAAGCATCTGCTTGCGTTTGCAGGGCTTTTGCTTGCGTCTCGGCAATTGTCAAAAACCGTCGGGATTCCTGTGAATTTGAGTATGCTGTATATGCCGAAAAGCCAAATGAGCTAGCCGTTAGCAAAACAATCAGCCACTCTCGTAACGCCAAACCTTTGCGGTGAGCGCGCTCTTCTTCGTTTTTTTTGCTGGTTGGCTTTTTGGCATTAGTCAGCATTTTTGTAAGCTTACTCCTTAAATAAAAACCTAGCTTGGTGTGTTTTATTGTCAATCTCAATTGCAAATCGCTTCGAACGCTGGCTTTTGTGCATTATGTATGTCAGTCTTATGCCCCCAATCGCCTGTCATCGCCCGTTTGTCGAAAAGAGTGTCGCACCGACCCGCAACCATTTGTCTTTGCTTCCACCCAAGCTAAGGTTCGCTCCTGAATTTCTAAACTCTTGGGGAGTAAATTGATGATCCGTAAATTTACCTTGGCTTTGGCTGTGTCCAGCATCGCCTTAACCGGCGGCGCGATGGCCCAATCGAAGCCTGCGCCGGTTGCTGACCTCGTCAAACAGGTGAACATTCCTTATGAAAAATTCACGCTTCCCAATGGCCTGACCGTGCTTGTTAATGAAGATCGTAAGGCTCCGATTGTGGCGGTGTCTATCTGGTACGGGGTGGGCTCAAAACATGAGCCTAAAGGCCAGACGGGCTTTGCGCATTTGTTCGAACACATCATGTTCAACGGCAGCGAAAATGCACCGGGTGATTATTTCTCATACACAAAGAAAATCGGTGCGACCGATTTGAACGGCACAACGTGGCTAGACCGAACGAATTATTTCCAGACGGTGCCGACCAATGCGCTGGAATCCGCTTTGTTCCTAGAAAGCGACCGCATGGGGCATTTGCTCGGCGGTATGACCAAGGAAAACATTGATAACCAGATCGGCGTTGTCTCCAACGAAAAGCGTCAAGGCGATAATCAGCCTTATGGCTTGGTTCGATATGCACAGTCGGAAAATCTGTTCCCTGTCGGTCACCCCTATCACCACAGCACCATCGGTAGCCTAGAAGATTTGGCCGCAGCAAAGCTCGATGATTTCAAACAGTGGTTCAAAGATTATTACGGCCCGAACAATTCGGTGTTGGTGCTGGCGGGAGACATTAACGCGGCACAGGCAAAGCCGCTGGTTGAAAAATGGTTTGGCGATATTGCGCGCGGTCCCGATGTGCCGGCGGTTAATGCGCCAATCACGACGCTCGATGCCGCCAAAAAGATTGTCATGAAAGACAAGGTGCCGGTAACGCGCATCTATCGGCAGTGGGTCGTCCCCGGCCTTGCTGACCCTGAATTTACAGCGTTACGCGCAGGGGCCAGTGTGCTTGGCGGTTTGGCCAGCTCGCGGATGGATAACATCTTGGTCCGTGAAGAACAGGTCGCGGTTGGCGTGTCGTCCTATGTACTGCCGTTCATGCACGGCAGTATGTTTTTAGTGACCGCCGATGTGAAACCCGGCGGCAATGCTGAAGCTGTTGGTAAGCGGCTCGATACGTTGATGGCTGACTTCATCAAGAACGGTCCTACTGCTGATGAAGTGCAGCGTGTTGCCTCTAGTGAAGCGGCGGAACGTATTGACGGCTTGGAACAGATTGGCGGATTTGGAGGCAAAGCTGTCGCGCTTGCCGAAGGACAGCTTTATACAGGCGACCCTGAATATTACAAAAAAGAACTGGAGCGGCTTGCCGCATTAAAGCCTGAAACGATCAAAGCCGCGATGCAGAAATGGCTGACGCGGCCAGTGCTGGAAATCGTTGTCGAACCCGGCGAGCGTGAAGCCTATACCGAAGTTGCAGGCGGAACTGGTGGCATTAGCACATCGGGTTTATCATCCCCTGCGTTCTACATGCCTCCGGGCGATGAGCGTTACACCGGCTTGACTGCCTTTCAAGGCACCGACCGGAGCAAAATGCCCGACCCGGGCAGCACGCCCAATGTCGACTTTCCCACGGTCGAAGAAGGCAAGTTAAAGAATGGCATCAAAGTGTTTTTCGCTAAGCGTAACGCGGTGCCATCGGTGCGCGTCGCGGTCAGCTTTGATGCAGGTTATGCCGCCGATCCAGTGGATAAGCGCGGCATCGCGTCAATGTTGAACAGCTTGCTCTCCGAAGGAACAACGACGCTAAGCGCGACACAATTGGCGGAAACCGAGGAACGGCTTGGCGCAGACGTCAGCGTTGGTAGTTCGCAAGACCGGACAGTCGCGAGCCTGCGCGCGGTTAAGCCCAATCTGGCGGCGTCGCTCGCACTACTGGCGGACGTGGTCAAAAACCCTGCGCTTGCCGAGAAAGAAATCGAGCGCGTCCGCGTTCAGCAACTGACGCGTATCGCTGGTGAGAAGGCGCAGCCTCAGGGGATTGCTTCGCGTAACCTGCCCGCGATTATCTATGGCAAAGCGCATCCTTATGGCGGTCCGATGTCGGGCAGTGGCGATGCAAATGCTGTGCAATCGCTGACGCGCGCCGATTTTGCGGCATTCCACGCGGCATGGATGCACCCGTCAAAGGCCGAAATATTCGTCGTCGGTGATACGACGTTGAAAGACGTCACCAAGCTGTTGAACAAAGAGTTTGGCAGCTGGAAACCCAAAGCAAAGCCGGCCCCTGCAAAGGCCTTTACCGCCGCAATCCCTGAACAAAAGGGCCGCATTGTGCTATTTGACCGGCCCAATTCTCCGCAATCGATGATCATGGCGGGGCAGGTGATGAATGTGAAGGGAAGCGACGATTTGCTGACTTTCCGCGCCGCTAATGATGTGTTCGGTGGCGACTTTACCGCGCGGCTGAACATGGATCTGCGCGAAACAAAGGGCTGGTCCTATGGAACCTATTCGCAAATCCCCAGCCGCGCTGACCGCATTGCATTCGGCATTGCTGCACCTGTGCAGACAAACCAGACCGGGCCGTCGATGAGTGCGTTGATGGGGCATCTGAAGGATTTTACCGGCGACAAAGGCGTCACCAGCGCTGAGCGCGATTTAACTGTTAACGGTAACATCCTCGAACTGCCCGGCAGTTACGAAGTGTCGGGGTCGGTTATGGGGCAGATGCAATCTGATCGGCTGAACAAACGACCGTTCAACTATGTCGAAACCTTGTCGGAACGCTACAGCAAGCTGACCTCTGCGGAGATGACAGCCGCGTTCAAATCGAAAGTTGATCCGAACAAATTTACATGGTTCATCGTGGGCGATGCGGCAAAGGTAAAATCGCAGTTAGAAACACTTGGTTTGCCGATTGAAATGGCCGCCGATGATGCTACCAAGGCCACTGCTAACAGCAATGTTACTAGCAAATGCCCCACTAAAGAGAGGAATTCAGACATGGCAGCAGTAGATGGCGATTGGGACGTCACAATCAAAAGCCCGATGGGCGACCAGAAATCGGTTTTCACCGTCACTAGCGACGGCGGCAGCTTTTCGGGTAAAGTTGCAGGTGCGCTTGGATCAATGGACGTCAAAGACGGCAGCGTCGATGGCAACACATTGACCTGGAAAATGGACATGACTGTGCCAATGCCCATGACATTGGATGGCACCGCAACGGTTGATGGCGATAATATCAGCGGCGAAGTAAAGGCCGGTGCCTTTGGTTCGATGGCGATGAGCGGTTGCCGCAAGGCATAAGGAACGCTTGGGACAGGCTATTGGCTGTCCCCTCTTGATGACAAAGCGCAACGGGGACACTCAATAGGGTGTCCCCTATCGTGTAAATTACACTGGGCCGATTCCCTGCAATGGGAAGCGGCCTTGTCGTATCTGTTTGCTGTGCCTATGAATATCCATAACGAATATTCGTCACAGAAAGACACTTTCGCATGAGCCAGATCGCATCTCCCGGGCAACTTCGCATGTCGCTGATCCGATGGGCCTTGTTTGTCATTCCAACGATCATGTTGTTAGGTTTTATCTCCGGAACAATTTCGGGCTCTGGCGAGAATAATCGCTGGTTTCAGGAACTGATCAGGCCTGAGGCTCAGCCGCCGGGTTGGTTGTTCGGTGTGGTCTGGCCGATTTTATATTTCATGATTGGTCTGGCCTTTGCGATCATCCTCAATGCACGCGGAGCGCCGCAGCGAGGCCTCGCTATAGGGCTGTTTTTCACGCAATTGCTGTTGAACCTGTTCTGGTCGCCACTGTTTTTTGGACAGCACCAAGTGACCAACGCGTTTTATCTGATCATCCTCATTTTCCTTATGGCACTAGGGACAACGTTCGTGTTTGGTCGCATCCGCAAAGCAGCAGCATGGCTTATGGTGCCTTATCTGGCGTGGTTAAGCTTTGCGACGATCCTCAATTACCAGATCGACCAATTGAACCCCGGCGCCGAACGCTTATATGTTCCTGCATCAAGTTAACAAGTCGGAGGCTAAGACCGTGCAAAGTGAAAAACGCATTTTTGACGATCTGTCAAAAGTCATCACCGGTATCGCCGGAACTGTCGCTGGCATGGGCCGCGAAGCCGAGGCCAATGTCAAAGACCGCGCCCGCGAATGGGTTTCGGGTCTTGAGAGCGTATCGCGCGAAGAATTTGACGCTGTAAAAGCGATGGCGGCCACGGCGCGCACCGAGGCGGATGCGCTGAAGGTGCGTGTTGCTGCGTTGGAAGCGGCTTTGGGCGCAAAAGTTGCTCCAAAAGCGAAAGCTGCAGCAAGGCCGCACACTCCGAAATAGCGTTCGACATCCAACCCCCTTAATGAAGGGTTTGTGACCTTATCCACAACCCGCCCACAGACTTGTGCGGTAGTCCGCGCAAGGCGGGTTGCGCGCGATTCGTGAAAGGCGCATTCACCGGCGAACAGCAAAGCAGGGCCGCAATGCGCGATCAGGAAGAAGAATTTATCGAGATGGAGCGCGAGGAATCCGCGCCGCTCGATATGCTTGCCGCCCTTTTTGAGGCACGCGGCTGGGAATATGATGTCATCAGCGATGAAGAAGTCACCGCTGAATTCAAAGGCAGCTGGACCAGTTACCAACTCCGCGCAATTTGGCGCGAAGAGGATAATGCGCTGCAATTATTGGTCTTTCCTGATGTTACCGCGCCGTCGGATAAACACGAAACGATCTATAAGGCGCTGGGCCTTATCAACGAGCAGCTTTGGCTCGGCCATTTCGATCTATGGTCGCAAAACGGCATCATCTTATTCCGCCACGGCAGTCTGCTTGCCCCCAACGGCATGTTGGGTGTCGATCAGGCGCAGACGATTATCGACGTCGCGCTGGATGAATGCGAACGGTTCTATCCGGTGTTTCAGTTTATTATCTGGGGCGAGAAGAGCCCCGAGGATGCGTTAGCAGCGGCGTTGATTGAGACGCACGGCGAGGCTTAGAACGCAACGGTAGGGGACTGTCCCAACCCCGGACTTGATCCGGGGGCAGTGGACTGTCCCCGATAGGTCGCGCACTGGCTTTAAGGGACAGTCCACGGCGCTGCGCTTGGGACAGTCCCCAAAAGCCCAAGCAACCTCAACTTCGCTTCAACAAATAATGCAGCGTAGCAGTCGCCATCGGCTTGGCAGGATCATCTTGCCAAGCACGCGATTCAACGTTTGCCATCGTGCGGCCTAGGCGCGTTATCGTGCCAACTGCATAGCTTTTTTGCATAGTGCCGCCGCGCATGAAATCGACGGTGACATTGACCTGCTTGAACCGCGCTTCATCGCCGCGTTCGCGTAAAGCATTAGCAATCGCCGCAACTGCCGCCATTTCCAACAGCCCCGAAATCGCACCGCCGTGCAGAAACCCGGGGCGTCCCTGCACTTTTTGCGCAAATGGCATCACGATCAGGGGTGATCCTTCGTGCAGCCCGGCTATCGTCATATCCAGGCTTTGTGCATAGGGTGGCAGTTGCAGGCTGCGAAGCTTCTCGGTCATGATATCCGGTCGCCGATGCGGATGAATGTTCCGGTCGCATAAGCGAGCGGTTCATCGATATCGCCATTGTGCGCAATGCCGCGAACAAAGGCCATGCTGTGCGTTAGATGATAACACATTCCGCGTCCAAAAACCTTTGCGCCCTTGGGCGAGGGGCGCAGATAATCAAGCCGCAGATCCATTGTCACTTGCGGGCGGAACTCGCCGAGCCGGTTCCAGATCGAGAGTGATGTCGCGTTGTCCATCAGGCTAATGATGGCGGACGATGCGAGCACGCCGGATTCCGGATCGCCGACCAGATCCTCCCGCCAGTTAATGGCGAGTTCGACCCATTCCGCGCTGTGGCTGGCATATTCCATCCCAAGATGCCCGCCATGTCCGAATTGGCTAATCATTCGCATGATGAGCGCGGGGTCAAAGCCGCCCGGCATCGGCACTTTGGAGAGATCGACACCGGACATGGATTAGCTTTCAGGGCCGAAATAGCGATCGGTGGTGCGGGTTTTAATACCATCGATGCTGGTGTTGCGGCTTGTAGCTATCGCCATCCAGCCCGCTTCAGGCATCCCGGCATGCGCTTTTTTCAACGTCTCGCGTTCGCGGTCGAATTCCATAAAGGGAATGCCCCAACCGCAGCTGGTTTGAATGCTTTCGACGTCGATGACGAAGATTTGCCGTGTGCCGGGGAAGATTTCGAAATGTGCGGCAAGGCCTTCCCAGCCGTCATCCTGCGGCAGAACCACTGCGCCGCGGCCGTAGATGCGCAGAATCAAAGCGGGTCGATCAAAATTGCAGAACATTAAAGTGATGCGGCCGTCGACAGACAGATGCGCGTGGGTTTCGTTGCCCGACCCCGCAAGGTCGAGATACGCAACCTGTGTGGGCGACAGCACCCGAAACGCATCATAGCCCTTTGGTGACAGGTTGATACGGCCATCTACAGCGGCGGTTGCGGTGAAAAACACCGGCTGCTTGCCGATCATCTCGACATGTTTTTCGTTCAACGCGTCGAAGAATTCTGCCATGTTCTATCTTTGGCGGATCAGCCCATGCAAGGCAAGCCTAGCAGCTAGTCCCCGGAATTGGCACACCGAACGGGCCTTTGCACGGCTTTTTCGGCCTAGGCTCTGACTGTCCGCCGCCCATTCCGTCCCCGCCCATACCGGTCATAAAGCTGGCGAACGACTGAAACCGCGCCTTTGCGGTCCATTCGATGTTCCACACGGCTTTGGGGTCAGCAGGCTTTGGCGGAAAGGCGAAATTCTCCTCGGGGCCAAAGGCATTCATGCTGCCAAACATCATGCCGCCCGCCGCTGTTTTCGCCTCGGCAGGGATCGCACAGCTGGTCTGCGATGGCGGCATTATGTTTTTCAGATTGATCTGCTTTTGCACTTCGGCGGGGGTCAAATAGCCCATGCCTTCGCTGAAATCGCGGTTGTTGGCCGATGTCCACATCACCATGTCGCCGCCTTGTCCCGCACGTTCCATCCCGCCCATCGCCCATGCGGCATAGCCCGTTGCAGTGGTGAGGCTGTTCCAGCCCAGCTGGATGGCCGCACCGGAATCCGATGCGTTGACGTTCAGCGCGCCCATATACGTGTTTGCCAGGCTGAATTTAATCTCCGGCGTAAAGTTGCTGGCGATCCTGTGTTCGCCGATCAGCGAGGAATCGGACTTTGGCTGTTTGCCGCCCTTTTCATTGGGCCACCAAGCAGCATTGTCATCGCGCGCCGCCGCCTCGGCCTCATACCGTGCCATCGCTCCTTGCGGCATAGCCATTGGCGGCATTTTTGCTGTCGGCATTTTGGCGAAATCGATGATGAACGGCTGCCCCTTGGGTGCCTTTTCATTACAGCCCCAAAACATCAGCAAGCGGCCCTTTGGCTTTTCGGGCATTCCGCTTTTGCCGGGATCATAGTCGCGCGGCGAGCGCTCGCTTTTGCCGGGCGTATTGCCAATCAGCGGCACCGACTTTCCCATTTTGGCTTGCGCCAGAAAGAAATGATCGCCCTTTTCGGGTTGCACCGGTGCAGGGACGCTAGAGGTGAGCCGAAGGTCGATCATGCGATTAGCACCGCCGCCGCCCAATATGCCACCAAGACCGCCGCCCATCATCGCACCCATACCCATGCCAGACATGGTCTTGACGTCCATTTCGTAACGCGCCTTGGGGCCAGTGGTTTTCTCGGCTGAGCTTGTTGTGGTGATTAAGAGGCTGCAAAGCGCAGTTGCCGCAAAGAATTTAACAGGGCGCATATCAATCTCCCGATTTCAAATGGTGCGACCCATATTTCTGAAAGAACGCTACAGCACCTTAGGATTTTTCACAAGGTGTGGCCATTCAGGACTTTCAGATCCGCTATTCCTGCAATTACCAACCACCACCTGCTGCAATTGCCTCGGCCTCGCCATCCCGGTTGGAGCGACCCAATGCACTGTTCCTATGCGGAAATCGGCCGAAGCGTTCGATCATAGCTTTGTGGTCTTGCGCAAACTTCAGCAGGCGTTGGTCGTCTAAGAGACTGATTAGTCGAACGGATTCGCGTTGATCATCGATGTCTTCGCTATGTTCATAGGGAAGGTATAGGAACAGACGTTGATATTTATCCAATCCTGAATCGAACCCATAT
The DNA here is from genome assembly GCA_031374785.1 of Sphingomonadales bacterium. GTDB lineage: Bacteria > Pseudomonadota > Alphaproteobacteria > Sphingomonadales > Sphingomonadaceae > Sphingorhabdus_B. The sequence continues at coordinate 11,957 of JANMGR010000128.1, read as the reverse complement.
TCGACAGCTTTTCGAGAGATAGAGAGCGCTGCATGATCGGTTGCAAATGCCTCTGCATTCGCGCGATAGGCATTTCTTGGCACTTGATCGAACAAGATAACAGCCGCAAGCGCGGTTTCAGCATCGCACAAAAACTCTTCCACAGGCAGGCTCCGCAACGCATCGCGCCATCCGGCAAAGCGAGAAGTGATTGCAGCGTCGAATTCCGAGCCTCCGCCAAACCAGTCGGCATGTTTGTGCTCGTCAAACCAAAATGTTAGAAGCTGTTTACTCCAGTCTTCCGGTGGTGCTGAAAATTCGGTTTCGTCCTCTTCATCGCTCACGCTGCTGTGCCGCCCACCGTCAGCGCACTTACCAATGTTGTCGGCTGGCCGACACCTGCAGGAACACTTTGCCCGGCCTTACCACAAACTCCGACGCCTTCGTCTAGCGCCATGTCGTTGCCAAGGCCGATGACTTTCTGCATCGCAGCGGGGCCATCACCAATCAGCGTCGCGCCTTTAATCGGGTCGCCAAGCTTTCCATTTTTCACAAGATACGCCTCAGTGCAGCTAAACACGAATTTGCCCGACACAATGTCAACCTGCCCGCCGCCAAAGCTTTTGGCGAAGATGCCGTCTTTAACACGGCTGAGCAATTCAGCGGGGTTATCATTGCCGCTGCGCATAAACGTATTGGTCATCCGCGGCATCGGCGCATGGGCATAGCTTTGCCGGCGACCATTGCCTGTGGGTTCAACCCCCATCAGCCGCGCGTTCAACCGGTCCTGCATATAGCCTTTTAATATGCCGTCCTCGATCAAGACATTCTCGCGCGTCGGCGTGCCTTCATCGTCGATGGATAGCGACCCGCGACGATCCGCCATTGTGCCATCGTCCACCACTGTCACGCCGGGGGCGGCAACGCGCTGACCAATTTTGCCGCTAAACGCAGAAGTACCTTTGCGGTTAAAATCGCCTTCAAGGCCGTGGCCGACAGCTTCATGCAGCAATACACCAGGCCAGCCGGGGCCAAGCAAAACGGTCATTTCACCCGCAGGCGCATCGACCGATCGCAGATTGACCAGAGCCTGCGCCAGCGCCTCGTCAATCGCGTGATTCCACTCGGCGGCTTCGAACAGCTTGTCGTAAAGATAGCGCCCGCCAAAGCCATAGCTGCCGGTTTCGCGGCGACCGTTCTCCTCAACCACAATGCTGACATTCAACCGCACGAGCGGACGGATATCGGTGGCGACAAAGCCATCGGCACGGACGATTTCCACCACCGTCCAGCTACCTGCAAGCGTTGCCGAAACCTGCGCTACACGAGGGTCTCGCGCCCGCGCGGCAGCATCGATTTGCTGGCACAGTTCAACCTTTTTGGCAAAAGGCACCAGATCAAGCGGGTTGCCGTCCGTATAAAGATGCCGGTTGTTCTGGCGCGGCGGCGCGGCATGGTCGCCTTTGGTTGGATCGAGCAATTGCAGCGTTTCGCCCGCCCGCCGGATCGCGGCTTCGCTTAAATCATTGGCGTGGCTAAACCCCGTCATCTCGCCAGAAACACCGCGCAGGCCAAAGCCAGAACCGGTTGAATAATCCGCTAATTTCAAGCGGCCATCGTCAAAGCCAAAACTTTCGCTGGCGCTATATTGCAGATACAGCTCCCCATCGTCGCAGTTTTTCAGCGCGTCGCGGGTAATGCGCAGGGCGGCATCGGGGTCAAGAAGGCCGGGTTGGTAAAGATAGCTGCGGGGGTCTGTGTTGTTCATACCCCCCGATATAGGCATTCGCGCGCGGAACGAAAGAGCGATCAGCCGCCGTTATTCATTTTGCCCGAATCCGCAGCGCCGCCGACCAAGACAAACCGCCGGTCGCAATAGCCGCAATCGACCGCACCACTCTCGTCAATCTCTAGCCAAACCTTTGGATGGCCAAGCGCAGGCGGCACATCCGCACCGCTGCCGTCACAAGCAATGCGGTGAGTGCGGACAAGGATAGTTTCTGGAGTTTCAATCATTGGGCGCGATTAGCAAAAGCTAACGGTGCGCGCAACGCCGCGCTTTACTGGTAATTCAGCGTAATCGTCCAAGTGCCAGTATAGGTTCCGGGAGTCTGATTTGCGCCAACATCAAGAGTTGCGCCGACAGGGAACGTAAAAATACCCGTGGACGATGAAATGCGGAAACGTTGGACCGCTGTAGACAGTGTCGCTGTAGGTGTGCTGCCGATTACAAATGTGTGCACGCGCATAGGTGCACCGGGGCCAGTGATGAAAATTTGGTTGGCCCCAAGAGAGATATCGACGTTTTGGTTCGCAGTGCCCATGCCAGCAAACCGTGCTGCCTGAAATCCTGATCCGTTCAACGTTACTCCGCCCGTTTTGGTGCGAACGCCAGTCGGTGAGACAATAACCGTTCCGGCAGTGGCACCACGTATGACGCTGCCGAAATGTAGGTTTTCAACTCTGATAAATTCAAGAGGGCGCACGATAGCAATCTGCGCATCCGCCGTCTCTCGATCTGCAGTCGCAGCAATCGCAGGGCCGCCCATCGCCAGCGCCATGAATGCGCCGGCGAGTTTCGATCTCCGCCAAAATGCCGATTTCGCTGAACTCATACTCTCGTATTGCCACCAAATCATTACCCTTAAGCTAACCGAACAAGGTTAACAGTCGGGTAAACTGTAAATACGTTCCAGCTAGGGCCAAGCTTAGTCTTTGTCGCAACCGAGTTTTCCAAACAGCATGATAGTTAAGCCGCCTGTTGGGATTGCGCCTTTCTAGCCGCTTCGCTATCGCCTTTGCATGACCCACCCTGCGATATCCATCGACACCATCTGCAAAACCTATGACACTGGAAAGCGCGCGCTGGACGATGTGAGTTTCGAGGTCGAGCGAGGGTCGATTTTCGGATTGCTTGGTCCAAATGGTGCAGGAAAATCGACGTTAATCAATATCTTAGCCGGTCTCGTGCGCAAAACATCGGGCAGTGCGCGGATTTGTGGTTTTGATATTGACGCTAACCCGCGCAATGCCAAGGCATCGATTGGTATTGTGCCGCAGGAAATCATGTTCGATCCGTTCTTCACCCCGCGTGAGGCGTTGGAGTTACAGGCAGGGCTTTACGGTGTCCCCAAAGCACAGCGGAAAACGATGGACTTGCTTCGCGCCGTGCGACTGGAGGACAAGGCCGACGCCTATGCGCGGACGCTATCTGGAGGAATGAAAAGGCGGTTGTTGGTGGCCAAGGCGTTGGTGCATTCGCCGCCGGTTATCATCCTTGATGAGCCGACGGCAGGTGTCGATATCGAGCTGCGCCAGCAATTATGGGACTATGTGGTGACGCTGAATAAGGCCGGGACCACTGTGGTTCTGACCACACATTATCTGGAGGAAGCCGAACAGCTATGCGACCGGATTGCGATCATTAACCACGGCAGGTTGATCGCCAATAAGCCGACCAAAGAGCTCGTCGGAATGGCGCGGGAAAAAGCCGTGGTATTGACGCTTGACCGCGATATCAGCGAAGCCCCAGCGCATAAGGCATTTGAAAAGGTCGAGAAAATCTCCGACCGCATCGTCGAGATTATCTATAACAAAGACCGGATGAATGCGGGGCAGGTTCTAGCTGCGGTGCAGGAATTGGGCCTTGGCATCATTGATGTTACGACCAAAGAGGCTGACCTTGAGGATGTGTTCCTGAGTTTGACGAGTGGGAGTGCCGAGTGAACACCGATATCCTCATCATCGGTTCGGGTGCGGCCGGGCTGACCGCGGCGCTGCAGCTGGCGCAGAAATATCAGGTTACAGTTCTGGCGAAGGGCGCTTTGTCCGATGGCGCGACGGCATGGGCACAGGGCGGGATCGCGGCGGTGCTGGAACCGGGCGATACCTTTGAAAGCCATATTGAGGACACGATGGTCGCAGGCGGCGGACTTAACAACCGAGAGACCGTGGAGTTCGTTGTCGAGAACGCGCCGGCGGCGATCCAGCGATTGGCCGATCTTGGTGTACCGTTTAATCTTGATGGCCCCGATGATGGTGACTGGCATCTGACTCGTGAGGGTGGGCATAGCCACCGGCGTATCGTCCATGTCGATGATGCAACGGGATGGGCAGTGCAACAGGCTCTCGAGGTTGCCGCAAAGGCGAATCCCAACATCACGTTGGTCCCTGATATGGTCGCCATCGACTTGATCGTCGGGCGGCATCAGGAACGGTTTTCGACATCGGGCCGCGTCCACGGCGTGTATGCGCTGAACCGAGCCAGCGGCAAAGTCGAAGTATTCACGGCGCGCGCGACAATCTTGGCGACCGGCGGGGCAGGGCGGACGTATCTGTATTCCACCGCACCACGCGGCGCGACCGGCGACGGCATCGCAATGGCGTGGCGCGCGGGCTGCCGTGTCTCCAATATGGAAATGATGCAGTTTCACCCGACCTGCCTGTATAATTTGGAGGTCAAGAATTTCCTGATCACAGAGGCTGTGCGCGGCGAGGGCGGCCTATTGAAAAACCCCAAAACCGGGCATCGCTATATGCCCGATTATGATGAACGCGCCGAGCTTGCCCCGCGTGATATTGTTGCGCGGGCCAACGATGCTGAGATCAAGCGCGACGGCCTCGATTTCGTCCATCTCGATATCAGCCATAAAGACCCGGAATTTGTGAAGGGGCATTTCCCCAACATTTACGAAAAGCTGATCGGGCTGGGGATCGATATCACTAAGGAGCCAATCCCAGTCGTTCCAGCGCAGCATTATACCTGTGGCGGCGTGCTGGTTGATCTGGACGGACGCACCGATGCGCCGGGGCTGTATGCGGCGGGGGAAGTGACGCAATCCGGGCTGCACGGCGCGAATCGGCTGGCGTCCAACTCGCTGCTCGAATGCTTTGTTTTCGGCGATGCCTGCGCTGCGCATATCGACGCGAACTGGGACACGCTGCCGCCGCCTCCACCAATCTGTGCATGGGATGAAAGCCGCGTCACCGATAGCGACGAGGAAGTTGTCATCGCCCAATGCTGGCGTGAAATCCGGCAGTTTATGTGGAATTTCGTCGGCATCGTCCGCACGACAAAGCGGCTGGAACGCGCCAAGCACCGCATCGATCTGCTGCGCCGCGAGGTGGAGGATTATTACAGCCACTTCCGCGTCACACCCGACCTGATCGAACTACGCAATCTGGTCGAGGTTGCCGACCTGATTATCCGTTCTGCGCTGTCGCGCAAGGAAAGCCGGGGGCTGCATTATACGCTTGATTATCCCGCAATGCTGCCAAAGGCGGTGGATACGGTTTTGGTGCCTTAGGTTTTGCTTCGTGCTACCCAAAGATGATGCAGCCAGACAATCACCGCACCGATAGCCAGACCGATCAGACCGCAAATCGCTGCATCGACAAACCAGCCCAGAAACCCTCCTTGCAGTCCAAACCATTCGGCGGGATGGATGCCAAAGCCGTGGACTATGATCTGTCCGCCCACCCACAGCATCGCAGCGGTGCCGATAATCGACAGCGCGGTCAGTAATTTGGGCATGAATGCAACAAGCCCCCGGCCCAACGCCTGAGAGGCGCCATTCTCGCGCCGCGCCATATGCAGCCCGATATCATCCATTTTCACAATCAGTGCAACGGCGCCATAAACCGCGACGGTAATCCCAACCGCCACTGCCGCTAGCACCGCAGCTTCCAGCCATATCGATTGCTCTGCCAGATAGGACACGCTGTTCAGCGTGATCGCCATGATTTCTGCTGACAGGATGAAGTCGGTGCGGATTGCGCCTTTGATCATCGCCTCTTCATGTTCGGGCGTGCCGATCTCGGCCAATTCCTCGCTTAGGCTTTCCTCCTTGTGCGGGAAGAGTTTTTCTATGGCTTTTTCCGCTCCCTCAAAACATAAAAATGCCCCGCCCAGCATTAACAAAACGGTCAGCACAATCGGCGGGAAAAAGACACTGAGGATCAGTGCGACCGGAAGCAGGATGATAATTTTGTTGAACAGCGAACCCTTGGCGATTTTCCATATGATCGGCAGCTCGCGGTCGGGTGTGAAGCCCGTAACATATTGCGGGGTGACAGCGGCATCATCGATGACCACACCTGCCGCTTTGCTGCTTGCTTTTCCAGCGGCCAATGCGATGTCATCCACAGAAGCGGCAGCTGCTCTGGCAATGACAGCAACGTCGTCAAGAAGCGCGGCAAGACCGGTTGGCATAGGTGTTTCCTGAAAATGAGTAATCACGATCCTGTTAGACGGAGAATACGACGCTTGTCGATACGGTCCGTTCGCGCCATGATAGGAAATGCGTTGAGGAGGACTTATGCGACATATTTTGGCTATCTTACTGGGTGCTACAACCCTGCTCAGCGTCGGCGCTGCGCGAGCTGCTGAACCGGCGCCAGAAATTGCGGCGGAAATCTTGCTATCGAAAACGCCGATTATCGACGGACATAACGACACGCCCGAACAATTGCGCGAGTTGTTTGGCAATGATTTCGTCAAATTCGACCTTCAGGCGCTACCGGCGGATATCCTAGCCAAAACGCACACCGATATTCCGTCCCTGCGCAAAGGTCGTGTCGGCGGGCAGTTCTGGTCTGTGTGGGTTGATCCGGCTTTGCCAAAGCATGAGGCGGTGACGCGGACATTGGAACAGATCGATACCGTTAAACGCATGGTCGCGCGCTATCCCGATACGTTTCATATGGCGCTGACTGCCGCAGATATTGAGGCCGCGATAAAGAAAAAGCAGATCGCTTCGTTGATCGGCATGGAGGGTGGGCACAGCATCGGTAGCTCGCTGGCGATACTGCGCGAAATGTATCGCGGCGGCGCTCGCTATATGACGATCACGCATTTTTTGACGACCGACTGGGCCGACAGCGCGACTGATGCGCCAAAGCATGACGGGCTCGCCCCGTTCGGGGTGGAAGTTATCAAAGAGATGAACCGGCTGGGGATGATTGCAGATATCAGCCATGTTGCGGAAACCACGATGCATGATGTGCTGGATGTGACAACTGCGCCCGTGCTGTTTACACACAGCAATGCGCGGGCATTGCTCGATCATCCGCGTAATGTGCCGGACAGCGTGCTGAAGCGGCTACCCGCAAATGGTGGCGTGGTGATGGTGACTTTTGTGCCTGTTTATCTGAGCACAGCAGTGCAGAAATTTGAACAGGACAAAGCGGCAGAGACTGCGCGGATCAAGGCAGCATTTATTGGCAATCCAGCGGGGGAGAAGTCAGCGATTGAGGCATGGCTTGCTGCCAATCCGACGCCCAAAGCAACCATCGCGCAGGTAGCTGATCATATCGACCATATCCGTGATGTCGCAGGGATAGACCATATCGGCATTGGCGGCGATTTTGGCGGGGTCGATACTTTGCCGCAGGGGCTTGAAAATGTGTCGAAATATCCCGCGCTGTTCGCTGAATTGCTAAGGCGCGGTTATACCGAAAAAGACCTCGCCAAAATTGCACAAGGCAATGTGTTGCGCGTGCTGCGCAGCGCAGAAGCGGCAGCGCAAAAATAAGGGCATTTCCTGCCCCTTGAACACTTCTCTTTAGAATGAATTTGCTATTTCCGATCGTTCGTGCCTTTTTGTTACATGAGTTGACATGATTGGGAGAAGGTCATGCAAAAGTCTTTTTTCATTGTTGCGTCACTGGGCTTTCTTGGTTTGTTGACTAACGTGACTGCACGCGGTCAGGATGCCGATGTTGAAGTACCAGAAGCGCCCGAAGTCAGCAGCGATGCTGACGCGCAAGACACAGCTGACATTGAATATTTTGTCGTTGATGACGAGGATGACATCTGGCCCGACAATCCGGTAACAGAGGAAGACTGGGCCGAAGGTCAAGTGGCGGAGGATCCGTCTGAAAGCGATAGTGAGGCAGCGCGTGTCCGGCAACCGCATGGCCTGCCGCTGATCGAAGCGATCGCCACCGGCCCTGCTACGCCGCCGGTCGCGTCGAGGAGGTCATTTGGTGGCGAACCCGTCAAGGATGCAGAGGCGCCGTGGCAAGCGCAAATCTATTATCCCAATAACAATAGCGCATATGCAACCCATTTGGCCGCTGGCGAGCCGCTGTGGGCGATGCAGCATTATTGCGGCGGTTCGCTTGTAGCCCCCGATTGGGTGCTAACTGCGGCCCATTGCATCGACAACGGCATGATGAAGGCGAACTATCGAGTCCGGCTTGGACAAGAGCGGATCGATCTGCCGGGGGGCTGGACCTATAAAATCGACCGCGTTGTCCGCTATTCACCATATCTGCCGTTAAAGGGCGGCGACATTGCGCTTATCCACATCGTCAGTGATACGGGGCAAGCGCCACCGCCGCAATCGCAAGTGCGACCGATACCAATTTTTCGGGGCAATGATGCGACACTGAATGAGCCCGTGACGGCTTTCGGATGGGGTCGAACACAGAATACCGGCGGGAGGTCCTACGCAGTTCTGCTGAAAGTTGCGCTCAACATTCTTGACCGTCCAACCTGCGATAAATCACGCATTGCCTTGATCGACGATCGGGTCGTTTGCGCCAAAGCACCCGACCGCAAAACGTGCAGCAATGATAGCGGCGGGCCGTTGATCAATGTGTCGAAACAGCTGGTCGGCATCGTAAGCTCAGGTGGCCAGTCGTGCGCAGCCGATGGCGTTCCCGGAGTCTACACACGCGTCGCTGCCTATCTGCCGTGGATTGCAGAGGTGACCGGGGGTGGCGTGCGTTAGACGGCTGGTTGTTCCACAGCAGTCGCTTTGCTCTCAATGATAATCACTTTTCTTCGGTAAACCCGTCAGCAAGGAATCTTTCGGCCAGCGCCGCATGAAGTGCCGCACCGCGCGCCATGACGCTGTCGTCGAGCACCATGCGATTGGAATGCAGCCCGCAACAGCTGCGCCAATCATCGCCTTCGTGGCTGGCTCCAAGGAAGTACATCGCGCCGGGGACTTTTTCCAAGACATAGGCGAAATCTTCGGCGCCCATGATCGGGGTTTCGAGGGTCTTCCAGCTTTCGGGGCCAAAGACGTCGGTCACAACGCGCTGTCCGAACGCGACTGCAGCTGAGTCACACAAAGTGACGGGGAATCCTTGCTCGATATGCACTTCGGCAGTGCAATTATGTGCAGCCGCAATTGCAGGCGCTAGCCGGTGGAGTTCCTCCGCCACATGCGCGCGCTGAAACGGGCTGAGGGTTCGGATCGTGCCGAGCATGTTTGCGGTCTCGGGGATGATGTTGTTGGTCGTGCCCGCGCTGATCTTGGCGATAGTAACAACGGCCGGGTCGAACACAGACACTGTCCGTGTCACCATCGTTTGGATAGCGGAGACGATGGCACAAGCAACGGGGATCGGGTCAATAGTGTCGTGTGGCATAGAAGCATGACCGCCCGCGCCTTTGACGGTAATCGACAGCACATCCGACGACGCCAGCAAAGCCCCGGCACGCCCGGTGAAGATGCCATGCGGCGCATTGGGCATGATGTGCAGCGCAAAAGCGGCATCGGGCAGCGGATCAATCAGTCCATCATCAAGCATGAAGCGCGCGCCGTGATGCCCCTCTTCGCCCGGTTGGAACATGAAAACAACAGTGCCGGACAACTCGTCGCGGCGTGCGCACAGCATCTTTGCCGCCCCCACAAGCATCGCGACATGGGTGTCATGGCCGCAGGCGTGCATTGCGCCTTCGATGGTTGAACCATAATCAAGGCCGGTGTCTTCATGCAAAGGCAGCGCATCCATATCGCCGCGCAGCAACACGGTCCTGCCATTAGCAGGGCCGCGCAGGATTGCGATCAAGCCAGTTGTTGACGGCCCTTCCCGAAATTCAAGTGGAAAACCCGCAAGCGCGGCTTTGATTTTCGCCAAGGTTTTGGGGTTTTGCAGGCCCAGCTCTGGCTCGCGGTGAATGTCGCGGCGCAGCGCCACCAGATCGGCAAGCAGGCTTTCGGCGTCATCGCGCCATATATTGGCGAAGGGAGGCGTGTCAGTCAGTGTCATTATCACCGTCTAACACGCCCGTGGCGCAATCACCAATATGAGTTCACGGCCTAATTATCTATGCCAACCGCAACATTCTGCGCGGGGCCGCCACGACGGCGGATACCAAGCAGGATGTTGCTCTTGCCTTCGGATTTAGCCTTTTTGATTGCGCTCACCAAATCAGTCACTGTCGAGACAGGCTGATAATTGGCAGCAACGATGATATCGACGCGCTGCACACCCACTTGCGCCGCGCTTCCCGTGCCGGCAATATCAACGACTAGGCCGCGGGTGTCGGCAGGTAGTCCCAAACGGCGCGCGATATTTGCATCCATCGGAATAACGCTGATGCCCAGGGCATCGCGCAAAACCTTGGCATCGCCTTCGGCAACATCGCCTTCAAAATCCTTGTTCGCTTCAGGATCAAAATTGCTTTTCGCCATTTCTTCATCGCTCGGTCGTGCGCCGACCGTTGCATTGATTGTCATGGCCTTGCCTTCGCGCAGGATCTCCAGCGGGATTTTGCTGCCCGGCTTTACGCCAGCCACAATGCGCGACAATGTTTGGTCCGGCGTAACTTCGGTGCCATTGACCTTCAGGACAATGTCGCCTTCTTTCAGGCCAGATTTGTCGCCCGGCTGTCCGGCAATAACATTGGTAACTTCCTCACCGCGATTTTTGGCAATGCCAAGCGAATCGGCCACACGCTCATCAACGGCCTTGATGCCAATCCCTAAAAATCCGCGTTCGGGGCGGACGCCTTTTTTCAACGATTCGATAACCGGCAAAGCTTCCTCGGCAGGTATAGCAAAGCCAACGCCGATATTCGCGCCGATGGGGGAAATCAGGCGGTTGTTGATTCCGATCACTTTGCCTTGCAAGTTAAACAAGGGACCGCCGCTGTTGCCCGGGTTGATCGCGGTGTCGGTTTGGATGAAGCGGTCGTACGCTCCGCCTGCGCCGATATTACGCTGCAATGCAGAGATGATCCCTGCGGTGACCGTGCTGCTCAATCCCAAGGGGTTGCCGATCGCAATCACCCAGTCGCCTACGCGGTTGTTGGCGGACGATTGCATTTCGACAAACGGCAGGTTCGTTGCGTCAATTTTTAGAAGCGCAACGTCCGATGTCGGGTCGCGGCCAACGATTTTGGCAGTGTATTCTTTACCGTCAAATAATGTGACGGTCACGCGGTCAACGGCTTTGCCATCGGGGCCGCCCGCCACAACGTGGTTGTTGGTGACGATATAACCGTCATTGGTGATAATAAAGCCCGATCCGCCGCTTTGCTGGTCCTGCTTTTGCGTTACGCGTTCGCCGGTGAACGGGTTGATGCCTGCGACGACTTCAACCTTTTGCTTGGTCGCTATGTTCACCACAGCAGGCTGTAGTTGCTCAACCAAATCGGCAAAGCTGTCTGGCGCGCCTTTGGGGGCGATGCCCGTTTGCACCAGCGCAACATTTGCGGGAACAAGGCCGCTGGGGCCACCGGGATTGCCTGTCGATAAGGCGAACGCGCTGCCCGAAAGCAGAAGCAGAGCTGTCACTCCATAAGCATAACGCACTATAAACGTCCCTTCAGATTAAAACTGTTTGGCAAAAGCACTCTTCCTAAAATGTTACAAACGCCTGACGCTCGAAAGCTGAACGCCGATTGAATGGAATGATGACGTTTGTCAGCGCCGGACAAAACGCCGACTAGCTTCGACAAACGTCATTAATTCCAAAAAATTCAACATCATCCCCCGTCGCGGAATTTGCGCAGATAGTCGCTGTTGGGCGACAGGATAACATTGGTTTTACCGTTCTCGCCATCCTCGCGGAAGGTTTTGCGATAGGACTGCATCGCACGGAAGAAATCATAGAATTCCGGGTCTTTGTTAAAGCTTACAGCATAGATGCGCGCTGCTTCAGCTTCGGCGGTAGCACGAATGATCTTTGCTTCCTTCTGACCCTCGGCATCAATGGCGATCGCTTCTTGACGACGCGCG
>JANMGR010000112.1:0-3531 GCA_031374785.1 Sphingomonadales bacterium | reverse complement strand
CATTACATTGCTGGAAACACAGGGCATAAAAAGTGTCACAGTTTTCCCGATGAAGTCCGACCAACGCACCATCGATTCCAAAAACCAAGCTGCCCGCACATTCAGTTTAAAAGAAAAAGGTCAATGTTCTGGATCCGTTGTAGTTCCAAAAAATATTGTAAATCGCGACGCCTGGGTCTTGCGGCTATCAAACACCTCCTGTATTCAAGCTCTAGCGCCGGTAGCAAAGTTTGATTTTACGATAGCGGAATCGAACTATTACGAATTTGGCGGCCAGCCCCTTGTCGATATGGATTCCTGGCGCTGGACGCAAAAGCCGTTGAGCGTTGAGGTTTATCGCGTTGATATTCTGGATCGCACCAACCGAACGTTATTGACGTGGATAGATGCGTCAACATTGGCACTGTCTCAACCACTTTTTCCGACACTATTTGACAAAGCACAATTTGATTTTGTTGGCGGCTGGGGCAGAAATCTAATTCGAAACCACACTCATCGCGTGGAAGATGCGTATTCTTTAGCGCCGATAGTCTATCGGCACACAAATTTGACAGCACCCTCGAAAAATTCCGACATTGGAGCCGAACTCGCCGAAGCACTAAACGTTGCTTTGTCGGACAAAAAACGTCGCGCCAATGACCCCGTTTTCACACTAACCCAAACATGGTTGAGCAGTCAAAGAACGAAACCTTTGACGCCGTCAGATGAAGAGCTGCTGATCAAAATGGTTGGGGATGATCGAGCCACACAATTTATCGGCATCGATTCCGTGTCTCCAAAAATAGCTCAAAACCGCGCATTATTTGACTTAACAATTAGGCAGCGATGGGCACGCAGCAAAACCGCCGAAGAGCCTATGCGGATTTTGGCTCAGCAATTGGCAGCCGAAAAACCGCTGAACGTAAAATATGATTATGCACTGGATCGTAAAATACTATCCAATATCGGAAACAGACGGATAAGCCCCGTTTTAATTGGCCGTCTGTCCGACCAAGGAACGACCGCCGCGCCCTATATCATGCAGTTTATTGAGGAGCATGTTCAGCAATTCAATAGTGCAGACGCGAACTTAATCGACGACCCGCGCGCGATTATCGAAGGGGGTGCAACCCTTTGCCGGCTTGGCCCAGATGCAGGTGCGGTATTACCCAAAATTGTAAGCATGACCGGTAGTTCGGAAATTCCGCCAGCCATCACCGGCAAAATGGGTTGGCAATTTATGCTGCATCGGCTGGGGCACCCGGTTCACAAGCTCTCCCTTCCTTATGCCTATAAAGGCAGCATCTCCGATTTTCGCAAAGAGATCGCTGATAAAACGCGCAATTATAGGCCGCATTTTGATTGTGTAATGAATTAAGCGCCTACCCGCACCCACTTCTCCCTACTCGTCGCGCCGCTGACCAACACCACAACCCGCACTGGCACGCCGACCAAGCTTGCCACTTGCGCCAGTACCTCTTTGGTGGCTTTGCCATCCTCTGGCGCGGTGCGGGTCCATAGCTTGAGCGCGCCGTTTTCGATTGCGGCACGCTCTACCTTTGCGCCGGGCACGACCCGCAGCGCCAATTCGCCTTTGGCATTCATCACCGCACGGATATCTTGAGCACTTGGGTTCGCCATGCTGGACAGTTTGGCGCAAGCCGCCTATCCTTGAAATAACCCCGGGGAGTCATGTGACTGAGAGGTGGGCGTCACGGCTCACGACCCGCTGAACCTGATCAGCCTATCAATCCAACATCAGGTCAAGCATGTGTTGCCCGCGGCCACCTCACTCGCCAATAAGGAACATGTTGATCGTCAGTCGCCCTTTGCTCGGGTCTCTCGAAAGCAACGACGGATCGGGAATGACACCCGAATGCAGTTGCCGCCCGCGATAGAGCACCAGCCGGTCGGGGGCAGCCTCAACCTCGTCGATCATTTCAAACCACTTAGTATCGCCGTAACAAAAGCGCGCAGGCGGCATTCCGTATTCGCGTTCATCCTGCGCCAGTGCAGCGTTATAGGCGGCTTCTCTTGCGGGGGTGATTGTTTCAAAGGCGGTGCGGCGGTGCCGGTAAAAGGCGGTCCCGCCAGTTTCGGGCCCGAGCAGATAGTGCATGATAGCAATCACTTCGCCACCAGAATGGTCATAATGCGGGATGCGTTGCAACGGGGAGAGTTCGTCTTCGCTCAGCGTGACAAGAGAAAAGGTCGAGGCATCAAGCCGCACGCCCTGCTTAAAGCCGAACACCTGCTGCATAATCTGCATCATCAGATCGCGCCGCCGGTCCAGATAGCTTGGGTCCGCCCAGCAGCGGATGCCAGGATAGGATGCCCCGGCATGTTGATATTGCGCATCCCGCGCCGCCGCCAATAGCGTGTCGGCGATGCCACTAAAGCTATCGATGATCACCAAAGGCTCGCCTTCGCGGCCCATCGGGCGGATGCTGATTTGGGGATTAGGAAGATTTGTCACTATATTAGAATGGCGCAAAACACGATGCTAAGTCAATTACGTAGCAAGGCTGGACGAGGGCGATGTTTCGGCCTATCCACACACCATCCCCGGGGAGTCATGTGACTGAGAGGTGGGCGTCACGCCCCACGACCCGCTGAACCTGATCCCGTTGATGCGGGCGGAGGGAGGGAGCGGTTGAAGCCCATCCGCGAACCTTGCTCCGAAATCCTTGGAGTAAAACACATGGCAGACATCCCCGCACGCACAGAACTTAACGGAACCGAAATTGGCGTCACCACCGGCCCCATCCGTGGCAGCAAGAAAATCCACGTCGCAACGCAAACCGGCAGCGGGATTAAAGTCGCCATGCGCGAGATTTATCTCGACCCCAGTTGCGACGATGCACCAGTCCGCGTCTATGACAGCAGCGGGCCTTACACCGACGACAATGTGTCGATCGACATCAGCAAGGGTCTGGCCGAACTCCGCGCCCCCTGGATACGCGCGCGCGGCGATGTTGAGGAAGTTACCCAACGCGAAGTCCGCCCGGAGGATAACGGCCAGCTTGGCCCCGACCGAAGCGGCGGCGTCGCGCCTTTCCCGAATGTCCGCAAAACGGTACTGCGCGCCAAGCCGGGCGCGAACGTGTCGCAGATGCACTATGCCCGCTTGGGGCTAATCACCCCCGAAATGGAATATGTGGCGGAGCGTGAGAATCTAGGCCGCGCGCGCCTTGCCAGCTATATCCGCGACGGCGAGAGCTTTGGCGCGGAAATCCCCGACTATGTGACGCCCGAATTTGTCCGCGATGAGATCGCGCGGGGCCGCGCGATTATCCCCAACAACATCAACCACCCCGAGAGCGAACCGATGGCCGTCGGCCGCAATTTCCTCGTGAAGATCAACGCCAATATCGGCAACAGCGCGGTCGCATCCGACGTCGCGACCGAAGTCGACAAGATGGTCTGGTCGATCCGCTGGGGCGCGGACACGGTGATGGACCTGTCCACCGGCCGCAATATCCATGACACGCGCGAATGGATCATCCGCAACTCGCCCGTCCCCATCGGCACCGTGCCGATCTATCAGGCGCT
>JANMGR010000109.1:0-35374 GCA_031374785.1 Sphingomonadales bacterium | reverse complement strand
CAGATGCCCGCCGGGTTTTACCATTTCGGCAGCGATACGCAACAGCTTGGCCTGCTCCTCAATCACGCGTTTCAGTCGCGCGGAGTTCAAACGCCAACGCGTCTCTGGACTACGCCGCCAAGTGCCTGTGCCAGAACAAGGCGCATCAACCAGCACGACATCGCAATAGCCGACAAGCTCCGCCATCATGTTGCGTTCTCTGCTGGGATTGAGCAGCAGCGGCTCGATAAACTGAGCCCCTGCCCGCTGCATTCTAAGCCGCAATTGATCGAGCCGGTTACGGTTGGTGTCGGTGGCAATCAGCTGCCCTTTGCCCTGCATAGCTGCAGCCAAAGCCAGCGTTTTTCCGCCCGCACCTGCGCACAGATCGAGCACCGTTTGCCCGGGCTTTACCTCGCAAGCCGCGACGATCAATTGGCTGCCATAATCCTGCACCTCAATCAGCCCACGATTATACGCGGCGTGATTGTCGAGCACGAAATCGGTCGGCAGTCGTAGAGCGTCGGGCAAGTCCAAAGGCTGCGCTTCGGGTAGATCAGCCAGCACCGCGTCGCGATTAGACAACAAAGTGTTCACACGCACATCGAGCGGCGCACGCTCCATCAAAGCGCGTTGTTCGGCCTGATCGATACAGTCGGCAAACTGGCCCTCCAGCCAAGCCGGAAGCAATCCGGTCGCAGCGCGGGGTTCATCGGGTGTGATCGCCGCCGCACCGTAACCGTTGCCGTCAAAACACGCCGTTAGCTCTGTATCCGCATCGGCCAAAGCCACCATCGCCGCACGGCCACTATCAGGCCGTTCTCCAAAAGCACGGATTGCGCGCCACACCAGTTCGCGGATCGCCCGCCGGTCTTTCGACCCCGCATAGCGACGTCCCGCAAAAAATCGTTTGGCAATATGGTCAGCCGCCGATCCATTGTCGCGGGCCGCTGCGATAATTTCGTCGAGCAAATCAATAGCCGCTTGGGTGCGGGCAGATGGGGTCATTGTGCTTTTTCTTTTGACTGCTCAAATTGCTCAAAAGCTTCATCGACTTCCTCACCCGAGGGCCCCTGAACACAAGCAAAAGTGCGTTTGGTACCATAGGTAAATTCTGGATATAGTTCGTGCTTCGCCACAGAGTCTTCGCCGACCATTTTGCATTCTTCCATCTCTGTAAAGGCCTGCGGGAAACGCTTTATCTCAAACTGCCCCGGATGATCGGGGTGCCAAGTGACCAATATCAGGAAATATAGAACTACCTCTTCCACATGAAATCCTATCTCGTCGGGTAGTTCGGGGCTTCACGCGTGATCGTGACGTCATGCACATGGCTTTCGCGCAGACCCGCATTGGTGATGCGGACAAACTCGGCACGCTGCTGCAGATCCGCGATTGTGGCGGAGCCGGTGTAACCCATCGCCGCCTTTACGCCACCGACAAGCTGGTGAATGACATCCGCCGCTGCGCCCTTGAATGGCACTTGGCCCTCAATACCCTCGGGAACAAGTTTCAGCTGATCCTTGATATCCTGCTGGAAATAGCGGTCCGCAGAGCCGCGCGCCATTGCGCCGACCGAGCCCATGCCGCGATAGCTTTTATAGACGCGGCCTTGATAGAGGAACGTCTCGCCCGGGGCTTCTTCGGTTCCCGCCAACAACGACCCGACCATTACGCTCGAACCGCCCGCCGCCAATGCCTTGGCAACAGCACCCCATGTGCGCAGGCCTCCATCGGCGATCACAGGAATGCCTGATTTTGCAGCTTCCTCGGCTGCATCCATAATCGCGGTCAATTGCGGCACGCCAACGCCCGCGATAACGCGCGTCGTGCAGATTGATCCCGGACCAATGCCGACTTTTACCCCGTCCGCGCCAGCATCGATCAACGCACGCGTCGCACCAGCCGTCGCAACATTACCCGCAACGACCTGCACATTGCTCGACAGTTTTTTGATTGCCGAGACTGCTTCTGCGACCATCTTGCTGTGACCATGCGCTGTATCGACAACAATTAAATCGCACTCTGCATCAATCAAAGCACGCGTGCGTTCGATGCCTTTTTCGCCAACAGTCGTCGCTGCCGCCACAAGCAAGCGCCCAGTCACATCCTTGGTTGCCGACGGATAATTTACCGCTTTCTCTATATCCTTGACCGTAATCAGGCCCACGCAATGGAATGCGTCATCGACCACCAGCAGCTTCTCGATCCGCCGTTGGTGGAGCAAACGCCGCGCTTCGTCTTCGGAAACCCCTGCCCGCACCGTCACCAAATCTTCATGCGTCATCAATTCGGACACAAGCTGATTAGGATTTTCGGCAAAGCGCACATCGCGGTTGGTCAACATGCCGACCAGCTTACCGCTCGCCTCGACCACGGGGATGCCCGAAATGCTGTTATCCGCCATAATCGCCCGCGCCTGCGCCAGCGTTGCATTTGGCGCGACGGTAATCGGGTTGACCACCATGCCCGATTCAAACCGCTTCACCTGACGCACTGCTGCCGCCTGTTCTTCGATCGTCAGATTGCGATGCAACACACCGATGCCGCCCAGTTGCGCCATAACAATCGCCATCCGCGCCTCGGTCACAGTGTCCATTGCGGAGGACAATATGGGGATGTTCAGCGCAATCGATTTGGTAATCCGCGTCCGCGTATCAGCTTGGCTGGGGAGAATGTCTGACTCGCATGGCTGCAACAGCACATCGTCAAAAGTCAGGCCTAGGCGGATTTCGGTCATGATGCCACTTTGCTATCTGGGTGTCGATTCGTGGCGGCCCATGTAACCAGTTGCCCCTATAACTGCCAGCCCTGTTTAGGGTTTCGTCGCCTTTTCAGCAGGCTGTTTGCGCGTGCTGGCGAAATGTTTGCCCAGCGCAACGTGCAGCTCTGCGTCCTCGGCAGCGCCGCCCAATTCGGTGGCATCGGTCAGCTCATCATCTGGGCCATGATAATCATCGGACAAAAATGCCTCGAGCAATTGCAGGTCCGCAAACGACCCGCCGACCATCAACGCAGGCACACCCTTTTGCGTCAATGCCCAGCCATCTTGCCTGCGGATGAACGAATTCGCATCGGATGATTTCTCGATATTGCGCTTGGCTTTTTTGGCGACCTTTTCGATGACATCATCTAACTTGGTCGTTCCGCGGCCAATGATCGCAACTTTGGCTCCACGTGGTGCGACGGCTATTGTGTCGATGTTGAGTGCAACCACAATCTTGTCGAGCGCAACCACTGGCTTTTCGGCAAAGGCATATGCGCCCAACAGGCCGCTTTCCTCTGCCGTTGTCGCGACAAAATAAATATCGCGGTCATGTTTGTTTTTGGAAAGCTTGCGCGCAACCTCAGTCATCACCGCGATACCGCTGGCATTATCAACCGCGCCGTTACAAATGCGGTCTTCATCCCCCTCTGGCCGGCAAATGCCCAAATGGTCCCAATGACCCATATACAGCACTGCGCCGCTATCGGGCTTTTTGCCGGGAAGTTTGCCGATAACATTAAAGCTGTCGAATTCATTCACATCGGTAGTGACGGTAAAATCACCAGTCACACCAAGCGCCGTCCCTGCAAAATCTGCCGCATCCGCGCTTTTGCGTAACGTATCCCAATCACCGCCTGCCGCTGTGACCATCGCCACCGCAAAGCGCGCACCAACAACGCCTTCTAACGCCGCGCGGTTCTCACCCGACACAAGATTGAACGGACGCGATAGCAATTGGCGGCGGATCAGCGGATATTCCGCTTGCTCACCAGCGATGGCGATAACCGCCTCTGCCCCCGCCGCAATCAAAGCCTCTCTTCGCGCACGGATGGATTTCATCTCTTCAGGTGCAAATCCTGGACGATCGGCCAATATCAGCACTGCCTTGCCGGCAACATCGCCGGTAACTTTGCCGCCAGCATCGACGCCATAGCCCGCAAACCACAGGGGTAGTTTAGACGCAATATAGTTCGTTTCCCGGCCAATCAGGATAATCTCGTCGCCAGCAAAGCGCAGTTTCGCGCCGCGTGCAAAAAATTTCACATCGGCCGTCCCCGGGCCCCGGCGAACAAGCGATACCGGGTCAAGCCAAGTCCCATCGGTCGCCGCAGGATTTAGTCCAGCCTTGGCCCATTCCGCGCTAATATATGCTGTCGTTTTGCGCTCCCCCTCAGTACCGGGTTCGCGGCCTTCAAACGCATCGCTGGCCAGTATTTCGATATGCGGACGCAAATCATCCTCGCTGATCGCGTTTGCGTGAGCAACCGAGGCCAGCAAAAATGTGCCAACAAAAAACGCCAAACGATGCATATTCTCTCCACTTACCGCAAACATAGCGCGTCCTATAGCGACGGTTGAATACAGGTAACGCCGAAATCGACAAACGCCATCCGATTTCGCTTGTGAAGCAACTGCATATTGGGGACATTGCGCTGCGTAAAACAGGAGGAAGTCATGGAAGCATTTGTTCTCGCGCTGATGGTCGTTGCGATCATCTTTGTATTGATGGGCGTCACCGTCGTCCGCCAAGGCTATGCCTATACAATCGAACGCTTTGGCCGCTTCACCCATGTGGCAATGCCGGGGTTCAATTTCATTCTGCCGTTCATCGACCGCGTTGGCCGCAAAGTGAATGTGATGGAACAAGTGCTCGACATTCCCGGCCAAGAAATCATCACCAAGGACAACGCAATGGTTGGCGTCGATGCCGTCGTCTTCTTCCAAGTGCTTGATGCCGCAAAGGCCGCGTATGAAGTGTCCGACCTGTATGTTGCGATCATGCAGATCACCACGACCAACCTGCGCACCGTGATGGGGTCGATGGATCTTGATGAAACTCTGTCGAAACGCGACGACATCAACGGGCGGTTGCTCGGCGTAGTCGATCACGCGACAAGTCCCTGGGGCCTAAAGATCACCCGTGTTGAGGTAAAGGACATCCGCCCGCCTGCCGACATCTCCAACGCGATGGCGCGGCAGATGAAGGCCGAACGCGAAAAGCGCGCGCAAATTCTGGAAGCCGAAGGGATGCGTGCCGCCGAAATCCTGCGGGCCGAGGGTGAAAAGCAGGGCCAAATCCTGCAAGCCGAGGGCCGCCGCGAAGCTGCCTTTCGCGATGCCGAAGCGCGCGAGCGCGAAGCCGAGGCCGAGGCGAAAGCGACCGAAATGGTCTCCAGCGCGATTGCCAAGAGCGGCAGCCAAGCGATCAACTATTTCGTTGCGCAAAAATATGTCGAGGCCATCGGCATGTTCGCCACCTCGCCCAATGCCAAAACGATTTTGTTCCCTGTAGAGGCCACCGCATTGATCGGCACGCTGGGCGGCATTGGCGAGATTGCTAAGGAAGCGTTGAGTTCGGATAAGGGCAAGTAGCTCAGGGACTGTCCCGTTGGGGACTGTCCCTATCTGCGTGGTCATAAACAACAGCGATGAGGGACACTCCCCAAGGGGACAGTCCCCGGGCTAGATAAAAGGAACACACGATGAGCGAATGGCTATCCCACTTACAACAGCATTGGTTCTGGCTTTCGCTGGGCTTCATCCTTGGCGCAATCGAAATGATCGCGCCCGGATTTTTCCTGATGTGGCTGGGCCTCGCCGCGATCATCGTCGGCATCCTCGCGTGGCTACTCCCAGGGATGAGCATCGCGATGCAAGTCGCGTTCTTCGCCATCCTGTCGGTGCTAACGGTTTATGCGGGAAAGAAGTTCCTGAAGGACAATCCGATTGAATCCGACGACCCAAAACTCAACAACCGCGGAGCGAGGCTGACCGGAGAAATCGTCATCGTCATCGAAGCCATCACCGACGGCAACGGACGAGTGCGCGTTGGCGACACCGATTGGAGCGCACGCGGGGCCGATGCTGCGGCGGGCGCAAAGGTGCGCGTGATTGGGGCTGACGGGGCGGTGCTGTTGGTTGAGGGGGTTTGAGTTGAGGATTGTGGCCCAACCATCCGGTGAGGATTTAACTTGCAAATAATATCAAAAACGGTATAGTTAAAAATGTGGACGGTTGGATTTTACTCGGACGAAGCCATATCAGAGGTAAAGGCTCTTCCGAGCGACATGCAATCGAAATTTGAACGGATCGTTCAGATGATCGAGGCAAACGGCCTTGAAAAAATGCGCGAACCTTATGTGAAGCATATCGAAGGCAAGATTTGGGAAATGCGGATGATCGGGCGCGATGGCATTGCCCGGTCCCTGTATATGACGGCAGTTGGAAGGCGTGTAATTGTGCTGCGAACATTCATCAAAAAGACCCAAAAAACACCGCGCCCCGAAATTGAAATTGCTCTGAAACGTGCGAAGGAAGTGACATGAGCAAGAAGTTCATACCGGCTAGCGTGCTATTCGCCGAATGGCGCAAAGACCCAGAATATATGAAGGAATATGACGCGCTAGAGGAAGAGTTCGCCCGCGCGCAGATGGTCATCGGGGCCCGCACCCATGCCGACCTTAGCCAAGCCGAACTCGCGCAGCGCATGGGCACCAGCCAAAGCGCCATCGCCCGACTGGAAAGCGGCCGCGTAAAGCCCTCGACACGGACGCTGGAAAAACTGGCGGCAGCAACAGGAATGCGGTTGAGGATTGTGTTGGAGCCGGTTGGGGTGGGTGGTTAGGCTTGTGTGGCTGGAAGTATCCATGACTGCAATATGATACTACGAAATCGACCGTCACTGTTCTATAGTCGATGCGTTTGAGACCTGCTGAACCATAAGAGCCTTAAGCCGCCCAGTAGATGACTCTAGCCGTCTCCCATCCACAATTATGCTTCTTTTCTCACCGGATCTCTCTGTTGCATTTGATTGGAGGCTGGAAGTTATAAGTTTTATCTGAGTAGAATTTTTTGCTGAATTTTCCAATTCAAATGGGATTGGGCGTCCTTCATCAGGTAAAAATATTCTTCCTTTATAGGTATTTATGTTATAACTTGAAACTAAGCCGTGGTGTCGAATAGTCGCTTCATTCTTGATTGTTCGTGCGACATACTCATAGGTCAGGCCCGACATTTCTGGCCCTATTTGTTTAGCGCCACTGCGATCAAAAGAAAACAGACGTGCTCTTGTTGCAGACTTTGAAGCGACGATCGGTCGGTGCATATCCGCTATGCTAGACTCGGTTTTTTCCATCAGACTATCAAGTTTTTCAGGCGTTATTTTTCGCTCAATCAATCGTTCCTTATAAGTCTGGTACAGACTCTTTTCATAGTCGACGTGAAAACCCAGCGAATTTGCGATCACATAGTCGTACACGGAATACAACATATGGCCGAGTGGCGTGTCTTTGCTTGCCGTGCCCATCACCCAAGCAGCACCAATAATTGTAGCAACAACTTCCCAAGATCCGGGAGCAGGGGTGGTTGCCAAAATCTCTGCATTTTTAAGTGCTGGAGCTTGCGTTATAATTTCCCCGTTTACTACTAAGTGTGCTGTTAGGGCTAGTGACCGTTGGAAGCCGACCATAGCTCGAGATGCGTCGTAGAAATCCAGAACATGATTGTCTGAAATATTTCCATCAAACTTGAGCTTTATATCAGTCATTCTATGTCCCCAAATTTGAGAATGTTTTATCTTCAAAGAAACTCGCTACGAAAGTGATACAAGTCCATATGAATATCAAGGCATTTGCAAGGCAATTGAAAAAGCTCTGGGGACATTACGTAATTGAGTTAGCCAATCTCCAACTTAGAGCGGAGTCGCCACTCTGGCGCTCCAAAGGAAGTTCCGGGGACACTATACTAATCAAAGGAAGTTCCGGGCATGGTGGTTCCGGGGACACTATGGGTTCCGGGGACACTATACTAATTAGCTGATCCACGTTTTCGTGCCTTCGTGTGAAACAAATGACACAGCGCTCGACCGCATAAACTCACGCAAAGGCACAAAGCCACGACAAAGGGTTGGCCACTTCCCCTTGGTCGTCAATTTTAATTCGTCAGAATGATTGCGAGTTTCGGAGCACACAAAACCGACCTCGTTGCGCCACCGCGACCGCCCGGGCCAATGTAAAAGAGACGGGAGAGCGAGAGGGATTTTGAGCATGCCCTACCCCTCCCATCCTCTTATCTCTTTTACATTTTTCCAACGGCTTGAACACGTTTCCGGGAGAACACATTTCGGGGACACCACATTTCGGGGACACAATACTAATTTACGTTTCGGGCACATCTCGGAACACGTTTCGGGGACACGTTTCGGGGACACAAGACACGTTTCGGGGACACAATACGACACGTTTCGGGGACACAATACTAATTAGCCTTTCCCCATCTTTGTGCCTTCGTGGTTTAGTGTGAATTGCGGGAGTGTTAATTGCGGGGACACTATGAATTGCGGGGACACTATACTAATTAGCTGATCCACGTTTTCGTGCCTTCGTGTGAAACAAATGACACAGCGCTCGACCGCATAATTTCACACAAAGGCACAAAGCCACGACAAAGGGTTGGCCACTCCCCCTTGGTCGTCAATTTTAATTCGTCAGAATGATTGCGAGTTTCGGAGCGCACAAAACCGACCTCGTTGCATCGCTGCGACTGTCCGGACCAATGTAAAAGAGATGGGAGGGCAAGAGGGGTTTGAGCATGCCCTACCCCTCCCGTTCTCTTATCTCTTTTACATTGTTCCAACGGCTTGAACACGTTTCGGGGACACAACACAACACGTTTCGGGGACACAATACTAATTAGCCTTTCCCCATCTTTGGTTTCGGGGGTTTCGGGGACACAACGGGGGTTTCGGGGACACAATACTAATTAGCCCTTCCCCATCTTTGTGCCTTCGTGGTTTAGTGTGAAACAAATGGCACAGCTCCCGATTGCTTGATCTCGCACGTGCCGAAGGCGGCCAACGGCCAACCCACAAAGCCACTAATTAAACTTGAAGGCACGCCCCGACGCGCGATGCTTGCCATTGAAATGCAGGATATTTGCTGCGACACTCGGTTTTCCATCGGTACAGCTTCCAATACACAAAACAAATTAGGTGCACCAAATTTATGAAATCGAAAATCCTGACCATCTTCGCCGCCCTTAGCCTCAGCCTCTCGTTCGCCAATCCCGCCTTTGCCGATGAGAAAGAAGCAGCGGCCGAAGCCGATTTGGCCGATAAAATGAAGTTATGCGAAACGGAACAGAAAGAAGGCGGCAACACGTTGTATTGCGTCGCGGCGTCGCTGGCGGCGGGCATCCTCTACGAAGAAAGCTGCGATGCGGGCAACGTTGTTCATTGCACCAAATATGCCTTCAACATGATTGAAACCGATAGCACCAGCGGCGATTTTCAGCCCATTGGGGAGCGATTGGAAAAGGGCTGCAACGGCCGCGTCGCTATTGCTTGCACAGAGCTTTCGTTGCATTTCCGAAACGGCTGGAGGGGGAAATCCATCTTTGCATCGGGTTCAGGCCTACAGGCTGATCCGAAAAATGCGATGGAATTCGCCTATCGCGGCTGTGATCTAGAGTCGGCCTTGGCGTGCCAGTATATGGGCGTCCACGCCTATACTGGGCTTGGCATGGACAAAAATGTTGCGGACGCGTTGATCTATTTCAACCGAGCCTGCGACTTTGGCGGCGAAGCAGATGTTTGCGCCACCCGCGATGCGATCAAAGCGGAGCTGGGCGAGTAACATCGGCTAAAAAAGGTCCGCTTACACTACAAAGCTTGCTGCGTCACTGCGACTGTCCGGACCAAAGTAAAAAAGATGGGAGGGCGAGAGGGGTTTGAGCATGCCCTACCCCTCCCGTTCTCTTATCTCTTTTACATTTTTCCAACGGCTTGAAGGCATGCCCAAACGCGCCTTGACAAAATCCGCGTGTTCTTGTAATGTTCCTTTTGCTCTTTGACAGTCTTCGACCCTGCGGTCTGGCACCAAATATCAATTTCCTTTATGGGGCAAACATCATTGCTTGCCCGCACAGCCTGCGCGGGATTCACATCAAATTGAGATTAGCGGATCGCCACAAAGGTCCGTTAAGGTGAGACCTTAGTGTGACTTTCCAAATCCTAATTTATGCAAATCAACAACTTATCAGCGAGACAGTTTTCCCGCCATCCCGATAATGTCATCCAACGGATTACCGTCGCCGTCAAAATCTAGCATCGAGGCGAGGCCGCCTAAGCCACCGCCGCCAGCAGGGGCCGCTGCTTGACCACCGCCGCCGAGTGCGCCGCCCAAAACATTGCCGAGCATCCCGCCAAGCCCGCCGCCGCCAGCCACCTGACCGCCACCGCCGAGCAAGCCGCCCAACATCCCGCCGAGGCCACCGCCTTCACCGCCGCCCGCTTGCTTTGCCATATAGCCCGCAACCAGCATCGCAAGAATAGGCAGCATTTTCTTCAACATGCCCGAATCGATGCCCGTCTGTTCAGCGGCGTGACCCGCGACAGTACGACTGACGTCTTTTGATCCGAAAATCTGGCCCAGAACGTCATTGCCCTGCTCGACCGGAGTCGGCTCTGGTGAGACAACGCTGTCAAACAATCCGCCACCACCAAGCTGACCCAAGATACCGCCAAGGCCTTCCAGCCCCGAAGGTTGCGCCTGTGCGGTCTTTTTGAACCCGCCCAAAATTGAGGGCAGCAAAGCCTCCGCGCCCATTTGCGCGACTTGTTCGTTCACGCCCAATTGCTGCGCAATCGAACCAATTGCGCCGGATTGCTTCAATATACTCATCATATCCATGTGAAATCTCCCATTCTAGAACAGGCTGGCCGGAATCTTGGCGCTTTGCAAGCGATCCGGTATCGACATGACATTCGGAAAACTGAATTTACATTTGTGTGCGGCTTTATGCTCCCCTTTGTCACAAATCGCGCCTATTCAGGAACCTCACCGCGTCGCGGTCAATTATTCGAGAGGAAATATCATGAGCATTTTCAGCAAAATCAAAGACGCCATTTTTGGCAAAAAAGCTGTCGCCGCAACGCCGGTTGAAGCGCCCGTTATCGCCGCTCCCGTCGAATTGGCGCCTGTCGCGATGAGCGAAGTTGACGTCATCGCGCATTTGGAAGAAATCGATGCCAATGACGGCCGCAACCTCAACTGGCGCTCGTCGATTGTCGACCTGATGAAAATGGTCGGCATGGACGCGTCGCTGCAAGAGCGCAAAGACCTTGCGATGGAGCTGGGCTATACTGGCGAATTGGAAGGCAGCGCCGAAATGAACATCTGGCTGCACAAAGCCGTGATGCGCGAACTGGCCGCCAATGGCGGCGTCGTTCCTGCGGAATTGATGGACTAAGCGCCGCAGCCCATTGTTAGAATAGTAAAAGCCCGGTTGTTACGCCGGGCTTTTTCATTATGACTAGTTGAGGAACTGCTCCCTCGCTATGTCACTTCTTACCAAACAGGCCTTTGGCCATGTCCGCCAAGTCATCCATAGCGGACCCGTCACCATCCTTGTCCAGAAAGCTCGTCGCTTTGCCAAGCATGTCTTCGCCGCCAATCGCGCCGAGCAGACCCTGTAGCTTATCTTGGCCAAGGCCGGTTGCAGAAGCCGCCGCCTGAACTGTGTCGCCGGGTTCAGCATGCGCCTTACCAAGCGCCGACATTGCGCCCGTTACCTGCTCTTCACTTAAGCCAAATTTCGTCGCCAATTCAGCAACTTTACCGACGCCACCGATTTGTCCCAATAGACCGTCTAACATACCCATAATCTCGCTCCTTCATAACCAGAGCAGCGGTGTAGCCGATGCGCGCCGGTTCGGAAAGCGACGGCGCATATTTTTACATCGCTGATTACGCGGCTTTGGGTGCCGCCTGTTTCACGCCATCATCGACATGCTGTTCGAACTGTTCAAAATTGTCGATAAAGGCACTCACCAGTTTTTGCGCCGTCACATCATAGGCCGCTTTGTCAGCCCATGCTTCACGCGGATCGAGGATTTTACTGTCCACGCCCGCCACCGCGACTGGGAATTCAAAGCCGAAATTGGTGTCCTTGCGGAACTCGGCATTGTTCAGGCTGCCGTCGAGGGCGGCATTCAACAACGCCCGTGTCGCTTTAATCGGCATCCGGCTGATCCCCGGATCGGTTGCTTTCCCCCCAGTCCAGCCGGTGTTGACCAACCAGCAAGTGACGCCGCCCTTTGCAATGCGTTCTTTCAGCAGGTTTCCGTAAACACTAGGGTGGCGCGGCATAAAGGGTGCGCCAAAACAGGTGGAGAACGTCGCCGACGGTTCAGTCACGCCGATTTCAGTACCGGCCACGCGTGCGGTGTAGCCCGACAGGAAGTGATACATCGCCTGATCGGGCGTCAGCCGCGCGATTGGAGGCAACACGCCGTAGGCATCGGCGGTCAGCATGATGATGTTCTTAGGCACCGGCCCCAGATTGTCTTTCGACGCATTTGGGATAAAGTCGATAGGGTAAGAGCCACGGCTGTTTTCAGCCAGACTGTTGTCGTTGAAATCCAGCTCGCGGGTTTCAGGGTCCATCACCACATTTTCAAGGACGGTGCCGAACCGTTTGGTCGTTGCAAAAATCTCTGGCTCTGCTTCAGGCGACAGGTTGATCATTTTGGCATAGCAGCCGCCTTCGAAATTAAAGACCGCTGTGTCCGACCAGCCATGTTCATCGTCGCCGATCAACGTCCGGCTCGCGTCAGCAGAGAGCGTAGTTTTGCCCGTTCCTGACAAGCCAAAGAAGATCGCAGTGTCGCCGTTCGCGCCGATATTGGCCGAGCAGTGCATCGGCATAACGCCTTGGGCCGGCAGCAAATAATTGAGGATGCCAAACACCGACTTCTTCATTTCACCGGCATAGGCTGTGCCACCAATCAGGATCAGCTTCTCGGTGAAATTGACCGCCACGACAGTTTCACTGCGGCAACCATGACGTGCAGGGTCAGCGCGGAAGCTGGGTAGATCAATAATCGTATATTCGGGCATAAAGTCCGTAAGCTGGTGTGCCTCCGGGCGCACCAACAACGTGCGGATGAACAGATTATGCCATGCAAACTCGTTAATCACCCGCACATTGACGCGGTATTCAGGCTGCGATCCGCCGAAGAGGTCGGCGACATACAGCTTATCTTTGTCACCCAAGGCAGCGATGAAGTCCGCTTTCAACGCCGCAAAATGCGCAGGTGCCATCGACACATTCGTTTTGCCCCAAGCAATGGTGTTTTCAGTTTCTGCATCACGGACGATAAATTTGTCTGACGCCGAACGACCGGTGTGTTTACCCGTTTGAACAACCAGCGGACCGTCCTTGGCCAGAGCACCTTCGTTATTCGCCAATGCCGATTCGACCAATTGCGGCGTGCCGAGATTCCAATGCACTTTCGCGCCAGTATTAATTGCTTGATCTGAAAGCGAATGTTTCGGCGTTACGGACACTATGGGCTCCTTTGAAAACTGAATTCGGCATTTAGTGCATAGGTATGCATCCGAATATTCTGTGGCCCCTATACGACCAGCAGCTTCAGGTCAAATGGCTGGACTGCGTCATTTTGCACTTAACCCTATTCGACGTGTGCACAGCATTGATGCCAGCGGATTGCCTGCCTATAAGCGCGGCAATGACTGCCACAATCGCCCTCGTCGACGACGACCGCAACATCTTGACATCTGTCTCGATTGCTATGCAGTCGGAGGGCTATGTCACGCGCCTATACCCCGACGGCGAATCCGCTCTGAAGGCCTTGCTAGATAATCCGGCAGACCTCGGCATTTTCGATATCAAAATGCCGCGTATGGATGGGCTGGAATTACTTCGCCGCTTGCGTGAAAAATCCGATATGCCGGTTATATTCCTGACCTCGAAAGACGAAGAGCTGGATGAGGCACTTGGCCTTGCGATGGGTGCCGACGATTACATCACGAAACCCTTCTCGCAACGGTTGCTGATCGCACGGGTTAAAGCGATCCTTCGCCGCGCCAGTTTCCGCCGCGATACAAGTGGCGAACAGGCGGCCGATGAGCCCGAACCGATGCTGCGCGGAAAGCTGGAAATGGACCCTGCCCGTCAGCATGTTCGCTGGGATAACAAGCCCGTCACTCTGACCGTCACCGAATTTATGATATTGGAGGCACTTGCCAACCGCCCCGGTGTTGTCCGAACGCGCAGTCAGTTGATGGACATCGCCTATCAGGACGATGTCTATGTTGATGATCGCACCATCGACAGCCATATCAAAAGGCTGAGGCGTAAATTCCGGCAAGTCGATAGCGAATTTTCCGCCATTGATACGCTTTATGGCGCAGGCTACCGCTTTGCTGAGGGCTGAAAGAGATCGACTGAAGCTGAGCTGGAGCCGCGGGCTATCATTGACTGTTCGCATCCTCGGCGTAAACATGTTCGCGCTGGCTTTGATGGCAGGCGGATTGTTTTTCCTCGACAGTTATCGCGCGCGATTGATCAGCGAGCGGCAGGAGTTTGCCGAAACGCAGCTGGCTTTGTTGCGTGACACCTTACCACTCGTAGCTGAAACGCAGCGAAACACATTGCTGATGCAATTTGCCACGCGCGAGAGACTGCGCGTCCGTGTCTATAACAGCGAAGGCGTTCAAACATTTGATAGCTTCAATACTGCACAGCCTACCTATGCTCTGGTTGACCCTTCTAAAGAACCTTTACGCAAACAGCTAGCGCGCGGGATTGACCGCATCTTTGATTTCCTTGTTGCTTCGCCAGACCTTGGTCGTTTCGCTGAACCAGCAAATGATGCAGTAAAAGCATGGTCGGAACTGAGGGGGCTTAAAGGGAACAAGACCGAATCGCGGGTGCAGCTGGCCGATGATTTAACGCACATCATTACAGCGGGCAGCCGCAGTGCAGACGGTCGCAGCTATCTGCTGACCACAGCCAACCCGCGAGATATCCGAGCTTTGGTTCGTGCCGAACGGTTCAGCATTGGCATGTTTATCTTGCTGGTGATTGGCATTTCAGTGCTGCTCTCACTTTTTCTAGCGCGCACCATCGTTCGTCCTTTGCAGCATTTGGCACGCGCAGCCGTTAAGGTGCGCCTTGGCCGCGCGCCTGAGGTGCATGTTCCCCGCCTGCCTGAGCGCCGCGACGAAATAGGGATGTTGGCACGCGCATTGTCCGATATGAGCATCGCTTTGCGGCAACGTATTGATGCGACTGAATCCTTTGCCGCCGATGTCGCGCACGAGATCAAAAATCCGCTTGCCTCGTTGCGCTCTGCACTCGATGGCATCGACGGCGTAAAGCAGCCCGAATTGCGCAAGCAATTGATGGATATTGCGCATGCCGATGTCCTGAGAATGGACAGGCTGATCAGTGATATCTCGGACGCGAGCCGGATTGACGCACAACTTGCTAAAGCGAAATTTGAACAAATCGACCTTGGCGACATGATCGATCAATTGCTAGCCGCGCGCGAAAGCCGGTCGGCTGACGGCGATATCACAATCGCCTTCGCGCGTCCGCGTCGCGGCATCGCGCTGATTATGGGCGAGGATTTACGGCTTGAGCGTGTGCTGACCAATCTGCTCGACAATGCCGTGTCGTTTTCGCCGCCGTCTGGCCTTGTCGAAGTTTCGGCAACACGCAGCGGCGACGATGTGATCATCCGCATCATGGACCAAGGCCCGGGCATCCCCGCAAACGAACGCGAAGCGGTGTTCCGCCGGTTCCACAGTGAGCGCCCGTCGAGTGAGAATTTCGGCCGTCATAGCGGTCTGGGCCTCGCCATTGCCCGCACAATTATCGAAGGGCATCATGGCTCCATTACAGTCCTTGACCGCGACGACAGCGGCAGCGGCGCCTGTTTTCAAATCATGCTTCCCACTGCGGGATCAATCCAGCCATGACCTCGCCAATTCACGGCACTGCGGTTGAAATTGGTGGTAACGCTGTGCTGATGATTGGGCCATCCGGATCCGGAAAATCCGACCTAGCATTGCGATTGATCGATCGAGGCGCAACTTTGGTCGGGGACGATGCCGTAAAACTGCATAGCGGCATTGACGCCATCTTTGCCCGCGCATCCGGTGCGTCTGAAAACCGGATAGAAGTTCGGGGCCTTGGCATTTTCGATATGGAATCGAAGCCCGAATGTCCTTTGCGATTGCTGGTTGAGCTCGGTGCCGATGGCGAACGACTGCCCGCCAGCTGGCCCTTGCGCGACCTGATCGGCTGGTCGGTGCCAGTGTTGCGTTTGGATGCCTTTACGGCCTCTGCACCAATCAAAGTTGAACTTGCGGTAAAGTCCCTCGTTGACGAAGGCTTGCATCCGGTGCGATTGCCGGTGACATCATGACAGAAACGGGCGCCGTCAAAAAAGTTCTCCTCATTACCGGACTGTCGGGCGCCGGAAAAACGACGGCGCTAAAAACGCTGGAGGATCTCGGTTGGGAGGCGGTCGATAATTTCCCGATTCGTCTGGCCGGGCCATTGCTGGCGTTGCCTTCACCAGAGGGACGGAACGAGAATGATATTCCGTTGGCGCTTGGCTTTGACACACGCACTAGAGGCTTCAATACCGACAAGCTGATTGAGCAGATCAAGCAGCTGCAAAAGCGCGACGATCTTGAAATTATGATGCTATTCCTCGACTGTGCAGGCAGCGAAATTGAGCGGCGATACAGTGAAACGCGGCGCAAGCATCCGTTGGCGCAGGATCGCCCCGCAATTGATGGCATAGCGCAAGAACGCACTATTATGGAGCCGCTGCGCCGCTGGTCCGATTTAGTAATCGACACGAGCAAGCTATCGTCGAGCGACCTGCAAGGCGAAATACGCGAAAAGTTCCGCGTTGCAACGGGCGGCATGACTGTATCCGTCACCAGCTTCGGTTTTTCACGAGGCGTCCCGCACAATGCCGATCTGATCTTTGACATGCGCTTTTTGAAGAACCCGCATTGGGACGCAGAGTTGCGACCGCTGACCGGACTCGACGCACCGGTTGCAAACTATGTCGGCAAAGACCCCGGATATGTCGAGGCCGTTGCGAAGATTAAAGACCTGCTGTTGTTCTTGCTCCCCCGATACGACGCACAGGGGAAAGCCTATGTCACGATTGCCTTTGGCTGCACCGGCGGGCGTCATCGTTCGGTTTTTGTTTCTGAACAATTCGGGCAGATTTTGCGCGATGCGGGCTATAGCCCAACTATCTCACATCGTAACTTGCATTCAAGGCCCATTGACTCATTGGAGCAGCAAGGCAATCAGGACCGTCCAATTTACAATGACTGACTGTAACTTGTTCAAAAATAGCGTCAAAACAGGGTATTTGTCCGCATGATAGGGTTGATTCTGGTAACGCACGGCACATTAGCCGACGAATTCGTCGTCGCAATGGAGCATGTTGTTGGGCCGCAAAAGCAAATCGCGACTGTCTGTATCGGTCCGCGCGATGACATGGAGCAGCGGCGCAAAGACATCGCGACCGCCATCAAAACGGTTGATGACGGCGAAGGCGTTATTATCTTATCCGATCTATTTGGTGGTACGCCTTCAAACCTGTCGATCTCTTTGCTTGACGCTGGAAAGGTCGAGGTAATTGCTGGCGTCAACCTGCCCATGCTGATCCGGTTGGAAAGTGCGCGCAAGAATATGTCCGTCACCGACGCTGTCGCCGCCGCCCGCGATGCTGGCCGCAAATACATCAGCGTCGCGTCAGAATTATTGGAGGCCTCGCGATGAGCCGCCTCAGCCGCACTCTGACCATCGTCAACCAAAAAGGCCTTCATGCGCGGGCCAGCGCGAAGTTTGTGACGTTTGTGGCGCGGCTTCCCGAAGGCTTGCTCGTCGAAGTTGAAAAAGACGGTCACAGCGTCAACGGCACATCAATTATGGGCTTGATGATGCTGGGCGCGGCCAAGGGCAGCGATATAATTCTGCATGTGTCGGGCGATGGCGCGGATATGGCGCTGGAAAAACTCGCAGGCCTTATCACCGACGGTTTCGGCGAAGACTAAGCCCAAATGCGCCGCGAAATCACCGGTTTTTCCAACCCGCTGGTTAAGCAGGTTCGGTCCTTGCGCGAAAAAAAGCACCGCAAACGTGAAGGGTTGTTCTTGGCCGAGGGGCTGAGGATTATGACCGAAGCGCGCGAGGCGGGGTTTCTGCCGGAAATGCTGTTCCGCTGTACCGACCGTGATTCCCATGCGCTGGAAATCGCGCTTGAAGCCGACGTCTTAAAGGCGGGCGGCGATGTTATCGAAACCAGCACCGATATCCTGTCCAAACTATCTGGCAAAGACAATGCGCAAACGGTGATTGGCGTGTACCGCGAACACCCCACTGCCCTTGCCGAGCTTGACCGCGCGACAGCGCCAATCTGGTTGGTGGCGCAGGCGATGCGCGACCCGGGCAATCTGGGCACAATGCTGCGCACCGGCGATGCGGTGGGTGCAGGCGGACTGATCCTGATCGACGATTGCACCGATCCGTTTTCGGTAGAGGCGGTGCGCGCAAGCATGGGTGCGGTTTTCACACAAAAGATTGTGCAGTGCCGGTGGGAGGAGTTTGTTCCTTGGCTGCGCGCCGGGCCGGGCCAATTGGTTGGAACCAGCCTGAACACCGAATTTGACTATCAGCAAACTGATTATGCCGCCCCATGCTTCATCCTGACAGGGAACGAGGCGCAAGGGCTTCCAGCGGATTATGCGGCTGAATGTGATCTGCTTGTCAAAATGCCGATGCTGGGTAAAGCCGACAGCCTGAACGCCGCGATGGCCACGGCGGTGATGGCGTATGAGGTTCTCAACCAGTTTCGGCGCGCGTAATTTTGTTCATTGGCTGTTCGGATTGGCCAGTCTATGTCGCAGTGATGAAACACAGAAATGTCCTTGTAATTACGGCCATCTTGTCACTCAGCGCTTGCGCCACATTACCCGAAACATCGCCTGTTCGGGAAATACCAGAAAGGTATAAAGCGCACGGAACAGAACCGTTTTGGTCGCTCGAAGCGTCCGACGGCATTATGTCCTTCAACGACGGCAATGAGGTTATCACTCGCGTGATGGAATATCGAGCAACACCTATTTCGAATGGGTGGCGCTATGTTTCTAAAACAGTCACAGCCGATGTTGAATTTACAGAATGCAGCGACGGTATGAGTGAATTTACCTACAAGGACACAGTGACTGTGAAAGCAGGCGGCAGGACATTTCAAGGATGTGGTGGCGGTATAGTGCCGCCCGAAACTCTGGAACAAACACAGTGGCGTATCCTGTCGATCAATGGCGAAATCATAGAGCCAGAGCGCGATGCCAAGCTAAGCTTTGATGGTAAACGGATGAGCGGCAGCATTGGGTGTAACCGGCTTGGCGCGGAATATTCGTTCAAAGAAAAGACGCTTTTGGTTGGTCCAGTGATGTCGACCAGAATGGCCTGCCCCGACCCTTTAGGCGCACAGGAATATGCGGTTGTCACTTTGCTGGGCGCGCTGCAATCGACAGATTTTCCGGGTGATGGGACGATGGTTCTAAAGGATAAAGCTGGCGGCATCCTTGTGCTTGAACAAACGATGTAAAGGCTAAAGGTTTTCCTGCGCTTGACTTAAGGGCATCACAGACGCCAGATGCACCGGTGAAACCGACAATCCATTTGATAGGCCTGCCAACCGATATCAACAGCTCTTTCGAGCGTGGCGCAGCCAAAGCGCCGGCGCTTATCCGCGAGGCGCTTTGGAGTGATAGAGGCAACAGCTCCACCGAAAGCGGGCTGGAAATTGGTTTGGATATTGCGCTCGTGGATTCAGGCGACTTGCCGCTGACGGATCAAGAGGTCGCAAACGATGATGCGATAATTCGGCAGGTAGCCGGTGAAAGCTGCGCACCCATATTTTTAGGCGGTGACCATGCCGTCACCTTTCCCATCGTTGCAGCAGTCGCCGCCAAACACGGCCCTGTCAGCATCCTACATTTCGACGCCCATCCCGATCTCTACGACGATTTCGAAGGCAATCCGCGCAGCCACGCATCCCCATTTGCTCGCATTATGGAGGGCGGCCATGCAAAGCGCCTTGTGCAAGTCGGCATCCGCACACTGACTCGCCATTGCCGCGAACAGGCGGAGAAATACGGCGTCGAGATTCTTTCAATGCCGGGGTTCGATATCAGCCAAGTTCCAGTGCTCAACGGCCCGCTCTACATCAGCGTTGACCTTGACGGCATCGATCCGTCAGAAGCGCCCGGCGTATCACATCCCGAACCCGGAGGCCTTCGCTTGCGAGAGGTCCTTGCCGCAATCCACAAACAAACCGCACCAATCATAGGCGCAGATATCGTTGAGTATAATCCCGGCCGCGATATCGGCGGCGTCACAGCCATCGTCGCTGCAAAGCTGGTCCGCGAACTGGCCGCACGTATTCATATCAATCACACCGGAGAGCCCCAATGACCCTCAAAATCCATCACCTGAACAACAGTCGGTCGCAACGCATCTTATGGCTGCTCGAAGAATTGGGTGCTCCCTATGAGATTGTGCAGCATCAACGCGATGCTGTGACCAATCTGGCCCCGTCTGAATTGCTCGCTATCCACCCTCTCGGCAAATCGCCGATGATCGAGGACAATGGCAAGATCATCTATGAATCGGGTGCCATTGTTGAGTATCTATGCGAGCGCCACGGCGGATCGCATTTCATCCCGCAGCGCGGCACCGACGATCACATTCGTTATCTGGAATGGATGCACTTTGCAGAAGGATCAGCGATGACGCCGATATTGCTGAACCTGTATGTCGGGCGATTGGGCGAAGCAGGCGCGCCGCTGCACCCGCGCATCCACGAACAGCTGGAATGCCATTACCGTTACATGGAGAACCAGCTGAACCCATCGGGCTGGTTCGTTGGCGATACCCTGTCGGCAGCGGACTTCATGCTAAGCTTTCCAGCAGAGGCAGCGGTGATGAGCGGGCGCGCAGCGGACAAGCCCAAACTGACAGCGTTCGTCAAAGCGATCCATGCACGCCCACAATGGCAAGCAGCGCTAGCTAATGGCGGGGCCTATGCCTTTGCTTGATCAGACTAAATATCTTCGAAGAGAACGAAAAGATACTTTACAGCCCACCATTCTGCGTTAGGTTGCTGTCTGCTATTCAGCAGATGGGGGTTTTTATGAAAAAACATTATGCGGTTGCGGCGCTGGCAACCATGTCGATGGGTCTTGGCGGTTGTGCAACGGTTCTTAACGGAACCGACACTGAATATACTACAAACAGCGAACCCGAAGGTGCGAACGTAAAGTTCACCAGCGGCAAAGAATGCAAAACGCCATGTTCGCTTGAGTTTCGCCGCAAAGATGATCAGCGCGCGGATATTACACTTGCTGGATACAAACCTGCCTATGTCTTGATACAGTCGAAGCTGGGCGGGTCGGCCTTTGGCAACATCATCCTTGGCGGCGGTATCGGCGCGATTGTTGATGGTTCAAACGGTGCAAGCAATCGGCTGTATCCGCGACCGTTGATTATCCGTTTGGCTGCTGAAGGCTCATCGGATGAAGCTGTGCTTCT
Source organism: Sphingomonadales bacterium (assembly GCA_031374785.1). Classification (GTDB taxonomy): domain Bacteria; phylum Pseudomonadota; class Alphaproteobacteria; order Sphingomonadales; family Sphingomonadaceae; genus Sphingorhabdus_B. Next base: position 13,971 of record JANMGR010000109.1, on the reverse strand, counting down.
TGATAAGGATGGCAAGGTTGTCATGACAGTCAAAGAGCATAACGATTCCGTAAAGAAGGACGTTGCGAAAACCATCGGCAATACACAGGCTGGATTGGACGAATAAGCCTGTCCCTATTTCAAACAACGGCCCCCGCAGTGCACATCGCATTTCGGGGGCCTTTTGTTTGAGTGACCTATTGTTTCAGCGACACCTTCGCTCACGCTGAACACCACATCCCGCTTGCGAGCCGCCCCGCCCTCGCCTAAGTCGCGGGGATTATGAGCTCAACCAACGATATCCGCCGCGCTTTCCTCGATTACTTTGGGGGCAACGACCACGACATTGTGCAATCCGCACCTTTGGTCCCGTATAACGACCCGACATTGATGTTCGTCAACGCCGGAATGGTGCCGTTCAAAAACAACTTTACCGGCCTTGAAACCCGCACTGTCCCGCGTGCAGTTTCCAGTCAAAAATGCGTGCGCGCTGGCGGCAAGCACAATGATCTCGACAATGTCGGCTATACTGCGCGGCACCACACATTCTTTGAAATGCTCGGCAATTTTTCGTTCGGTGATTATTTTAAGGAACAGGCGATCACCCATGCGTGGACGTTGCTGACCAAAATCTGGGGGCTGAACCCCGACAGGTTGACTGTGACCGTGTATCACACCGATGACGAAGCGTTCAACTTGTGGCGCAAAATTGCAGGGCTTCCCGAACACCGGATCATCCGCATCCCGACATCTGACAATTTCTGGTCGATGGGCGATACCGGCCCGTGCGGCCCGTGCAGCGAGATTTTCTATGATCACGGTGAGCATATTTTCGGTGGTCCACCGGGAAGTCCCGATGAAGATGGCGACCGGTTCGTTGAAATCTGGAACCTAGTGTTCATGCAGTTTGAACGGCAGGAAGACGGCACCGATGTGCCATTGCCAAAGCCGAGCATTGATACTGGCATGGGGCTGGAGCGGATTGCCGCCGTCATGCAAGGCGTGCCCGACAATTATGATACCGACACTTTTAAGGCGTTGATCGCGGCCTCCGAACAGCTAACCGGCACCAAGGCCGAGGGTGAGCAAAAGGCGAGCCACCGCGTGATTGCTGACCATTTGCGCTCGACCAGTTTCCTGTTGGCCGATGGCGTGATGCCGTCAAACGAAGGGCGCGGCTATGTCCTGCGCCGGATCATGCGCCGCGCGATGCGGCATGCACATTTGCTGGGCGCGAAAGAACCGTTGATGCACCGTTTGGTCGGTAGCCTTTCTGCTGAAATGGGTGCGGCTTACCCCGAATTGCTGCGCGCTCAACCGTTGATTGAGGCGACATTGCGTCAGGAAGAAACGCAGTTCCGGCGCACGCTGGACAAGGGGCTGAAGCTGCTCGACGAAGCCACGATTGGCATGGCGAAAGGTGATGTTCTTTCTGGCGAAACCGCGTTCAAACTCTACGACACATTCGGCTTTCCCTATGACCTGACCGAAGACGCATTGCGTGCGCAAGGTTTTGGCATTGATGCCACCGGCTTTGAAACCGCGATGGGCGAACAAAAATCCCGTGCGCGTGCCGCATGGAAAGGCTCTGGTGCAAAGGCATCGGACGACGTTTGGTTTGACATTGTCGAACGCGTGGGCTCGACCGAATTTACCGGCTACACGGCAACCGAAGGCGAAGGCCAGGTTGTTGCGTTGGTCAATGACGGCGTGGAAGTGCAATCGGCGGTAGCCAGCGACACAGTCACAGTTATCACCAACCAAACGCCATTCTACGGTGAAAGCGGTGGCCAGATGGGAGATGCCGGTTCGATCAACGGCGCGAATTTCAAAGGCGAAGTGACGGATACGGCCAAGCCTTTAGGCCGCCTCCACGCGCATCAGGTTTCGCTAGTTTCGGGCGAGATCAAAGTCGGTGATGTTGTCCAGTTAAAAATCGACACTGCACGCCGCGATGCTTTGCGGTCAAACCACAGCGCGACGCATTTGTTGCATGCAGCACTCCGTAACCATCTGGGCGGGCACGTCACACAAAAAGGTAGCATGGTCGCAGCGGATCGTCTGCGTTTCGATTTCTCGCACAATCAAGCGGTGACTGCGGACGAGATCGCAGCCGTCGAGGCAGAGGTCAACGCACAGATCAGAGGCAATCGCGCGGTCACGACGCGTTTGATGACACCAGATGACGCCGTTGCTGCGGGCGCGCTCGCCCTATTCGGCGAAAAATATGGCGATGAAGTTCGCGTGCTCAGCATGGGCGATACTGCTGGCAGCAACTACTCGGTCGAGTTGTGCGGAGGAACACACGTCAATGCGTTGGGTGACATCGCGTTGGTCACCATCGTGTCCGAAGGTGCGGTCGCCAGCGGCATCCGGCGTATAGAGGCGCTAACGGGGGAAGCCGCACGGCAGCATTTGGCACGACGCGAACGCCAATTAAAGGACATCGCATCGATGCTGAAAACCGCGCCCGATGAAGTTGCGGCGCGTATCGAAACATTGCTCGTAGAACGTCGTGTGATGGAAAAGGAACTGTCCGACACCAAAACTAAGCTCGCGCTTTCGGGCGGCAGCGGGGCGGCGGCGGCGCCTGAAGTCATCGGCAACCTGAACTTCCTTGGGCAGATCGTAAACGGCCTTGACCCAAAAGAACTGCGCGGCTTGCTCGAACAATCGAAAGCGCGTTTGGAGTCCGGCGTGGCAGCTGTGGTCGCGATCAACGATGGCCGCGCTAGCATTGGCGTTGCGGTTACTGACGACCATACCGGCAACTATAACGCTGTCGATCTGGTTCGTGCAGGCGTCGAAATTCTAGGCGGCAGCGGTGGCGGCGGCAAGCCGGCCTTTGCTCAAGGTGGAGGGCCTGATGCGACCAAGGCCGACGCTGCCCTCGCGGCAGTGCGCGCCTTACTCGGTGGCTGAATGATTGGCGCATGGGCTGTGACAGAACGACAAATCCTAACCGTCCCATATGAAATCGCGTGGTCCGGCGACAGTCCGCTAGTCGTCATGGCCGAGATTTGCAGCGACAAAATTCATCCTACGTTTTGGGGACTTGCGCTTGAGAAGTATTCAAAGCGCACCGCGATATTAAAGCTCGACGAAGTTGTCCTTGATGGCAGTGACGCTCGATTTGTCGGTGCGATCCATCATATCACGCGCTGCGGCTCAACGACTTTATTGCAGCAATTCGGTGCGCTGGATCGGACTTTTGCGCTTTCCGAACCGACGATTTTCTATGAGCTATTGGGCCGCGTGTTGGCGGATCAAAGCAAAACAGTGATGCGCGTGCAGAAACTCGCCTTCCTGTTTGGCAAAGCCTTCGCACCAATTGCAGACCAAATCGTCATAAAATGGCCAACATTGCTCTGTCGCCATGCGCAGGTGTTGACCGAAGCGCTCCCCCATGTTCCATCCGTGCTGATCGTCCGCAGCGCTATCGAGATACTCGCCTCCATCGAAGCCCGCCCGCTCGGGAAAATGGAAAACGTAGAGCCGAAGCTGCTTTATGGTCCGAGTGAACCCCTTGCCCTAACCGATGAACCAACCGGCCTTGCGCTTACTGCAAAACTGCTCGCCGCGAATTGTCGTTGGATTGCGCAATCGAAACAAACGACACTGGTCGAATATACTCAGCTGCCCGATGTTGGCTGGCATATTGTCGCGCCCAAATTTGGCATCGCGCCGACTACTGCACAAATCACCCAAATGCAGAAAACTGCCGGTGTAAATGCCAAACAGCCGTATGTTAGCTTTGTATCGGATTCGGCGGACAAGCGCCGCGATGCGTCACCACTCGCTCGATCGCTGGCCAACGATACATTGCAGCCTGCAATTGACGAAGCAAGCATCGCGCTTAAATTATTCTAGCGCAACAGACTTCAGCCTTGGCGCAACGTCCATTTCTCCAGCAGCTTTGATCGCACGGCGATATTCGTCGCGCTTTTCGTGGATCGACGCGATTACTGGCCCGATTGGGACACCCAGATCAACCAGCATCGCCTCGGACAATTGCAGCGAGCTTTCCAGCGTTTCGGGAACGGCATCGGTAGCCCCTGCTTTATACAACCGTGCCGCATGTTCAGGATCACGCGCGCGCGCCACAATGGTCAGATCTGGTATCCACGCGCGCACGCGTTTGACAATATGTTCGGCTAGCACCGGTTGGTCCATCGTCAGTATTAATGCGCGCGCATGCCCCAAGCTTAGCTTATCGAGAGTATCGGAACGAGATACATCACCGTAAACAACCTTATACCCCTCACGCCGTGCCTCTGTTACCGCATCCACGTTGGACTCTACCGCGATATAAGGCTGGTTGTGAACGTGCAGCATATCAGCGACCAAACGACCAACACGGCCAAAGCCAAGGATTACAGTGCGCGGCTCTTTGCTCTCGTCCTGCTCGTGAACTTCGTCATCATGTTCGCGCAGTTCAATGCGGCGTGACATATCACGGCCGATGCGCGCCAAAATCGGTGTGATGGTTAGGCCCATCGCGGTTGCGACTTGCCAGAAATTGATCGTCTCTGCACTGATAATCTGCGCTGCCCCGGCGGCTCCTAAAACAATCAGCGTGGTCTCGGACGGACTGGCCATTAACACGCCTGTTTCTGCGGCTGTGCCCGTGCGTGCGCCGTTAAGTTTCAGCAAAGAGGCGGTGACTGCAGCCTTTACAATTACGATAGCCGCAACAGCGCCGACCAGCGTGGTCCAATTCGCCGCAACAAAGCGCACATCAATCTGCATCCCGATGGAAATCAGGAATACACCAAGTGCTAGGCCCTTAAAAGGCGCAGTCATCACTTCGACTTCGGCACGGTAATCGGTTTCGGCGATCAAAAGCCCCGCAATGATTGCGCCAAAAATTGGTGACAGGCCAACTGCACTGGTCGCGAGGCTGCACACAATAACTACCAACAGGCTGACTGATACAAACAGTTCTGGGCTTTTCGTTCGGGCAGCCTGACCGAACAAGCGTGGTAGCAAAAACCGCCCTAGCACCAGCATAGCAATGATTACCACACCACCTTGCCAAAGCGCGCGAACGATATCGTCCCAGACTGCATCTCCACCAACTTGCGGAGCCAGCGCGGCAAGCACAAAGATAATCGGCACAATCGCCAAATCTTCAAACAGCAACATCCCCAAAGCCGATTGACCGACTGCCGATTTAGTCCCTGAAATTGGCAAGACCAAAGCGGTTGAGGACAAAGCCAACGCGATCCCGATACCCGCCGCCGCTGTCAGCCCATAGCCTGCAAAATACAACCCGAGCGCGATAAGAACCCCTGCCCCCAGCAATTGCGCCGCACCAACGCCGAACACCAACTGCCGCATTTTCCACAATCGCTTGAACGACAGTTCCAGACCGATTGAAAACAACAGCAGGATGATGCCATATTCGCCAATCGCTTTGAAATCATCTTGATCGGAAATCGTGAACCATTCCAACGCCGGATACCGTGGGACTAAAGCGCCTAAACCAAACGGCCCGACTAGTATTCCGACAAGGATAAATCCAATAATCGGCGTAATACGAAATCGGGCAAACGCAGGGATAACAATTCCAGCTGCGCCGAGAATGACGACGATGTCGCTGATCGTTTCGCCGGTGTGGATTTCGCCTGCCATGCGGTCTTTTACGCACATGCAGCATAAGAAGGGAAGCGGCGTGCCAATAAAATGACTCAACATGCGCCGATAGAGCGGGGTCGATTGCAATGAACAAATAGCCGATGCGTGTTTCAAAGCGGGAATTGGAGCAACGACAATTTACTTGAGAGTATTTGCCCATTTGATATTTTGCTGAGGTAATTGGGGATATCAGAGATGAACAAGCTTAAATTCGCAATCGCTTTTGCAATTTCATCGGCAGCAATCACAACTGTCAATACGCCTGCATTTGCACAATCGGCACCGCAAAGCAGAACAATTCCTGTGACATTTTCTGGCACGGTCACAAACGATGTCACACAGTCGATACGCATCCGGCAAGCCGATGGCAGCTACACGCCGTTCACAGGAAGCGTTCCTGATTACCCCTACCGAACGGGCGATGCCGTTACGATCAGCTTTAACGCTGTTGTGCCGACCCGTGCAGCATACGAGGCAGGCGGTGCGCTCGCGAACGCAGCCTCGGACGATGGCATTTACCGTATCAGCGTGCGCAATCCCTTTTACTCCGGTGGCGGACTACTAGGGATCGGCAACTCGACGGTAGCAAACCCCAGCGGCCCTATCGACCCGGTGGACACATTCGGTCAACCGACGAATACGCGGATGACGCTGGTTTATGATTCGATTGCCGACAACTACAGTATTGATTTTACCAATGGTCGGTTTGGATCGGGCAATTATCAAGGTCCAAGCTACCTATACGATGCAACGACCCAAACACTGACGCCATGCACAGGTCCAGCGTGTGGAAATACCGATTTTTCGATCGGCGGCAACGCAAACCAGCTTTCGACGAGTAACATCGGCATCTCAGGCACAGCTGCGGGTAATGGACCGCAATCTGGACCCGGAACTGGTTTTTTTAGCCTGTTGTTTTCAGGATCATGGAACCTGCCAAGCTATAATTCCGGCGCAGGCCCTATCGATGTGCCAGAGCCGGGCACGATGTTGCTGTTCGGCAGCGGTGCTGCGTTTTTGGTTCGCCGCAGACGATTGGCGCAACGCAAAGCGAGCGCTGCCTAAACGATACAAAGAAAATGGCCGTAGAATTCTCTCCGGCCCTTTTTCATAAATGCCGTTGGTAAAGCTTACTGCCAACTACCCATTTTCTGTTCAAGGTTTGACCGGACCTTCTCAAAGAACTGCTCCGTCGTCATCCACGCTTGATCCGGACCGATAAGGATCGCGAGATCCTTGGTCATATGGCCGTCTTCAACGGTTTGGATGCAGACTTCTTCGAGCGTTTCGGCAAACCGCGTTACGTCTGGCGTATCGTCAAACTTGCCACGGAATTTCAGGCCACCGGTCCATGCGAAGATCGACGCAATCGGGTTGGTCGAGGTCGCTTTACCCGCCTGATGCTGGCGGAAATGGCGCGTCACTGTGCCGTGCGCCGCCTCTGCCTCGACAGTCTTGCCATCAGGAGTCATCAATATCGAGGTCATCAGCCCCAGCGAACCAAAGCCTTGCGCAACCTGATCCGACTGCACATCGCCGTCGTAATTCTTGCACGCCCAGATGAACTTGCCCGACCATTTCAGCGCCGATGCGACCATGTCATCAATCAAACGGTGTTCGTAAACGATGCCGATTTCTTTGAATTTAGCGGCAAATTCGGTCTCGAATATCTCCTGAAATAGGTCCTTAAAACGGCCGTCGTAATATTTGAGGATGGTGTTCTTGGTCGACAAATACACGGGCCATTCGCGCGTCACGCCGTAGTTCAACGAAGCGCGGGCAAAGTCGCGGATGGAATCGTCGAGATTGTACATCGCCATCGCCACGCCGGGTGATGGGAATTGGAATACTTCTTCGTCGATTTTCTGGCCATCATCGCCATCCCAGACAAGGCGCAATTTGCCGGGGCCGGGGACGAGAAAGTCCGTTGCGCGGTATTGGTCCCCAAAGGCATGACGGCCAATGACGATCGGATCAGTCCAACCGGGGATCAGACGCGGAACATTTTGGATCACAATCGGCTCGCGGAACACCACGCCACCAAGGATGTTGCGGATGGTGCCATTGGGCGACTTCCACATTTTCTTCAAGCCGAACTCTTCAACGCGCGCTTCATCGGGGGTAATTGTCGCGCATTTCACGCCCACGCCAAATTCGCGGATTGCATTGGCGCTATCGACAGTGACTTTGTCATCGGTTTTATCCCGATATTCCATGCCAAGGTCATAATATTTCAGATCAATGTCGAGATAGGGCAGTATCAGGCGTTCGCGTATCCATTCCCAGATAATCCGGGTCATTTCGTCGCCATCCAATTCAACGACGGGGTTTTTCACCTTGATTTTTGCCATGAAGTTCCAGCTTTCCTAGGGGTGTTTTGCCTGATGTTGAGAGCGCCATAGCAAGATTTTACCGATGAGCAAGTTTGCCATAGTCATTAGCTTTAATGAGCATAGCAGCGATCGCCTATCGTCACGTCGCCAAGCATTTTACAGATGACGAAACGGATAGCCCGCGTTAGTCAGAGCGCATGATCAGGGATACCGCAGCAGCCGCATTTTGGAGTGCCGGCTATCGCATCGCAGATGCACTGGTCACTCCGGAACAATGCGCATTTTTACGGCGGGCTATGGACCGTTCGCGCGATGCAGGTGAAATGCGAGTGGCGAACCACCGCGCCTATCGCGGTCCTAATAACCAATATGCCCCGATCGCCGCGCAGATGTTTTTAGGTTCTTTAACAGCAAAAATGTCCGCACTCGTTGGTCGGGAATTGCTGCCCAGTTTTTCTTTTTGGCGCATCTACCGGCAAGGCGATGTTCTAAACCGGCATAAAGACCGGAATGCCTGTGAAGTCAGTGTGACGATTTCGTTGATGCCTAAGGATAAGGAGAGCGCGATTTGGCCAATTGCAGTGTGTGATCTGCACGGCCAAAATCACAGCATAAATCTGCCAATGGGATCAGGACTGTTGTATCAGGGGACCGAAGTCGAACATTGGCGTGATCCGCTAACGACATCAGAACACTATCAGATGTTTCTTCATTATGTCGTCGCCGGCGGTCGTTTTGCAGAATTAGTGCATGATGAGGGTAAGGCTCTGGTCCCGTGAGACCAGGCAAAAGTACAGTGGAGAAAATCGCGGTTGTGCAAGCGATGCGTGCGGTTGCTGCCATCTCGGTGCTGTTTTTCCACGCCGCTGGTGCTGCGCACAAGCATGGCGGCCCAATGCCTTTGATCGACTTGGCAAGACTCGGTGAAGCTGGCGTTGATATGTTTTTCGTGCTGTCTGGTTTCATCATAATGCATGCAACTGTGGGGCGCGGACGCTCGTGCCGCGACTATGCCCTCGCCCGGTTCAGGCGAATTTATTTGCCCTATTGGCCCGTAGGATTGGTTATGGCATTTTACATCCTTGCACCGATGCCGCAATTCGGCGGCATTCGCAGCTGGGTCGCCAGCATATTGTTGCTTCCCGTCGCACAGCCAGCGTTAAACGTTGCGTGGACATTACAGCATGAACTGGTTTTCTATGGATTTGTTGCAATAGGATATTACAGTGGCCGGTGGAGGATTGGACTGGCAATCTGGGTTGCAGCTATTGGGTACTTCGCGTTAAGTGGACATCGTGCTCCCATTGGTTTGCAAATCATCGATAGTGAATTTTTGATCGGCATGATGGCGTGGGCTGCGTGGAAAGATGGGCGGCTTTCCATCATTACGGCGACAACCTGCTTGTTGGGCCTTTTGGCCCTAGCTTTACTAACACTAGGCCAAAATACTGGCGTCGAACGAGTAGTGCCTTTGGCTATTGCAGCTGGCTCTGCGGCACTTTTACCTTGGCTGATTATGGGCGAGCAAAATGGCGGTATCCGCACGCCAAAGATTTTAAGCTTTCTGGGCGATGCCAGCTACTCGATATACCTTATCCATGCGTTGCCTTTGCTGTTGATTATCCAGGTTATGGCGGGCCGCAGCTGGTATATAATTTTTCCGGCGATTGGTTTTGCAGGGCTGGTCGCCGGCATAGCGTATCATTTGCTGGTGGAGCGCCCCTTTCGGGCTTGGCGGCAGAACAGCTAAAGGTTGTAACATCGACCAACAGAGCCTAGAAGCCGACGCTATGAATAAAAAAGAACTGACCAACCGGGGAGCCGGGGTCGCAAAATGGGCGTTTCCGCCTATCCATCCCGAGGGTCGCAAATTCGGGCTTATTGCTGGCGCTATCTGCGTATTCTTTGCTGTGATGGCATGGGAAACGTTGGCGTGGCCGATGGCCGCGGTCACTGCATGGACACTAGCGTTCTTCCGCGACCCTGCGCGGACCACGCCGCAGGATGACAGGTTTATCGTTGCGCCTGCCGATGGCCTTGTCACTTTGATCGAGATTGTTCCGCCGCCTCCTGAAATGTCTGGCCCTGCAGGATTGGGGGACGAACCCATGACCCGCGTGTCTATTTTCATGAGCGTGTTTGATGTCCACATCAATCGTACACCCATACGGGGCACGATCACCCGCATCGCTTATATTGCAGGCAAATTTCTCAACGCTGACCTTGATAAAGCCAGCGTAGAGAATGAGCGGCAGCATTTTCTGGTCGAACGATCCGACGGCGTCCGCATCGGCTTCACGCAAATCGCTGGCCTTATCGCACGCCGCATCGTCAGCTTCAAAAAAGAAGGCGACGAAGTGATGGCGGGTGACCGCGTCGGCCTGATCCGTTTTGGCAGCCGCGTTGACGTGTTCCTGCCGCACGGCACCTCGCCGTGCATTATCAAAGGGCAACGCTGCGTCGCTGGCGAAACGATCCTTGCCGAGATTGGCGTGGATCAGGATTTGCGGGCGCTTAGCCATTGACGCTAGTATCTCAACATACATACCGTTAGTCCTGATCCTGTCGAAGGACGGGCGGTTTATTCCAACCATGCTTCGACAAGCTTAGCACTAACGGAGGTTCAGATGGATACCCAGCACCGCCCCGGCATTTCACTTCGCGCACTCGCACCCAATGCGGTGACTGCGATGGCGCTGTGCACGGGCTTGTCTGGTGTGTGGTATGCGATGCAAGGCTTATGGGCCTATGCCATCGCTGCCGTCGTTGTCGCAGGCGTGCTCGACGCACTCGATGGCCGCATTGCGCGAATGCTGAACGGTGAAAGCCGGTTTGGCGCGGAGCTGGATTCGTTGTCCGACGTGATCGCATTCGGCGCGACACCCGCGCTGATCATCTACAGCTGGGTGCTAACCGAAATGCCACGTTTTGGCTGGACGATCTCTGTGTTCTTTGTGCTGTGCGCCGCGCTCCGCCTTGCAAGGTTTAACGCACGGATTGATGCGGACGATCAGCCGCATAAATCAGCAGGGTTCAACACCGGCATTCCCTCCCCCGCTGGCGCTGGTCTGGCATCATTACCGTTGATTATCTGGATCGAATTTGGCGTAGAGGCGGCGCGTGATTGGCGGATAGTTGCGCCGTGGTTGCTGCTGGTGGCACTCGGCATGATTTCGAACATCGCAACGTTCAGTTGGACTTCGATCAAAATCCGTCCCTCATTCCGTTTCATATCACTCGCTATCATCGGGCTGGTTGGCGTGGGCCTGATAACCGCGCCGTGGTTCACGCTGATCATCATCACATTGGTCTATATCGGCCTGCTACCGCTCAGCATCGCCAGCTATGCTCGCGTTAAGCGTCGGCGTAGCGCGGAGCCGCAAAGCGCGGGTTGACCGCCACAGCCAATCGACTATGTTCCAGCTTCGTTCTTTTGTAAAGGAATAGGCTTTGGAGCCCCTGATTATTGTAATTGTCGTCGTTGCCGCATTGCTCGGTGGGCTAATGCTTGGCTGGATTTTGGGCGGTCGCGTGGGGCGTGCTGGGGCGGAGACGACCACGCAATTGCGCGCGATGCTGAACGAAGTGGTCGAGGAACGCGACGCTGCCAAGGACCGGCTTGCGCGGCTTGAGGCATCGGGCGAAGAGCGCGAGCGCGGCTTTGACGAACAGGTGCGGATGCTGTCCGAGGCTAAGGAATTGCTGTCCGCCCAATTTGGCGAGATCGGCCAGAAACTGCTCGGCGAGGCGCAACAGGCATTTTTGCAACGCGCCGATGAACGTTTCCATCAGGCAGGCGAAAAGAACGAGGAAAAGATCAAGCAACTGTTGATGCCGGTGGGTGAACGGTTGAAAGCCTATGAGGAGCAAGTCGGGCGGATCGAGAAAGACCGGACCGAGGCGTACGGTGCGCTGACCGGTTTAATCGAGCAAATGCGCGCGGGGCAAGAGCGTGTGCAGACCGAAGCTGCGCGGCTGGTCAATTCGCTGCGCAATGCGCCCAAGGCGCGTGGCCGATGGGGCGAGCAACAGTTGAAGAACGTGCTCGAAAGCTGCGGCCTATCCGAGCATGTCGATTTCGTTACCGAGGCGAGTGTAACGCTGGAAGACGGGCGGTTGCGCCCCGATGCCATTGTGAAGGTTCCCGGCGGACGCAGTCTGGTGATTGACGCCAAAGTGTCGCTAAATGATTATCAGGATGCGTTTAACGCCGATGATGATGATGTGCGGCAAGTCGCGATGGCGCGGCACTGCGCATCGATGCGCAACCATATCGAGGGGTTGTCGCGCAAAGCCTATTGGGATCAATTCGACGATGCGCCCGATTATGTCATCATGTTTGTGCCGGGCGAACATTTCCTCGCCGCGGCGCTGGAGCATGAACCGCGCTTGTGGGATTTGGCGTTTGAACGCAAAGTGCTGCTCGCCACCCCGACGAACTTGGTCGCCATCGCGCGGACCGTATCGAGCGTGTGGCAACAAGAGGGCCTTGCCCGCGAAGCCAAACAGATCGGCGCGCTGGGCAAAGAAATGTACGAACGCATCGCGGTGGCCGCAGGGCATCTAAAAACGGTGGGTTCCGGCCTGTCGTCAGCCGTCAACAACTACAACAAATTCGTCGGCAGTTTCGAGCGCAATGTGATGAGCACAGGCCGCAAATTCGCCGAGCTAAACGTCGAAACCGGCAAGCGCGAGTTGGAAGACGTGCCGCTGGTCGAGGCTTTGCCGCGTTATGGGGATGCGGGGAATGTGGGGTTGATGGAGGGTGGGGCGCAGATTGATGAGTAGCGCGCGGACAGTCACACTAAGGACTCACCTTAAATGACCGGCGTGATATTTCTGGCGCAATAAAATTTCCTACATGACTGAGACTCACGCCGCCCTAGGCTGGGCGAGAAATATTTGGTGCCGTATATGCCTATCAAACAAATATAGAACAATATAGGAACATTCTGCGAATGTCAAGTTTGATGATACGTGGCCTAGCAAAACTTGCACGGCGGTTTGCGGCAACATTGCGTCCCGTACTCTGCAAGCAGCTGCCGGAGGCGGCTTGTCCTTAAGTCTATCGCCCTATATTGGTATATTGACACCGGTTATCGCTACCATAGAAATGGGACTCCCAATGACAACAAAAAGTCCGGTCGAGGAGGCTGCATGTTCTTACGAGCTCTATGTTGCTCTTCACCGATCCAGGCGCAGGAATCCTCAGATCTTCACGATGGGCCTCTGCACTACGATTCTGACAGCGATGATGGGTGGACGATCATGGAGTTGGCGTGTGGTGGGGATTACCCCGGCGGCTTTGCAACTATTCCACAACTCTGGTTACAAGAAGACGGCAGGAGACGGGATAACCCGTGCGCACATTCAAGGGCGAAGTAAAACTACAAGTGAGCTGCTTCAGTCAGAGCGGCCATTACCAACCGAGGAGTTTGCCCGCATTTGGATTGAAAATGACAAAACTGTCCTGTGCGTGCGGGGCGAAAATAAAAACCAGTTGCCGGATTATGTAATTTTCGAAGACGCTGAACACGGCTTTTTTCCATCCACTCAGATTGCATGGCGCCACGGAAAAATGGAGAAGGAGTACTTAATGAGTGTGGCGACGAAACACGGCTTGGTAAATTGAGCGTCGGCTTTCGCCTCAACCAGCTACTCCGCGCTCAATGGGGGCAATCAAAAATCGGCTAGGCTGGTAACGCTTAGCCTGTACTCGCGTCCGCTTCCCATGATATTCCAGTCATTCGACTAGCTTGGTTTTCATACTCCTAAACCGACGATAAATTATTGTCGTGCAGACCCGCCTCACAAAAATGACCCGCCCCGGGGTGGACCAGGGCGGGCCTCGCGCGGGGGATCGGGTCCTCCGCGCTAGCTCCTTATAGGGGAGAAGGAGCTGTGGTTTTATTCAGCTTTCCACTGCTGCGCCGTCGTCACCCGCATCATCCCCATCCGGCCCACCGACCATCATTTCTTCGGCGACTTCCTCGGTCTTGCCGCGGATGGCGGCCTCCAGCTT
>JANMGR010000062.1:0-20541 GCA_031374785.1 Sphingomonadales bacterium | reverse complement strand
TCGCCCCGGCAAAAGTACGCAGGATTATCTCGATTATGTACTGACGCGTATCACAGTGATCGGCGCGGCCTATCTGACGGTTGTCTGCCTGTTGCCGGATTATGTCATGGGCCTAACCGGACAGCAGCAGTTCTTTGTCATTGGCGGCACCAGCCTGCTTATCCTAGTAAACGTGACGGTGGATACCATCGCGCAGATCCAGGGGCATTTGATGGCGCACCAATATGGCGACTTGCTGAAAAAAGCGAAGCTTAAAGGCAATCGCACGCGTTAAGATTAGAACTCGGGGACTGTCCCTTTAGGGACTGTCCCTTTTGGAGTGCACTTGTTTAGGGACAGTCTCTAAAGGGACAGTCCTCGGGGAGGGACTAGGGGTACCATGGGACAAGCACTGAATATCATCCTATTGGGGCCGCCGGGCGCTGGCAAGGGCACGCAAGCGGCTTTGCTGGTGGAAAAATTTGGCATGGTCCAGTTGTCCACTGGTGATATGCTTCGCGAAACGCGCAAAGCCGACACACCATTGGGCCGTCAAGTTGCAGATGTGATGGATTCCGGTGCTTTGGTGTCCGATGAGATTGTTTCTGCCATGATCGATGCAAAGCTGGCGGCGTTGCCGGCCGATACCGGTGTAATCTTTGATGGCTATCCTCGCACAGAGGCGCAGGCAGTATCGCTCGATGGCTTGCTATCCGCGCGTGACCGCACGCTAGACCATATTATCGAGCTCGCTGTTGACGAAGACGCTTTAGTCGCTCGCATCGTTGGCCGCTTTACCTGTGGCAATTGCGGTGCTGGCTATCATGATGTTTTCAAGCTGCCCGCCACCGAAGGCGTTTGTGATAAATGCGGATCAACCGAATTCAAACGCCGCGCCGATGATAATGAAGAAACCGTCCGCACCCGGATGGGCGAGTATCGCGGCAAAACAGCGCCGATCCTCCCGATCTATGAAGCTCGGGGCCTTGTAAACCGGATAGACGGTATGGCGCCGATTACCGAAGTAACCGAAGCGATTGATACGATTATAGCAGGCTAGTCCTCACCGCCGCTTGCGTCGTTTGCTACAGGCGCTATTCTTCCCGCTATGAAAAAAATCATATTGCTTGCCGCGTGCGGAACGCTAATTGCCGCGCCTGCCGCTGCCGAAATCAAAAGTCAGAGCGACTCCGGCTTTGTTGTCGGACATACCGCTGAAGTTTTGGCTAAGCCCGATGAGGTGTGGAAGCGCTTGCTCGTTCCAAAAGATTGGTGGAATCCTGCGCATAGCTGGTCGGGCAAAACCGATGGTTTCTATATCGATGCACAGGCAGGTGGCTGTTTCTGCGAACTGTTGCAAGACAAGGCGGCGGATGGCTCGGTAAAGCCGCGTGGCAGTGTTGAACATATGCGCGTGCTGTTTACAGACCCGGGAAAAGTCTTGCGGATGACAGGTGCACTGGGGCCGTTACAGTCCGAAGCGATGCACGGCACATTGACGGTAGCAATGGAACAATTGAAAGACGGCGCTGGAACCAAAATCAGCCTGTCCTATGTCGTAGGCGGGTATATGCGCTATAAAGTTTCCGAGATTGCACCTGCTGTGGATGCGATGCTCGGCGACCAGTTTCAACGTCTTATCAAGCCGATGGGCAAGGTAGTGGCTAGCCCGGCAAAGCCTGATGAGTGGAAGATTGACCCAGAAAAGCTGGAGGACGCACAGTCCGCCGTAAAGCCAAAGGTCGTAGAGGCGAAGCCAGTGGTAAAGGTCGATGCCGAAAAGCCGAAGACTGAAAAACCCGAGGTTAAAGAAGTCGAAAAGCCCGGTAAGCCCAAATGATCCGCATATTCGCGTTGCTGGCCGCAGCATTTTTCTTTGCACCGACTGCATGGGCACAAAATGAGGCGCTACCGCCAGTGGTGGTCGATACACAGCTGGTAACGGATGTAGATCCGGCATTGTGGGTGTTGCGAGATGATGATACGACCATTTACTTGTTTGGCACTGTCCATGTCTTGCGCCCCGGCCTCGCTTGGTTTGATGACAATGTGAAAACCGCATTTGACAAATCCGACACGCTGGTTCTGGAAATGCTTGAATCCAGTGCATCGGATGCGGCAACGGTAATGGCGGACCTGAGCATCGATAAAAGCGGCCGCACGATTCGTCAGAAACTGGGAGCCGAAGACCTCATCACTTATGAGGCTGCTGTGGAGAAGTTGGGACTGGCACACGCGGCGCTTGACCCGCTTGATGGCTGGGCTGTTGCTGTGAACCTGTATTACGCAGGGCTGCTACAAAAGGGATATGATTTGTCCAGCGGTGCCGAGGTGCAGCTAAGGGCCGCTGCGGCCGCCAGCAAAAAGCCTGTAGTCGGACTTGAAACGATGCGGTTTCAGCTGTCGATATTCGACAATTTGCCTGAAAATGTGCAAATGGACTATGTCACATCGACCGCCAAATCGATTGATGAAATCGCCCCGCAGACAGACCGCCTTGTCGATTTGTGGGCCAAGGCGGATACGGATGGTGTCGCCAGTATCATGAATGAAGGGTTTGACACGCTAAAGCTGACAGAGGTTTTACTCACACGCCGTAACGCCAATTGGGCGGCATGGATTCATCAGCGGATGGCCAAACCCGGCACTGTTTTTATGGCGGTCGGAGCAGGGCATCTTGCGGGACCAGCAAGTGTGCAAAAATTGTTGACCGCGTATGACCTGAAGGTGGACCAGGTTCGTTATTAAAACGCCGCGCAAAGCTTGCATTTCTGCGTAAAGCTGCCTAATGGCGCTGGCTTGTCGTTATGGTCATCCCTGGAGGCGTGACGGCATCCACTGAATCTAATTGGAGAATTATTATGAGCGATCTGCTGACACTGTCGGCTGAGCCGCGCGAACGGGCTGGCAAGGGAGCCTCCCGTGCATTGCGTCGCGAAGGCCGTGTACCCGCCGTTATTTACGGCAACAACCAAGACGCGGAAAACATCCATGTCGAGGAAAAAGCCCTTATCAAAGCATTGATGACTGGCCATTTTTCGAACAGTATTGTCGAAGTGACTGTGAACGGCAAAGCCGTGCGCACTTTGCCAAAGGACGTCGCGTTGCATCCGGTCAGCGACCGCCCCATTCACGTCGATTTCATGCGCCTCGCCAAGGACGCAACGGTCCATGTTGAAGTGCCTGTATCGTTCACCAACGAAGACGCTTCGCCCGGTCTGAAGCGCGGCGGCGTTTTGAACATCGTTCGTCACGAACTGGAATTGATTTGCGATGCCGCAAAAATTCCTGACGAAATCGTCATTGACGTCACTGGCTTTGATGTCGGTGATTCGATCCACATCAGCCACGTAACTTTGCCTGAAGGATCAAAGAGCGCGATCACCGACCGCGATTTCACCATCGCAACTGTCATCGCACCATCCGGCTTGAAGAGCCAAGGCGGCGACACGACCAAGGAAGATGGCGAAGGCGAAGGCGAGTAATTCAGCGTTCCCTCTCCCCTTTAGGGGAGAGGGTTAGGGAGAGGGGGAGTGTTTTCACCCGCCTTTTGGTTGGTTGTTTGGGAACCCCCCTCTCCCCTAAGGGGAGAGAGAGTTTTAATGCAAATCTGGGCAGGCCTTGGCAATCCGGGACCGCAATATGCGATGCACCGCCACAATGTCGGCTTTATGGCCGTGGATGCGATTGCCGACCGGCTCGATGCACCTGCGCCCGCGAAAAAACACCTCGGCTGGGTTCAGGAAGCACGGATTGGCGGTGACAAAGTCATCCTGATAAAGCCTGCGACGTTCATGAACGAAAGCGGCCGCAGCGTCCACGCTGCGATGGATTTCTACAAACTCTCCCCCGCCGATATCACTGTGTTTTACGATGAGCTGGACATTGCGCCGTTCAAGCTAAAGGTAAAACGCGGCGGCGGCGCAGCGGGGCATAACGGCATCAGGTCGACCATCGACCATATCGGCGCAGAGTTCCGCCGCGTGCGCCTTGGCATCGGCCATCCCGGCCACAAAGACCGCGTCACCGGCTATGTGCTGGGCAGTTTTTCCAAGAATGAGATTGATCCGCTAGCGGATATGCTCGGCGCATTGTCCGCCGAGGCTGATTGGCTGTCACAGGGCAATGATGCGCGCTTTATGAGTGAGGTTGCTTTGCGGTTGGCGGAATAGCCTTATGCAGCGCGTTCTAATCATCGGCCCGTGCGGAGCTGGTAAATCTACATTAGCACGCGAACTTGGCTCAAAGCATGGCCTGCCAGTATTCCACATGGATCAGCTGAACTGGAAAGCTGGTTGGGTGGAGAGCAGCACGGATGAAATCTGCGAAAAGCTGTCCGCCATCATCGTGACCGACCGCTGGCTGATCGACGGCACTTATGGCGGTACTTTGCGCGAGCGGTTGGAGCGGGCCGACACAGTAATCTATCTCGATTACCCTATCCGGCTGTGCGTCATGCGCCTGTTGCGCCGCATCTGGCGCTATCGCGGGACAACGCGGCCTGACATGACTAAGGGCTGCCCTGAACGGTTCGATTTCGGTTTCCTGCTTTATCTATTGCAATGGAACAGCGGCCCAAAGTTGCGCACAGATGAGCGTTTGATTGGACATGAGAACAAGGTCATCCGGCTGAAAAGCCCGGAGGCACTTGAGCGTTGGCTGGACTTGCTTCCTCCCCTCGCCTAGGGACGCGGCTTATTAAACTCCACCGAGGAAAATATGGGTTTCAAATGCGGTATCGTTGGGCTGCCTAATGTGGGCAAGTCCACTTTGTTCAATGCGTTGACGCAGACGGCGGCGGCGCAGGCGGCGAACTATCCTTTTTGCACGATTGAACCGAATATCGGCAACGTCGCAGTGCCAGACGCACGGCTACAGACGATTGCCAAAATCGGTGCGTCGCAAAAGATTATCGAAACGCAATTGGGCTTTGTTGATATTGCGGGGCTGGTGCGTGGCGCGTCGAAGGGCGAGGGGCTGGGCAACCAGTTTTTGGGCAATATCCGCGAGGTGGACGCCATCGTCCATGTGCTGCGCTGTTTTGAAGATGACGATATTCAGCATGTTGATGAGAAGATTGATCCGATTTCGGATGCCGATACCGTCGATACCGAGTTGATGTTGTCTGATCTTGAGTCGCTTGAAAAGCGTGTTCCAGCACTAGCCAAAAAGGGCACGCAGGGTGACAAGGAAGCTAAGGCGACGGCGATTGTGCTGGCCAAGGCGCTTGACCTGTTGCGTGAGGGCAAGCCTGCACGCCTGACCAAGCGCGACGACGCGGACGAAGAACGGCTGTTCCAACAAGCGCAATTGCTGACCGCTAAGCCGGTGCTGTATGTCTGCAATGTCGAGGAGGGGAGTGCGGCCAATGGCAATACACTGTCGGCGCTGGTGTTTGAAAAGGCGAAAGCCGAAGGTGCCGAGGCCGTTGTCGTCTCTGCCGCCATTGAGGCTGAAATTTCCACGATGCCCGCCGAAGATCGCGAGGTTTTCCTCGAAGACCTAGGCCTAACCGAAACCGGCCTCGCCCGCGTCATCCGCGCTGGTTACGAACTATTGCACCTGATCACATTCTTCACCGTCGGCCCCAAAGAGGCGCGTGCGTGGACGATCCATGCTGGTGACACTGCCCCCAATGCCGCAGGCGCAATCCACAGCGATTTCGAAAAAGGCTTCATCCGCGCCGAGACGATGGCGTACGACGACTACGTCCAATTTAACGGCGAAGCCGGAGCTAAAGAAGCGGGCAAATGGCGGTCAGAAGGTAAAGACTATCTCGTCAAGGACGGCGACATCATGCTGTTCCGGTTTAATGTTTGATCGTTAACAACCGCCTTAACCTTGCTTGATAAGGTAGCGGTACACCGCCGCTTGCAGTGCCAGAACAACAACTCCCAGCACGCTGCCGGTAAATGCACTGACGAATGTTTGCACCAACGGGACGCCTTCTGGTCCGGCCAATGTGCAAATAATGCCAACGATCATGTCGATCACCGCCATGGAAATATAGGCAACGAGCATGATCATGAAAAACAGCAGAAAGCATTTCCAGCCAAGCCCACGCGTCAATTCCCACCCGCGCGCGATGCTGCCCCAAATACCGATGCTTTTGTCTGTTTCTGCAATGACGATAGGCATAACGGGCAACAATCGACCGGCAATGTAGAACAGCCCGATCAGGAACGCGAACGCGCCTAGGCTAGTCAAAATGCCAGTCAGGATCGAGACGAGAATATAGACCGGGGACAGCTTTAGCGCAAACATCAAAGCGTCGCCGATCCGTCCCAAATCCGGTCTCAACAGCACTGAGAGAACGGCAATACTGCCGAATAACGACACTAAACCCAACGGCAGTAATATGTGCCAATTAGCACGCAGATGGTCGCCTTGTGCCGCAAAAATGTCAGCAACGGTCTTTACGCCCTCGACATCGGGTTGTCCGACGAAAAAGCCGGATGCCCAGTTGGGGACAAGGATTAATAGCCCGGCTATGGCTACAATTGCCTCTCGGTGTTGGCGCAGCATGTCGTTGGTGTCGGCCCAAACCGCGCTGTAATCCAATGTTCTGGCCACTATAATCTCCCTCTATGTCACAGTCGCTGGTAGGGGGCGGATTGGACGCTGGCAAGCATCTGTCGTTGCGGCTAAAGCGCGGCTATGAATGATCTCGCGGACATAGATTGGGAAATCGCCGAGGGGCTTGTCGCCTATCCAGACGCGCTTGCCTATATGGATGCGCGGCAAATGGCGATCCGCGAAGGCGCGCGCGAACTCATCTGGCTACTCGAACATCCGCCGCTTTATACCGGCGGAACGAGTGCTGATCCTGCAGAGCTGTTGAGCCAGCAATTCCCGGTTTATGATACTGGTAGAGGCGGGCGCTATACTTACCACGGGCCGGGACAGCGTGTTGGCTATGTGATGCTCGATCTGGCCAAGCGCGGCAAAGATGTGCGCTGCTATGTTCACGCGCTTGAAGGCTGGGTGATCGATGCTCTGGCGGAATTTGGCGTGGCGGCGCGGCGTGCCGAGGGGCGCATCGGCATTTGGTGCGATAACCGCATGGGGCAAGAGGCCAAGATCGGTGCCATCGGCGTGCGTATCCGCAAATGGGTGACTGCGCATGGCTTTGCGGTGAATGTTGCGCCCGATTTGTCGCATTTTGGCGGGATTGTGCCGTGCGGGATCGCGGACTCTCCTGTCACCAGCCTGGCGGACCTTGGCATCAGCGCCAGCCTTGCCGATTTTGACGCGGCGTTGCACCGGACCGCCCCCGATTTCCTTTCCGCGCTTGCCAAAGCCGGTTAGAGTTGCGACGTAGCGCCGGTTGCACAGTCTGTTTGAAAGGCCACTTATGCGTCGCGCTTTGATTTTGTCCGTTACCCTGTTTGTCGCCGCTTGCGGTGGTGGCGATGAAAGCACAGTTACCGAAACGCGGATGGACGACATCGACAGCCTGCAAGGCACGATCAGCGACGAAATGGTCAACACCGATGAACTGAATGAACAAGCTATGGTTGAGGCGGCTCCTGCTGCAACCGCTAAGCCAAAGGTTAAGGCTGACGGCGCGGCCAAGGCTGAAGCTAAGCCCGCTGCCGAACCCAAGGTTGAAGCACCAGCCAAGGCTGGCGACGAGTAACCGTTTATGGCCGACATCTTGGCAACGCCGCTAAAACTTCCATGCGGTGCAATATTGCCAAATCGCCTTGCAAAAGCAGCGATGACCGAAGGAATGGCCGATCCATTGGGGCGGGCAACCGGCGAGCTTGATAAGCTTTATGCCGTCTGGTCCGATGGCGGGGCAGGGATGTTACTGTCTGGCAATATCCAAATTGACGGCGATCATCTCGAACGCCCCGGCAATGTCATTATCGACCGCGAACCGGATGCGGAAACCGCAGGTGCGCTCGCGCATTGGGCCGCAACAGCCACGCGTAATGGCAATCATTTCTGGGCACAAATAAGCCATGCCGGGCGGCAGACCCAAAAACCAGTGAATCCTAACCCCAAGGCTCCCTCCGCAGTGAAGCTTGGTTTGCCCGGCGGGCAGTTTGGTATGCCGGTTCCGCTGAGCGACGACGAAATCCTCAACCTGATCGGCCGGTTCGCGACTGCGGCGCGGGTATGCAAAGAGGCAGGCTTTACCGGCGTGCAAATCCACGCAGCACATGGCTATTTGCTGTCACAATTCCTCAGCCCGCTGGCGAACCGCCGCGAAGATCGCTGGGGCGGCAGTCTGGAAAACCGCGCGCGGATGTTGCTGTTCGTCATCAATTCGGTGCGCATTGTTGTCGGCCCTGATTTTCCGATTTCGGTCAAGCTGAACAACGCCGATTTCCAAAAAGGCGGCTTTGCGTTTGAGGAATGCCTGCAAGTTGCCAAATGGTTGCAGGACGCGGGCGTCGATTTGATCGAGATATCGGGCGGAACCTATGAACAGCCAAAGATGATGGATTTGGAAGGGGTGGAGGATGTCGCGCAGCAAAATGTTGCCGAATCAACGTTACAACGCGAAGCGTATTTCGTTGATTTTGCAAAAGCTATCCGGACTGAACTGAGCATTCCGTTGATGGTCACCGGCGGCTTTCGTTCCAAAAGTGCGATGCGGCAAGCG
Organism: Sphingomonadales bacterium; assembly: GCA_031374785.1. Lineage (GTDB taxonomy): Bacteria > Pseudomonadota > Alphaproteobacteria > Sphingomonadales > Sphingomonadaceae > Sphingorhabdus_B. The sequence goes on along the minus strand of JANMGR010000062.1, from coordinate 11,948 downwards.
GTGGAAAGCGGTGCGGCGGACCTGATCGGTCTGGGTCGTCCCCTGTGTTACTTTCCCGAAGGCGCAAAGCGGTTGCTAGGTGGGATGGAAATGTTGCCGCGTAAGGAACATGATCTAGCGTTATTTCCACCATCGCTGGCATGGCTAACGCGGATTAAAATGATGCGGACGCTGGATGGCTTTGCCGGGCAATATTGGTTCTACAGCCAGCTTTACGCAGTCGGGAAAACCGGTCGCCCTGCGCCGGAACGCACCGTGTTTCAGGCACTGCGCGAGGTTGAAGGACGGCAGAAGCAGTGGATGAGGGATCGGCGGACAGCATTGCAGCTTCCATCCAATTAAAGCCGTTAGCGCTGAGCCTGTCGAAGGGCGTCCCGCGGTGCCGAAAGACGTGCTTCGACACGCTCAGCACTAACGGTGTTTATTCTACGTTATCTCGTCAAATTCTAACATTGGCTACCTACAGTTGCTCGCTTTGCCCGCCACCAAATCCACACAGCGCCCGTCAATCTCGTCCTTTGGCACGTCCAGCCCGATTAGGCTGGCGAGGGTCGGCAATATGTCCACCGTTTCAATGCCATTGGGCTGTTCAAATGGCGCAACATTTTTCCACCAGAACAATATCGGCACGCGGCGGTCATAGTTCCATGGTGAACCATGCGTTGCGACATAGCCAAAGCCCGCATTTGGGATTGGTGTGACATAGCGTTTCAGCGCAACGTAAAAATCGCCCGACCGCATAGGATCAAAATTGGCGCGGGCGCGCTGGATAAGGCTCCAATCCTCTGGCGGGCCAAAGGGTGACGGCGTTGCAGCTATTTCATCCTTACGGAAAACAGCCTCGACCTGCGGGTGGGTTTTATAGGCAGCGACTGCAGCATCAAGCACAGAACCGCGCTTATCAGGCGGAATTTTGGCAGAGAGATACATATCACCGAATGGCGCATCACCCATGATCGCGGCTTCAGGCAGTTCAAATTGCTTACTAAGCGCAGGACCGATGGCTTGCGGCATCAATTTGATGTCGACCCGCTCCGCACCGGGCAGGCCATTTTCGTCATTGCGTTCGGGCAAGTCATGGCCGCCATGATCTGCAGTCAGAACCACGGTATATGGCACTTTGCTTTTGTCGAGCGCCGCAAACAGACGGCCGATATTGGCATCGAGCGCCGCGATCTGCGTGCACATTTCTGCCCCTGACGTGCCGAAGGTGTGTCCCACATAATCAGTCGCAGAAAGGCTGACAGCCAGCACGTCAGTCGCGCTGCCTAGGCCCAATTTTTTCTCAGCAAAGGCTGAGATAGCCAGATCGACGGCAAGGCCATCGAATGTTCCAGACGCCCGAAACGCTCTGGCGTCGCCAGCTTTGCGTGGTTGCAGCGTGCCGACCGAAGTCGTCGGACCGGTCACCACGGACCGCGAATGCGTCGCGCACAGCGCGGGCAAGACAACAGGCGAAGGCTTGTCAATTTCTGCCTTGGCGCGAGCATTGATTGCGGCGGTTGCTTTGGGGGCAGCAGCAGTTGCACTCGCATAGGTCGTAAAGCCTTTGCCATCCCACCACATTGTAAGCGAGGTGTTTTGCCCACCCATCATCACAGCACCGCGGTCTTTACCCGATACAGCGACAACTTGTGATGCGGGGTTGGCGGAGCGCAACCGGTCTCCCAGCGTCGGCACTTTCAACAGATTTGGCGACACGGTGTAGTTGGAACTGCTGCTGCCCGCGACCGATGTGTCTTCGGAGCAATAGACGCCGTAGTCGATTTTGCCGTCTTTGCCTGTGCGGCCATTATTCGGGTCAAACCAGTTATTAGCGATAATCCCCGTCCGAGAAGGTCGGCTGCCTGTCAGGATTGTCGAATGGCCGGGGCAGGTTTCGGTTGCGGCATGGCTTTGATAGCCCGATGGAAAAACCACGCCGTCCGAAAGCCGCTTTAGCCCGCCGGTATAACTGCGGCGATATTCGTTAAAGATGTCCGACGATAATTGGTCGACCGAAATGGCGACGATGAGTTTCGGCTGCGGCGCCGTTGGCTCGGCAGTTTGCGCCTGCGATGCAGAGGCGGTTAAAAGCACCGCGGTTGCTATCAATACTGTTCGAATTTGAATCATGCTCCAACCTCCGCACGTAGTGCCTTACGGTCCAATTTACCGATCATTGTTTTGGGCATATTTTCGCGGACAACTACATCGCTGACCCGTTCGTGCTTGCCCAGTTGCGGGTTCAGCCACGCCGTCAAATCTGCACCGCTGATTGTTTCTGTCGTTGTCACATAAGCCGCTGGTCGTTCGCCTAAATAACTGTCGAAAAGCCCGATCACCAATGCCTCTTTAACGGCCGGGTGGCGGTAAAGGACGTCCTCAATCTGGCTGGGGAACACTTTAAAGCCGCCAACCGATATCATGTCCTTCAACCGGTCAACGATGCAGATGAAGCCATCGGCATCAATCGTTGCCACGTCACCGGTGCGAAGAAATCCATCGACAAAGACATCAGCGGTCGCCTCTGGTTTGTTCCAATAGCCTTGCATAATTTGCGGGCCAGCACACACCAGTTCACCGGGCTCGCCCTCGGGAGCAGGCTTGGTCGGGTCTTCTTTATCGACCAGCTTAACCATCGTTCCTGGAACAGGCTGGCCGATACTACCGATGCGGTTTTCGCCTTCATAGGGGTTGCAGCTGATAACGCCTGACGTTTCAGCGAGGCCGTAGCCCTCAATCAGCACAGCTTTGCTCACCGCTTCAAACTTCGCCTTTAACTCGGCAGGCAGAGGTGCGCCGCCAGAGATACAAGCGCGCAAGGCAGAGAAATCAGTTTTCGGCAATTCGGCATTATCAAGCAGCGCCTGATACATCGTCGGTACGCCGGGAATTGCGGTGACTTGAGTCCGATGCGCAGCCTTTAACGCAGCAGTCGCTTCGAAACGCGGCAGCATGACGATCTCTCCGCCATTGTCGATCGTGCGGTTCAGCACCGTGGCGTTGGCAAAGACGTGGAAGAACGGAAGCACGCCCAAGATGCGGTCGTCGGTTGGTGCGTCGGGGTTGTTCGCAAAACTATGCGGATCAATCGCGTTGATCTGGCGCGCATTGGCGGTGATATTTTGATGGCTTAGCATAGCGCCCTTTGGCGTGCCTGTTGTGCCACCAGTATATTGCAGCAATGCGACATCTTTTTCTGGACCGCAGGCGACCGACGTTGGCGTTCCGTCATTGGCGATGAAATCGGCATAGCGCGTGATGCGATTGTCAGTGGGGATCAGCGCGATGTCGGCCTTTTTGAACAACCGATACGCCCAGTTTTTGACTCGAGGTAACGCCTCAGCCACGCTGCCGACGATCAACTGGCCCAAATTTGACTGGTCGAGCACCTTGATAGCCGTCGGCAATAAAGCCGCTGCGGACACGGTAACCAATAGGCTCGTCCCGCTGTCGGCAACCTGATGCGCCAATTCATCGACGGTGTAGAGCGGCGAGAAATTGACCACCGTTGCTCCCGCCAGCATCGCGCCATAATAAGCGACGATGTAATGCGGCACGTTGGGTAGAAATAAACCAACCCGGTCATCTTTGCCAATGCCGCGCAATTGCAGCCCGCGCGCAAATTTGCGCACGCTGATGGCTATTTCGGCATAGCTGTATTTTCGGCCCATAAAGTCCGCGAGCGGCGCAGCGCCCATTCGCGCTGCAGACCGAAAAAACATATCATGCACCGAAAGCGGAGCGAAGTTCTGGTTCCACGACGAGGGGTGCAGATAGTTAGAGGTCCAAGGCGTCGCGGTAGTCATGTTGATCCTCTAAACTGACGTAAACCAGCCGACTCCGTCTACCTCATCCACGCTTGCTCTACCGGTTCTTGGCAGGTGGCGCAAATGAGCCATTGCTTCGCCGACCGCTAGACCAAACACTGTTTCGTCGATGGGGCGGTCAAACAGCAAAGCGAAACAATCAACCGCACGGTGCGCCTTTTCGCGCAAGGCGGCCTCCAGTCTGTCTAGCCGCTCAAGATGCCCTGATGCCAGTATGTCGAGGCGGATGTGCACGCCGCGAAACGGCGAGCCGTGCGCTGGAAGAACGAGCATGTCAGGCGGTAGTAAAGCGCGGAATTTTGCAATCGAGGCTAACCATTCGCCCAATGGATCAGCATCAGGCTCGCTGTCCATGATCGACACGTTGCTGGTGATACGCGGAAGGATCTGGTCGCCAGCGATAATCGCACCGTTGTGATGATCGACCATACAGGCATGTTCGGGCGTATGCCCGCCGCCTGTAACAATCTGCCACACGCGTCCGCCAACGCGCACATGCTGACCATCGTCAAGCCGGTGGTGCCCGGTTGGCAGTTGCGACACGGCGCGCGCGAAATTGCCGAAACCGCGCACCCGCATGTCTTCTATCTGCGCTTCGCTATAGCCTGAAAACCGTCTGCGCGACAGGACGTCGTTTGGCACTTCATCGCGTATGTCGGCGACCAGCATCCGCGCCATCAGCCATTCGGTGCGGTTCATCCAAACCGGCACCTTGTTGCGGTTCGCCAGCCAACCGGCACACCCGACATGATCGGGGTGGAAATGCGTGACGAAAATCCGCGTCATCCGCCGGTCGGCCAAAGTGCCCTTAAGCAGCTTTTTCCACTCGGCAACCACTTCCGGCATAAACAGCCCGGTATCAGCGAGAGCATATCCTTCGCCCTGTTCGTCGCGGTCGCCCAGCAACCAGATATTGATGTGGTTCAGGTTTCCCGGAACCGGCATCCGCGTCCAGCCCATATCAGGAGCAAGCGGATACACTTCGCCATACGCGGGGACACGTTCGCCCAAGGGATAGGTCAGGCCCTTGATTTCCAGCGGCTCAAAGCCGTGGTCGGACAGGGTCATATCATAGGCGGTGAGGGGTTCTATTGCCATTCTGCGCCTGACCTGCCCGATGCATTGAGTGCGCGCAATGGTGACGTTAGGGAAGGGGAAGAGAATTTTTCAGAAACCGTTAGCACTGAGCCTGTTGAAGTGCGTCCATCAGCTGTAGCTTTAGGCTGTAGGACGTGCTTCGACAGGCTCAGCACTAACGGTTTTGATTGCAAGCCTAAGTTTAAGCGTCAGGTTGTTTTTTGAACAACGTCTCAGCCGTCAGCGCGACAGCAGGCGCTTCAACTTCGCCGGAAAGCTCCATTTCAGCAAGCCGCTTGTTTTCGGTACGCTCAGCGCGGAGCTCTTCGATCAAAGCTTCGCGGTCACCGGCAAAGCGGGTGTCGTCGGCAACGGTGTCAACCAGGCCAGCCTTTTTGGCGATGCGCGCAACGATAGCGTCCAGTTCGCGCTGTGAACACAGACCCAAAGTGACCGGATCTTTTGCTTGAATTTCTGCGATATTCCAATGGCTGCGATCACGGATTGCGGCGATGGTGTTGCGGGTGGTGCCGATCAGCTTGCAGATTGCGCCGTCGGAAATTTCGGTATGGTTGCGCAGCAACCATGCGATGCCATCGGGCTTGTCAGACCGTTTAGAAACCGGCGTATAACGCGGGCCTTTTGTGCGGCGGACTTGGTCGGGGCCTTTGCTAATTTTCAGATCATAATCGGGATCAGCCTGACCCTTTTCAATTTCGTCCATCGCCAGTTCGCCAGCGCGCACCGGATCGCGACCGGTGTATTTCGTGCCGGTCATATCATCGGCCATTGCCTGCACTTCGAGAATGTGGATACCGCAAAACTCGGCGATCTGCGGAAAGCTGAGCGCGGTGTTGTCAACCAACCAAGCGGCGGTCGCATGCGGCATCAGGGGGACGAGTCCATTCTGGGCCATGTCAAATTCTCCAAATAAAAGGGCCGCCCCTTTCCGGAGCGGCCTGAAACTGTGATTTGCTTAGGACAAACAAGGCCGCACAGCAAGGGCGAAATCGGTGGCGTGGCTGCCCCTAAGGTATCAGCACAATCTTTCCCACGAAATCGCCGCTTTCCATCAAGGCATGCGCAGCAGCAGCATCAGCAAGCGGAAAGCTGCGCGCCATAGTGGGTCGTAGTTGCCCGGCCTCGACAAAGGGCCAGACTGTGCGGTGGATTTCGTCTGCTAGCAGCGCTTTGAACGCAACGGAGCGGGGCCGCAGTGTCGATCCGGTCAGCGTCAGGCGGCGCATCATGATTTGCGCCATAGGAACCTCGGCCATCGCTCCGCCCTGAATGGCAATTGTCACATGCCGTCCGTCGATGCGCAGGCATTGCATATTGCGCGGCACATAGGGGCCAGCAACCATATCAAGGACGAGGTGCACGCCCTCTCCATCGGTAATACGCTTCACTTCCTCGACAAAATCGACGGCGTTATAGTTGATCGCGTGCGCCGCACCGATTTCTAATGCAGCCGCGCATTTGTCGTCCGAACCGCAGGTAACTATGACTTGCAACCCGAACAAATTACCCAGCTTTATTGCCATCGACCCGATGCCGCTGGTGCCGCCGTGGACCAAGATTGTTTCACCTTCATCGGCATAGCCGCGCTCGAACACATTATGCCACACGGTCATCAATGTTTCGGGGATTGCGGCGGCTTCTTCCATCGACAGGCTTTTTGGCACGACCCAGCAGACATCGCCGCGGGCTAGGCAGTATTCGGCGTAACCTCCGCCCGCGACCAATGCGCAAACTTTTTGGTTGATAAGGCAGGGATCGGTGTCGGCTCCGACAGCAACGACCGTTCCAGAAATCTCCAATCCGGGCAGATCACTTGCTCCCGGAGGCGCTGGATAGAGCCCTTTACGCTGGACCACATCGGGGCGATTGACGCCCGCAGCGGCTACTTTGACTAGAACTTCGCCTTCGCCCGGCACAGGCACAGGCCGACTGCATGGCTTCAAAACTTCCGGTCCTCCCGGACTGCTAATCTCGATGGCAGTCATGGTTTCGGGTATATTGGTCATGTGCTTGGCCCCTGTTCGCGGCAACCTTAGCCGCGATGGAAATGCTATTCCAGCGTGTTAGCGGCTGACGTTAGGTGAATTGACAGATGCGCGGTGTTTCCGCATCTTGGACGCTGAGGAGGCGCGTTATGGACCTTGATGAATTGTTTGCACGGCGACCCGATGATCCGTTGGTAGCGCTGTTGAAGCAAGACCTTGACCGGCATTCGGTGGACGAATTGAAAGAGCGCGTCGAAGCTCTGCAGGGCGAAATTGCGCGATGTGAGGCGAAAATTGCCTTTTCAAAAGATCACCGCAGTGTTGCCGATTCCCTGTTCAAACAATAGGCTAAGGCTGCTTGCAATATCTTTCGGCAGCAGCAATTTACCCCTAGCTGGTCGTTATAGGATAAATCCCTGTTGAAAGCTGCAATAGGGACGCCGATATAGTCATTAACGGGCGATAGCCGCCCTGCTTGGAGCACAGAATATGCCGTCATTTGCAGAATCGCTGGAAGCAACGCTTCACAATGCTTTGCGGCACGCGGGCGACCGGGCGCATGAATATGCAACGCTCGAACATTTGCTGCTCTCGCTGGTCGATGATGAAGATGCGGCGCGCGTCATGCAGGCGTGCGGCGTTGATGTTGGGGAATTGAGCGATACGGTAATCCAATATCTCGATAACGAACTCGAAAGCCTGAAAGTCACCGGCAATGTAGAGCCGTCGCCGACCAGCGGGTTTCAGCGGGTTGTGCAGCGCGCGATACTGCATGTGCAGTCGTCGGGCAAAGATGTCGTCACGGGAGCTAACGTGCTTGTCGCATTGTTTTCCGAACGTGAAAGCTATGCGGTCTATTTCCTGCAACAACAGGATATGAGCCGCCTTGATGCGGTAAGCTATATCAGCCACGGCATCGGCAAAGACGGCAAGCTGATCGACCAAAAGCCAGTTGAAGGCACGGACGAGCGCAAAGAAGAAGCGGCTGACCCGAAAGAGAAAAAGGGCAAGGAATCCGCTCTTGATCAGTTTACCGTCAATCTGAACGAAAAGGCCAAGCAGGGCCGGATTGACCCGTTGATTGGTCGCGCCGAAGAGGTCGACCGCACCGTGCAGATCCTGTGCCGCCGATCAAAGAACAATCCGCTTTATGTCGGCGAACCCGGCGTTGGTAAAACCGCGATTGCCGAAGGTTTGGCGCGGCGCATTGTCGAAAATCAAGTGCCAGAAGTGTTGCTGCCTGCGGTGATTTACTCGCTCGACATGGGATCGTTGCTGGCGGGAACGCGGTATCGCGGTGATTTTGAGGAACGGTTGAAGGCGGTTGTCAGTGAGTTGGAAAAGCTGCCCGATGCGATTTTGTTTATCGACGAAATCCACACGGTGATCGGCGCTGGCGCGACCAGTGGCGGGGCGATGGATGCATCGAACTTGCTGAAACCGGCATTATCCGGCGGCACAATCCGCTGCATCGGTTCGACCACCTACAAGGAATTCCGCAATCACTTTGAAAAAGACCGCGCCTTGCTGCGCCGGTTCCAAAAGATTGACGTGAATGAACCAAGCATTGAGGATACCATTAAGATCCTCGGTGGCCTGCGTGCTGCGTTTGAAGACCATCATAAGGTCAAATATACCAACGACGCGTTGAAGGCGGCGGTGGAATTATCCTCGCGCTATATCAATGATCGCAAGCAACCCGATAAAGCCATCGACGTGATCGACGAAGTCGGTGCGATGCAGATGCTGGTTCCGCTGGCAAAGCGGCGCAAACTGATTACGCCCAAGGAAATCGAGGCGGTAATTGCGACGATCGCGCGCATCCCGCCCAAGAATGTGTCGACCGATGACCGGACGGCGCTTGGCAGCTTGGAAACTGACCTGAAACGCGTGGTGTTTGGGCAAGACAAAGCGATTGCTCTGCTGTCCTCCGCGATCAAGCTGTCGCGTGCTGGCCTGCGCGATCCGGACAAGCCCATTGGCAACTATTTGTTTTCGGGCCCCACCGGCGTCGGCAAAACTGAGGTTGCGCGGCAACTCGCCAGCATCATGGGCATTCCGCTAAAACGTTTCGACATGTCAGAATATATGGAGCGTCACAGCGTCAGCCGCCTGATCGGCGCGCCTCCGGGCTATGTTGGTTTTGATCAGGGTGGTTTGTTGACCGATGCGGTCGATCAAAACCCACATTGTGTGTTGTTGCTCGACGAAATCGAAAAGGCGCATCCCGATCTCTTCAACATCCTGTTGCAAGTCATGGATAATGGTCGCTTGACCGATCATCACGGTAAGACAGTCGATTTCCGCAATGTCATTTTGATTATGACGACGAATGCGGGCGCAAAGAACCTGACCAAAGAAGGCATTGGTTTCGGCCGCGCTGCCGAGGCGAATGAGGATGCCAGCGAAGAAGCGGTCAAAGAACTGTTCGCGCCGGAATTCCGCAATCGTCTCGATGCGACTGTGCCGTTCGCATTCTTGCCGACCGAAGTAGTGGCGATGGTGGTGGATAAGTTCATTTTGCAACTGGAACTGCAACTTGCTGACCAGAATGTGCACATTAAGCTGGACGACGAAGCGCGCGCTTGGTTGACGGAGCGCGGCTATGACAAGCTATACGGCGCACGGCCAATGGGGCGTTTGATTCAGGAGAAGCTGAAGCAGCCGCTTGCCGAGGAATTGCTGTTCGGAAAGCTGGTCAATGGTGGCGAAGTCGCAGTCCATATGAAGGATGGCCAGCCTGTGTTTGAAGTAACCCCTGCGCCGCCAAAAGCCGCAAAGCCGAAGAAGGAAAAAGGCGCGAAGAAGGCTAAGGCTGGGTGACGATGGCTTTCAAAACAAAACTTGCAAAGATAACTGCGATCTCAATTTTCGTTATTTTTTCCGGAAATCCATCACAAGCTTTTGCAGCCATAGAGCCAGCTGTTGCTACAGATGTATCTATCGACGAGCAGAATATTGACGTTGTTTCTAAGTTTTTTATCCCCAATGGCTTGGCCAATTTGAGCATTTCGTCTTGCAAAAATTCATATAGAAATAAGTTAAATACAACTCCTAGCGACATCAACTTAGAGAAAGAAATACCAAGAATCCATGATGTTATGGTTGATGCTGCATTTCAGTATTGCAAACAGAAAATGCCACTTTGGTTGGAGGCAAAGCAGAAGGAAGTTCGAGATTATTGGAAATCTCGATTTGATTCTGCCCAAGCTAACCAACTCGCTGAGCTCTTTTTGCCTGTAGTCGTCGCGCTGGAGAAGCAGGATGTTAGTGTTAAAGAAGGCGAGACAACAATGAATGCTGTTGATCGCACCTTCCAAGTGCAGCAACCTTGGGAACGAGATTTTAATTCTAGTTTGACGAAATTTATCTCAAATCCAAAAAATAAGGCGCTTTGGGATCAGGCGGCGAAATTTCATTCGCTGACTCAGTCAGAACTGCAAGATCCAAAAAAGGGCGCGGCAAGTGTTTTGGCCGAAGCGCTTAGTGAGGCTAAGCGTGCCGCTAATGATTTTGCCAAATCTAAGGGTTATGGACCACCCTATCCTTAGCCTGCGGCAGACCGGCTTGTTATATGAACACCGAGACTATGCGTTCACTCTTTGGGGGTAAAGCCTCTCTTTCGCCGCTTCAAACTATTCTGATTTGGCGGTTCGCGTCCAAGGGCGCATCTCACCCACATGCATAACGGCAAAGTCTATCTGGTCGGCGCAGGCCCGGGTGATCCCGATTTGCTGACGGTGAAGGCCGCGCGGCTGATCGCGGCGGCGGATGTTGTTGTGCACGACGGGCTTGTTGACGATGCTATTCTTGCGTTGGCTAATCCTAAGGCGCGCCTTATTTCCGTCGCTAAGCAGCGCAGCCGCCACTCGGTGCCGCAAGATGGCATTAATTCTATCCTTGTCGAACAGGCGCTCTCCGGTCATGCCGTTGTGCGTTTGAAAGGCGGCGATCCGTTTATCTTTGGGCGCGGCGGTGAAGAGGTCGAGGCTTGTCAGGCGGCTGGAGTGCCGGTCGAGGTTATTCCCGGTATCTCTGCGGCGATTGCAGGCGGAGCGGCGACGTTGCTGCCACTGACGCACCGCGATGCAGCCACTGCCGTGACCTTTGTTGCTGGCCAGTGCAAAGGTTTGACCGATCAAAATTGGGCGGGGCTAGCGGGCAAAAATCGCACGCTCGTGATCTATATGGGCGTCGCAACAGCAGACGATATTTGTGAAAAACTGATCGCGGACGGCGTTTCCCCTGACACGCCTGTTGCGGTGCTGGAGCGGGTAGGGCGCAAAGATGCGCGCGCGATGCGCAGCATTTTAACTGACCTTGGCAGCATGATCGCGCGTGAAAATGTGCGGTCGCCGGCGATCATCATATTGGGCGATGTCGTCCTGAAATCCGATGCGGAGGATGTGCTATACTCGGTAGCAGCACAAGCAATCCATACCATATCGTCATGCTGAACTTGTTTCAGGATAACACACGACGGTTGTGCGTTATCCTGAAACAAGTTCAGGATGACGATATTTTTGAGTTGGGGAACAGGTTTTGAAATTACTAACTGGAAATGATCTCGCCACTGGCGCTGTCACATGGTGGGCGGGCAGCTGGTGGTCGTTGCACGTCGAAGATGCTGTTGATGTGGACGAAAGCGGGGATGCTATCCTTGCGCGTGAAGAGGGCGCGCGCCGTGTCAATGCGCCTTATATTATCGAGGCCGTCGCGACGCCCGAAGGTCCTCGTCCGGCGCATATCAAAGACCGCGTGCGGGCACTTGGCCCGACGGTACGGCTCGATCTTTCGTTAAAACCAGCTGACGCCAGCGTCGGCGCCTGGGTAATTTGAACGGGTAATCTGACATGTATAAATACGACAATTATGACCAAGCCATCGTCGATGCCCGCGTTGCCGATTTCCGCGATCAGGTGAAGCGCCGATTGGCTGGCGAAATCACCGAAGATCAGTTTAAGCCGCTGCGCTTGATGAACGGTCTGTATCTGCAACTGCACGCCTATATGCTGCGCGTCGCCATTCCCTATGGCACGATGGACAGCCGCCA
>JANMGR010000053.1:0-1718 GCA_031374785.1 Sphingomonadales bacterium | reverse complement strand
CCCTTAAAGGCTCAAACGACGTCAAGTTAACGTAGTAAAAGCCCTAAACGCTAACAGTGACCTCCACCAACCGGTCCGACGCCCCACCCGCCATCACGCGATAGCTGCCGCGCTCCAATTCCCATCCGTGCGTTTCAGCATTGCGCCAACGCAAGCTGTCGAGCGCAATATCGAAATCCAGCCGCGCCCTTCCTCCCGGCTTGAGTGACACGCGCCGGAATGCTTTCAAAAGCTTGCTTTGCCGTTCGAGCGCCACGCCGGGTGCGCCGATATAGATTTGCACGACGTCTTCGGCGGTGACTGTGCCAGTGTTGGACACAGTGACTTTAACTTTCAAACAATCGTCCGCGCACTCTGCGATAAAATCATCATAGGCAAATTCGGCATAGCTTAGCCCGTGGCCAAAGGCGTAACGCGGAGTGTTGCCGTCGCGGTCCAGCTTTGAATAGCCGTGCCACAGATCATATTGGATGCTGGCGGCTTCCTTTTCAAAATAGGGATAATGATCGACGTTACGCGCCACACTGAAAGGCAGTTTTCCCGATGGAGAAACTACGCCAAACAACAATTTCGCCAGCGCTGTTCCGCCCTCCATCCCGCTATAGAATGTTTGCAAAATTGCGCCAACTTGGGCCTCCCATCCTTCGACCATCACAGCCGAACCGGCAACCAGAACGACGACCACCGGTTTGCCCGAAGCCACCGCGATATCGATGAGCCGTAGCTGATCGGCAGGAAGGCCAAGGTCGTCACGGTCGCCGCCAATTGCAACGCGGTGTGCGGCATCGCGCGCCTCGGCTGGCACATCTTGCCCCAGTGCGATATCGCCCGGGATGAATTCGCCTTCTTCTTTGGCGGTGTAGCCAGCGACAATGACGATGACATCTGCAGCGGCGGCGACGGCAGCAGCGTTCGCCAGATCGTCTTCATCAGCGGTCAGAATTTCACCAATTTCATATTCGGTTTGCATCCGCTGCAATCCCATCAAGGGAGTCACAACATAAGGCGGACGGACGCGGCTGGAACCATTGTCGCCGGTGTTTTCAACTGCCGCCAACCGCCCCATAACCGCCAGCGTTCCGATACCGTTGCGCAACGGCAGGACAGCATCGTTCTTTAACAACACAGCGGATTTCTCCGCCGCCTCCAAAGCGATACCGATATGATCCGGGCTGGCAACTAGGCTCATCGGGTATTCGGGCAGTGGATCGTCCGCAGCGGCAAAGCGATACAATGTCGTCAATATCCGGCGGCACGCGCGGTCAATAACCTCGACCGACACCTCGTCTGCCTCCACTGCCGCAATCAGCTTTTCACCCCAAACCAGAGGCTCAGGATTTTCGATATCCAACCCTGCCGCGACTCCCGACACATCATAAACGCCCTTCACCCAATCCGAATGGACAAAGCCTTTGAAGCCCCATTCGTCGCGCAAGATGCCGGTCAAAAGTTCCGGATTCTGCCCGCAATAGACACCTTCCATTTTGTTATACGCGCTCATCACACTGGCACAGCCTGCGTCAGTTGCGCGTTTGAAATGGGGCAAATACACCTCGTGCAAGGCCCGCCCGTCAATTTGCACATCGACGTAGAAACGCGCGTTTTCCATGCTGTTCAGCGCGAAGTGTTTGACCGTTGCGATCACATTATGCGTCTGAATACCCAGCGCCAGCGCCGTCCCCATCTCGCCCAGATGATGCGGATCTTCGCCATATGTC
>JANMGR010000039.1:0-1749 GCA_031374785.1 Sphingomonadales bacterium | reverse complement strand
GCGGGATAGAACGCGATTTTGGGGTTTTGCGAACCGAGATGGCCAAGGCGCTTACTAAGCTAGCCGACAAAAACCGTAGTGCTGAGCCTGTCGAAGCACGCCCCGCCGACAAACGCCCTTCGACAGGCTCAGGGCTACGGTAATTTTGTGTTAGCCCGTCTCCTCATCCTTATCGCACGGGGTTGGCAATTGGGGCCTTCACGCATCTTGCCGCCGACTTGTCGTTACAGCCCAAGCTGTTCTGCCTATGCCATCACTGCGCTGAAAAAATACGGCGCGATTAAGGGTGGCTGGTTGACGTTGAAACGGCTAATGCGCTGCCAACCTTGGGGAGGACACGGGCATGATCCCGTTCCTTAAACCCTTTATACATTGAATAAGCAGGGAATTACTAACGTGGAAGACCGGCGTAACATCATTATGGCAGTGTTGCTGACAGGGATTATCTTGTTTGGATGGCCCTATATTTCCAGCTATTTCTTCCCTGCCCCGCCAAAGCCTGTGGTCAGTGCGACCAAGGCCGCCGGGGGTGCGAATGCCGATGGCGCAACGATTACTGCGTCGCAAGCCGATGCAAAGGCTGTACCTCTGGACGCCGCCCTCACCGCATCAGGCCGCGTCGCGATTGAAACACCTAAGCTGAAAGGTTCCATCAACCTTGAAGGCGGCCGGATTGATGATCTGGTACTGCTGACGCACACCGAGGAGCTATCGAAGAAATCCCCTCCCGTGCGTTTGTTCGCCCCCTCCGGCACAGCAAAAGCCTATTTTGCACGCTTTGGTTGGACTGGCGATAACGCAACATTGCCAACCGACAAAACCGTGTGGACTGCAAGCGCGCAAAAGCTGACGCCTGCAACGCCTGTGACGCTCAGCTGGAGCAATCCAGAGGGCCAGCTGTTTGAAATCAAGCTGTCAATTGACGAGCATTATATGCTGGCGGCGGAACAACGCTTTACCAACGCCGCGACCCTGCCAACCGCAAATGTCGCGCCATTCGGCATCATCAGCCGCAAAGGCATGCCCAAAGACGCTACCAAAGGCGGATCGATCTTTACGCAGGTCCATATCGGCCCCATCGGGGTGTTTGACAACAAACCCAATTACGACTGGGGCTATGATCAAGTTGCAGCAGAACCAGAAGGCACAAAGTCGTTCCCGACGACCGGCGGCTGGAATGGCTTTACCGATAAATACTGGCTGGCGGCATTGATCCCCGATCAGAAAGTTTCGGTAAAGGCTGACTTCAAATCTCAGGGTGGCTATAACTGGGCGCATATTCACAATGCCAAATTGTCACCTGTCGAGGCGGGCAAGACCTTTACGCAAACCTCGCGGCTGTTCGCCGGTGCAAAGGAATTTCAGGAACTGCGCACCTATACAAAAGAGCTCGGCATCCCCTATCTTGATTATTCAATCGATTGGGGCTGGTTCTGGTTTATCGCCATTCCGTTCCTAACGGTCTTGCTCTGGCTGTTCGGCGTGTTCGGCAATTTCGGCGTCGCAATCATCGCTCTAACTTTGATCGTGCGCGGCTTGATGTTCCCTGTGGCACAAAAACAGTTCGCATCGATGGCAGGGATGCGCGTTGTTCAGCCCAAAATGAAGGCTCTGCAAGAGAAATACAAAGACGACAAGCCAAAGCTGCAGCAGGAAATGATGAAGCTGTATAGCGAGGAAAAGGTCAATCCGATGGCCGGGTGCATGCCGATCTTGCTGCAAATCCCGATCTTTTTTGCTCTGTATAAA
>JANMGR010000214.1:0-13585 GCA_031374785.1 Sphingomonadales bacterium | reverse complement strand
ACCCGTCGGACAATATCGTCGATTGGGTGCTGGAAATGCTGCCGCAAATGGGCGCTGGCTGGTGTCCACCAGGGATGCTCGGGCTCGGCATCGGCGGCACCGCCGAAAAAGCGATGGTGATGGCCAAGGAAAGCCTGATGGACACCAGCCAGCGCCCATTTGCGGCAGCATTTCCAGCACCCAATCGACGATATTGTCCGACGGGTTCATCATTTTGAACTTGGTTTTGTTTTCGGACCCGCCGCCCTTAGCCGCAACATCGAAACTCACACTGCCACCCGGAACCATCTCCAGATGCACAACCGACGGTGTGTTGTCTTTTGTATTTACCCGCGTGAAAGCAGGGTCAGCAAGGATAGAGGCGCGCAGTTTATTTTCAGGATGCAGATACGCGCGGCGCACGCCTTCATCGATGACTTCTTGCAAAGATCGGTGCGAATCCAGCACGCATTTTTGCCCCCATTTGACGATCACGGTGACGATGCCGGTGTCCTGACAAATCGGCCGGTGGCCCTCTGCGCACATCCGGCTGTTGGTCAGGATTTGCGCGATGGCGTCCTTCGCAGCGGGCCCTTGCTCTTTTTCATACGCATCACCCAGCGCGCGGATGTAATCCATCGGGTGAAAATAGCTGATATATTGCAGCGCGTCGGCAACGCTTTCAATGATGTCAGCTTCTGCGATTTGGACGGTCATGGGATAAGCTTTCGGCAAGGGCGATTACGCCCCTGCCGCTAGCCAAGCGTCACCCCAGTGGCAAGTGTGATCAGGCTTTAGCCTGCATCAGTATCGGCAAACTCCGAATACGCTTACCCGTTGCCGCAAACAAAGCATTGGCAAGCGCAGGGGCCGCAGGCGGCACGCCCGGCTCACCAATCCCGCCCATATTGGCCCCGCTATTCAGGAAATGGATATCCTGCACCAACGGAGCATCGGCCATTTTCAGGATCGGGTAATCGCCAAAGTTGCTCTGCTGCACCACGCCTTTGTCCAACGTAATCGCCTCTCCAATGGCCGAGGACAGCCCCATGATCGTGCCGCCCTCAATCTGCGCCATTGCGGCATCGGGATTGACGATGGACCCAGCGTCAACAACGGTGGTCACCTTATGCACCTTTGGCGTGCCGTCCGCGTTAACCGATGCCTCGATCACATGCGCGACGATGGTTTTGAAACTTTCGACAATGGCAACGCCGCGACCAACGCCAGCGGGCAGAGGCGAACCCCAGCCGCTTTTCGTCGCCACCTCATTCAACACCGCCAAATGGCGCGAGCCGGGTTTCAGGTGACGGCGGCGAAACTCAACAGGATCAACCTTTGCTTCATGTGCCAGTTCATCGATAAAGCTTTCATTGTAAAAGCCCTGCTGCGTTGAATTGACCGAACGCCAGGCGCCAGTAATCTGGTTGGACGGATAATCATAATTCCGCCGCGCAACCACGGGCAGGTCATAGATAAAGGTTGTTTCGCTCTCCGCACTTTCGGTTTGTGCATAGTCGTTCAGATAAGCGGCAATCTTACCGTCTTTGCCGATTGCCCCGCGTAGCCGCGCCGCACTTTGCGGGCGGTAGGCCCCTTGCGCGACTTCTTCCTCACGACTCCAGATCAGCTTGACCGGATATGGCAATTGCATCGCCAGCTGTGTCACCTGCTCGACAATTTCCATATACATCGGCAACCGCCGACCGAAACTGCCACCGATCAACATCGGGTGGAACGTGACCGCATCAGCATCCAGCCCTGACACCTCAGCCGCCTTCATTTTAGACGCCAGCGGGTCCTGCATCCCGCCCCAGATATTTAGCTTCCCATCCTTGTGATGCGCGGTCAGCGCAAAAGGCTCCATCATCGCATGATGAAGATAGGGGACTTCATATTTCGCCTCAACGGGCTTTGCGCCAATCGCGGCATCGACATCGCCTTCACCCGCTTCGCCATCGGGCTCGCCTTTGGCAATCCGGTCGTCATAGGCCTTAAAGATCGATGCCGTTGAAAAACCAGCATTGCCACCATCGCTGAATTGCGGGGATAGCGAACGCAATCCGCTGAGCGCAGCCCAGTAACCTTTCGCGACGACTGCAACCGCATTGTCGAGCTTGATGACTTTCTCAACACCCTTCACCGCCGTTGCCGGTGTAGTATCGACCGACGTCAGCTTGCCGCCACGAACGGGCGCGGCCATGATCGTAGCAACGCGCATGTTGGGCACAGAAAAATCCATGCCATATTGCGCAGTGCCATCGACCTTAGACGGGATGTCGAGGCGCTGAATCGACTGGCGCATCAAGCGATAGTTTTTGGAATCTTTGAGCGCCGGTTCGTTGTCGAGCGACAACGTTGCTGCCTCCGCCGCCAATTCGCCATAGCGCAATGACTTGCCCGATTTGGCGTGAGTCACACGGCTTTCTGCGGTCGTCAACTCGCTGGCTGGCACTGATAGCCGCTTTGCTGCTACCTCTATCAGCGCCAGCCGCGTTGCCGCGCCGACCATCTGGAAAGTCACTTGCCCTGTGTATCGCAATGCCGATGATCCACCCGTAATCTGCAAATTCATCGAACGCGCGATGAAAGACAAGAAGCTTTGCGGAATGCCGTTGATGATCCCCGGCTGACCGGTCATCTCGCCCAAAAAGCCTCTGCCCAAACCGGTATTGGCATAGGCCGATTCCGCAGGCGCAGAGACCAGCTTAACCTTATCCCAAGCCGCATCCAATTCCTCGGCCAGCATCTGTGCAAGCCCGGTGTTCGATCCCTGACCAATATCGGTATGCGGCGAATAAATCGTGACGCTGTCATCCTCGCCGATTTTCAGCCAAGTGGCGAAATTATGCTCACCCTTTCCAGTGGTCAGTGTGACTGCCTTTTTCGCAGCATTACTATCGGCAAGCGAAATGCCGAATAGGCCCGCACCAACAACCGCGACGCCGCCGATCAGGAATGCGCGGCGTTTGAAGCCCTTTTTCTTTGGCGGGGTTTCGGCAGCTTCTTCGATATTGGGGTTGGGATTATCAGCCATCATGCGTCTCCCTGAACAGCGGCGGCTGCTTTGCCGGTTGCGGCGTGGATGGCTTTGCGGATGCGCGGATAGGTGCCGCACCTGCAGATGTTGGTCATTGCCTCGTCAATCTGCGCATCGCTGGGGCTGCCCGTTTCCTGGATCAGCGCCACCGCCGCCATAATCTGCCCCGATTGGCAATATCCGCATTGCGGAACTTGCGCGGCAATCCATGCCTGTTGCACTTTATGCAAAGTGCCATCGGCCGATTTCAGCCCCTCGATTGTAGTCACCGATTTGCCCGCGACATCGGCGATCGCTATGCTGCAAGACCGGGTAATCTCTCCATCAACATGCACGCTGCACGCGCCGCAAGCGGCAACACCACAGCCGAATTTGGTGCCTGTCAGCGCCAGTTCTTCGCGCAGCACCCACAACAATGGCGTGTCTGGCTCTGCGGTGACACTCACCGGTTTGCCGTTGACTTTCAGGGTGACTGCCATGCTCCGCGCTCCTCCGCTTCGACCAATTCAGTTGCGTATAGCAACCAATTTTTTCGCGCGCTACTGTGGATTGGGGTTCAGCAGGAAAACGACATAGCCTTTGAAATGTGTGTCATTGGCCAACGCCTTCGGCTGCGACCATTCACCGCCCTGCACCAGCCCTAGTTTATACGGCACATCCAGCCTATCCAACTGCGCCAGATAGGCAGCATAGCCGGGGATGGTTTTCCGACCTTGATAGGTTTGGATGACAATTTCATCGACGATGCCCGATATCGCTTTAAGCCCGCCCGGGTCAGCACGGCTGCTCCAATCCATCAGGCCGGTGATGCCGAGCTTAGTATCGGCGGCGAGTTGTGTGCGAAGCGTTTTCAGGAACGCCGCATATCCCTCCAACCCGCGCGTTGCAGCGTCAAAGTCGATTTGGACGCCGACAGTGCGGCTGCCTGCCTTTTTCCAACGCGCCAGATCAGTGGTGATTTGGCGGGCAATATCAGGCCCCCATTCGATTGTCTCGACGCGGTAGACGAGCCAGACATCGGCGTGCTTTACGCGGGGTGTTCCGCCGCGCAGGCGGTCTATGCGCGGGCTTGGGCTGGCGCGAACTTCGCCCTCTAGGATGTAGATCGTTTTGGCTTTGTCCAGCACCGGCTGCGGCTTTACCCCTGCCCATAGCCAGAATGCATCATAATCGTTGGCATTGACTGGCGCTGCTTCGCGGGTGCAGGCGGTGAGGAGGGCCAGTGTGGTGATCACGACGGCTTTTACACTCTTATTCAAAAATCACCGTTAGCCCTGAGCCTGTCGGAAGCGAAGCTGGCCGGAGGCCAACGGCGTCCCTCGGCGTTGCGCTGCCCTTTAAGGCGTGCTTCGACAGGCTCAGCACTACGGTTGTTTGGAAGGGTTCGGAAAGCTCACCAAGCCCCCTCACCAATAATATTTCAGCTTTGTGGCCCAGGGTGAGGCCGGATAGCTTTTCTTCAACTGGTTGAACCACGCCCTACGCTGTGCAATCGGCACTTCAGTTCCGCCGCAACTGTTATAACCCGATGGCCCATAGCAATACACGGCGCGGTACAAAGCATAGGCTTTGCTGGTCGCAGCAGCCGCCGGATCGGCGATCACGCTTTTGTAAATCTCCAACCGCGAAAACGGTTTTCCGGGGAACATCGATGGCGTGCCGCCCAGCTCATCCTTGGGCGGCAAGACATCAAGCGATTGCGGCAGATCGGGCCAGCTCGACCCTGAATCAAAACCGTGATTACGCGCAAATTCGGCGAGGCACATCAACGACGGCGCATCCTTTGGCGCACCGACCAATGCTGTGGCCAAGGTGGCAAGCGACGGGCAGGCAAAGCCTTCCTTTGCCCCTGCCCATTTGAAGATCCCGATATTGGTATAGACAGGTGTCGTATAATCATCCTCGGGCTTTGGCTTTGTTCCCGCCGGGATTAGCGCCTGATCGCGCAGGAAATCCTTATACGCTCCCCGTGTGATATCCTTATACAACAGCGTGTAGAGCGCGACATTGCGTTCTTGTTTCGGTGCAGCACTTGCCACCGATTGCGCACGCAGCAGCTTTGGCCCCGCTGTATAGCGCAACAGCCGCTCACGTACCTCGGGGTCTTTCACTGCTGAGTCCGCTGCAAACACTCGCTCCAGTCCCGCATTCCGTTCATCATGCATCGCCAGCGCCAGTTCCATCGACCCGCGCTGGAATGGTCGTTTGCCGCTTTCAAGGACATTGGCAATTGACGCACGCGCGCCCGCATTGCCTTTGCTGTCAAGTGCCAGCGCCCGCAGTGCGCGCTGGCTATAGGCGAAATAGCTGTCGCCTTCGGACTGCACAGGTAACAAGCGCAGCGCCGTATCGGCGTCCTTCGCTACATAGAGTGCGTGCGCAGCCAGCACATAATTATACAAAGCCTCTTGCCCTGCAAAGCGCGACTTTTGTGCTTCAATCTCGGCGCGCGTAATCGGCTTGTTTTCAGACGCCATTTCCGGATCGTCGCTGTGCCGCATCGCTTTTAGATCAGCCATCGCTAGGATATAGGGATCGCTGATTGTGGAGGGCTCAAGCTTTTCGCCCAGCTTCACATCCATTTCCTGCACCAGATCGGCGAGTGAGACGTTCGTGCCGCTCAGGTTCTTGCGTTTGAACGCTGCCGCATATTCGGCCAGCAGCTTATCCTCATCCTTTGCCAGCCAATACACTTTGCGCAGCAAGCCGCTGGCAGACACTGCATAGCTGCCCTGTGGATAGGCTTTTAGATAGTTCTTAAAAGCCAGCTCCGCTGCGCTCAATTCGCGGCTGTTGTTCGCGCTTTCCGCAGGATAACCATAATCGTCAAATGCGCTTTCCATAGCGAGGTTCAGGTCAACGCGGCCTAACATATAAAGCGCCGCTTCTTTGGGCCATGCTGTTTGCCCTTTGGACAAGGTCACGAACGCCTGACGCGCGCCGCCAAAGTCACCGTCATAAAAGGATGCAGCGGCCAACAGATAGCTGGAGAAATCTTTGCCAGCTTGTGATGACACTGCACCCAACGCGCCCTCGACCGCACGGCGCATCATCGCGCTATCGCCGCATTCAGGCTGCAATGCTTGCCGTGCGGAGGACAGCATGGTGCGTTCGTTTGCAGGCAGTCCTTTGACTGCGACCAATGCCGCCTCAAACGCCAATTGCCCTGACGCATTACTGATGCAGCGATCACCATAACGGCGGCTATCGTCATCCTCTGCGGGCTTTTGCCCCAATGCCAGCGAGAATTGTCCATAATCAAAAGGCTGTGCATCGCCGCGCCGATCCATCATGTCATAGCTGGTTGCGTTGGAGACCCCGACGTTACCGTGGCGATCAGTGAGCAACATTAACAGGTTAATCCGTGTATCATTGCCCGGCGACAGAAACGCCATACCGCTGCACCCCTGCATCGCGGTTTGCATGACCTTCCAATTGGGATAGCAAGTGGAATCCGAACTGGCCTCTGCCGGGGTGGAAAACGCAAAAGCGCCCGCCATTGCTATAGTCGAAAACAGCAGCTTACCGATCATGCCAGACTCTCCCTGTGACGCAGATTGCGCGCACAGTTTTCTATCACGAAAACGGCGTGTGGAAAGCAACTTATGTTCGAAGTCGGATTAAACCCTCTTGTGCACATGTCGCCACCAACCGGCCGTCACGGGCATAGATCGACCCGCGGTTAAACCCGCGCCCACGACCCGTCCACGGGCTGTCGCAGCTATACAACAACCAATCGTCAACGCGAAAATCATCATGCAGCCATATCGTGTGATCAAGGCTGGCTGTCATCATCCCCGGGGTCAGCCAAGTCACGCCATGCGCCAAGGTGCAGGTGCCAAGCAGCCAGCTGTCGCTTTGATAGGCCAACATCGCGCGGTGCATCGCCGGATCATCCGTCGTCGGCACGCGCAGCTTAAACCATATGTCCTGCGCCGCTGGCATACGTTTTTCCCCGCCCAGCCAATCGCGCGGGTTAACCGGGCGGCTTTCGAACGGACGATCCCGCAAGAAATTGGCGCGGAATTTTTCGGGGATTAAATGGCCATATTGCAGGCGCAGATCAGCCTCGGGTAGCAAATCTTCGGGCATTGGAACGTTAGGCATCGGGTCTTGATGATGCAGGCCGTCTTCCAGCTTCTGAAACGATGCTGTCATGCTTAGGATCGGCTTATCCTGTTGCAGTGCGATAATCCGCCGCGTGGAAAAACTGCCGCCATCAAAATCGCGTTCGACACGAAAGGTGATTTCGTAATTCTCGTCCCCCGCCCGCATAAAATTTGCGTGCAGCGAATGCGCGACGCGTTCGGGCGAAACAGTGTCTTGCGCTGATGCCAGTGCCTGCGCAATAACTTGCCCGCCAAAGACGCGGCCGACGCCGCCGGGCTTTCGTTTGCCCAGATACCAGCCGTCGCCCATGCGGGTAACGGACAGCAGGTCTTCGAGTTCGGTTACCAGCGCGCGTGCGGTGTTTGTGTCATCGTTCATGCCACGGGCGTTAGCAGGCCCGTTTGCAATTTGGCAATCACAGTGGTTGTTTTTGCGCCCGTTTCGTAAACTTGTATAAAATTAGTCAAGCATAACAATTTATTATCCTTGTAAGCGTAACCCAAATCAAGACATGCTTACTTCCACGCCTCCTTCGCCTCGACTGCACACCGCCGCTGAAACTGCTCGTCCGAAAACAGGCCACCGCGTTGCGGAGCGGCAGTTGGCTGAAAATGCCCGCAATGCACGCGGCGCAGCAATTGGCAATTTGGTCAACGCTAGCATCACAACCTGGTTGTTTTACGGCATTATCCCCAATAGTTTTATAGCTGGATTCTGGGTGTTGCTGCTCGGCCTAATCGCTTGGCGGATGACCATTGCACAGTCTGTATCTGTTGCACGGCAGGAAACAATAAAGTTACGACGATTAAGCCGTCAATTGGTTGGAAATGCCATCGGCCTTGGAGGGTTTTGGGGATTGGCGGTCGCGGTCATGTTTGGTTTTGGTGATGCCGGCCATGCCATTTTCGCCGGGATTATCGGTGCAGGTATGATGAGTGCAGGTGCCATCAGCTATCGCACAATTGGTCCAGCCGCGATGGGCTATGTTCTGGCTTGCAGCCCCGGTGCAGTCGCAGGGCTAATACTTTTGGATAGCGTTGCGACGTATAGCGCGCTGGGCCTTTTGCTTTGTTTTATGGGTGTATTAATCGCCAGCATCCGCACCAATGCGAAAAGTTTTGTCAACCGATGCTTACGCGAACAGGAGTTGAGCCGGTCGCGTAATACCGTGCGATTATTGCTGCATGACCATACCGAACAGGGCGCGGACTGGCTTCTCGCTGTAGATAGCAAGGGGCGCATTGTTGCACCCTCAAAACGCTTTGGTGCCGCAGCACAGCGTCCGGTCGAAACGCTAGAAGGGATGCGCTTTGTTGATCTGCTTGAGGATGATGAAGCAAGGGCAGAGTTGCGGGACCGTGTTCGTAAAAGCTATTCAATCCGCAACCATATCGTTTCGTTATGCATTGGCGGCGAACGGCGCTGGTGGTCGATTTCTGGCCGTGCCATGCGCGACGGTGAAGTCGTTTTTCGCGGCGTGATTACCGATATCACTGCGCAACGACAGGCTGAAGAAAAAGTCAGCTATATGGCGCATTATGATGGCCTGACCGACTTACCCAACCGTTTCATGTTTAACGAACATCTTTATCACGCACTACGCCGTGATGAACGGGTTGCGCTGTTGTTCATGGACTTGGACCATTTTAAAGCAGTCAACGATACGCTCGGCCACGGTGTCGGCGATAAACTGTTACAGGGTGCTGCCCGCCGTATGGAAGCGATCATCGGTAAAAGGGATATGCTCGCACGGCTTGGCGGCGATGAATTCGCTATCCTGTTAACAGGTGCACGCATCAAAGATGCAGAAGCGATTGCGGCTCGTGTTATCAATGCGATGTCAAAAAGCTTCTCTCTTGGCGATCATGACGTCGTGGTAGGGACAACGATTGGCGTTGCTGTTGCTCCGCACGATGGTCATGATGTAGAAACATTACTACGCAATGCCGATCTGGCGCTTTATGCTGCCAAAGGCGCAGGCCGCAACCGTTTTATTCGGTATGAAGCGGGCATGGACGAGGCTGCACAACAACGCCGCCTGATCGAAATGGATCTTCGCGGCGCGCTGGCAAAACACGAAATGCGGCTACATTATCAATCTTTGGTCGATACAGGCTCCGGTGAGATTACCGGTTATGAAGCATTGGTCCGCTGGGTCCATCCGCAGCGCGGCATTGTTATGCCCAACACATTTATTCCGATTGCCGAGGAAACCGGTTTGATTGTGCAATTGGGCGAATGGGTGATCCGGCAAGCGATAAGAGACCTGACCGATTGGGACGAAAATTTATCGGTGTCGATTAATTTATCACCAGCGCAAATGCGCAGTCCTGGTTTGATCGGCGTGATTATCAATGCCATCGCTGCTAACCGGATTGATCCTGCTCGTATCTGTTTTGAAATCACCGAAACGGTTCTGATGCAAGACAGCGAAGCTAATATCGATACACTGCACAAAATGCGCGAAATCGGTGTTCAAATCGCTCTTGACGATTTCGGAACCGGCTATTCCTCATTGAATTACCTGCGCAGTTTTCCGTTCAGCAAAATCAAGATTGACCGCTGCTTCATAGACGAAATCGACAGCCGCCCCGATTGCCAAGCAATTGTGCGCTCGGTGGTAAGCCTGGCCGAAAGCCTTGGCATGACAACGACCGCAGAGGGCGTGGAGCGGCAAGAGCAGGTCGAATATCTGCGCCTGCAAGGATGCAGCGAAGTACAGGGCTTTCTCTACAGCAAAGCCGTGCCCGCCAATCAGCTCAGCAATTTGCGCTCGGTTGACCAAAGAGGCGGGCGGGTAACACCGTTGTTTAGGGTCGATGCTGCAGCTGCGGGGCGCGGTGGTGAGTTGATTCCAGACTCAGCGCAGGTTGTGAAACGAGCTTAGTAAACGGGTTTAATAGGTCCTGACCCTAGGATAACCGGGTAATCGGAATACCATGTTCCCACAACGACTCCGTGGCTGTTACATGAGTTAAGTAAACTGTCACCCCAACTCATCTGGCGGCGCGATAGCAGTGGCCGCGACGGGATTGCAATGGTAGCAAAGACAAAAGGGAGACCTAAATGTCATTGTCTGTTCGGAACCATCATTATCACAATGCCATTGCGTTGCTTGCTGTCCTTGCCTTGGCCGGAAATGTCGCAGTGCCGGCGGACGCCAAAACAGCGAAACCGGTAGTTTCCAAAAGCTCCCTCTGCAATTTTGGCGCATGGTCATCGGACACTGATACTGCAGGTTTGAATGTGCGCCAAGGGCCATCGCTTAATTCTCCGATCATCGGAGTATTACCGCCCCCTGAGTCCAGCGAGGAAAGCGGCGAAGACACGAAATTCGCCACCGAGTTCCATGTGGCTGAAGCACAAAATGGTTGGTTTCGAATTGAGAATGCGGCGCGCTGGGCCGAAAGCATGGCGGACACCGCAAAGACATATCCTGCTTTGCCTTCAGGTTGGATCAGCGGCAAGAAAATCTATGTGACAATCTATTCAGGAACCGGTTTTTCGGCACCGGACCCTGTTAAAGGCAAAATTTTGTGGCGCGGGGACTGGAGCGACCTGCAAAATTCCATGACAGGAATGGTCGACTGTAAAGGCGAATGGGCAAAGGTCACTTACCGGACTGCCAAGGGCGAAGCATCGGCCTGGTTTAGAGGTATCTGCGCTATTCAGGAAACAACCTGCGGTTCTGCATGGGACAGTGCCGAAGAAATTGATCGATTGCGCAAGCGCTAAACAGGGCGGCGATGAATTGTTGAGGCGTCATAGGTGTGATTCGCCCAGCAAACGACTTACACATCGCCGTCGCTTACAGTGTATGTCACGACGGCCCCAACGCAGTTCCGCCATGTCAACAAGCTTGGCGTGTTATCCCCATCCATTTTTAATCGGGGATAAAAAAACTTGCGCATTTCACCGCAAAATAACTTGCGCGCTATGCAGTGCCTAGAGACTCCGCGCGTCGCTGCGTTGCACCATATTTTCGCTGCGACGAAATGAATCGCATCTGCGACGAACCGAGTCCTTAATTAACCATTTACCCTCTTGCGTCTGAAACTGGTTGAGGCACTATAGGTAGCGGTTGGCCATAGGGGGCATAACTACAATTTGTGTCTCACTTCTACGGGAACTATCCCGTAGCTAGGGCAAATTGTGTCGAATCCACGCTGATGGGCGGAAAAATAATGCTCCCTGCTCGGTCAAAAATGCTAAGAGGGGGGCTTGCCTTCCGAGTCGAACAAGAAGTGAACGAACTTCTTAAACACAGTGGATAGCGGTTGCGGTCAGCGGGGTGGCCAAAATTGTCTGGATTGGGAGCAAAGATAACATGGATTTTCGTGACACTGGCGGTGAGGCCGGAATGGGTGAAGTGATGGATGTGCTGGTAGCAGATAAAGAAATCGATGCAGCGCCGACAAAGGCTGATGCAAACGCCAAGCAGGCTAAAGCCGAATTGAAAGCCGAAAGCGACAGCAAGTCGGTCGACGTGCGGCGCTTTGACGTTGTCACCGATACTACGCGTGATGCGTTGCTGACCGAGTTTGGCAAAGAGACTTTGCGCGACCGGTATTTGCTGCCCGGTGAAAATTATCAGGATCTGTTTGCGCGCGTCGCCTCGGCCTATGCGGACGATCAGCCGCATGCCCAGCGGCTGTATGACGCGATGAGCCAATTGTGGTTCATGCCCGCAACGCCTGTGCTGTCCAACGGCGGCACCGGTCGCGGCCTTCCGATTTCGTGCTATCTCAACTCGGTCGATGATAGCCTAGAAGGCATCGTCAACACTTGGAACGAGAATGTCTGGCTCGCGTCACGCGGCGGCGGCATTGGCACCTATTGGGGATCGGTGCGCGGCATTGGTGAACCCGTTGGCCTGAACGGCAAAACCAGCGGCATCATTCCGTTCGTCCGCGTGATGGATTCGCTGACGCTGGCAATCTCGCAAGGTTCGCTGCGTCGTGGTTCGGCGGCGTGCTACCTCGACATCAACCATCCCGAGATTGAGGAATTCCTTGAGATCCGCAAGCCATCGGGCGATTTCAATCGCAAGGCGCTGAACCTGCACCACGGCGTGTTGTTGACCGACGAATTTATGGAAGCGGTGCGTCGCGGCGAAGAGTTCAACCTAAAATCGCCAAAGGACGGCAGCATCCGCGGCACGCTTGATGCGCGCTCGTTGTTCCAGAAACTGGTCGAAACCCGTCTTGCCACGGGTGAGCCGTATATCATTTTCAGCGACACGGTGAACCGCTCGATGCCAAAGCATCACCGCGAGCTGGGGCTGAAAGTATCGACGTCCAACCTGTGCGCCGAAATCACTTTGCCAACCGGCTTCGACCATCTGGGCAATGATCGCACAGCGGTTTGCTGCCTGTCTTCGCTGAACCTTGAAACATGGGATCAGTGGAGCGGGGAGAAGCTGTTTGTCGAAGACGTGATGCGGATGCTAGACAATGTGCTGACCGATTTTATCGAACGCGCGCCTGATGAAATGGCGCGCGCGAAATACAGCGCGGGCCGCGAACGCAGCGTCGGATTGGGCGTCATGGGCTATCACAGCTTCTTGCAATCGCGCGGGTTGGGATTTGAGTCAGCGATGGCAAAGTCGTGGAACATGAAGTTCTTCAAACACATCCGCGCGCAAGCTGACCAAGCATCGATGATGCTGGCCACCGAACGCGGTGCGTGCCCCGATGCCGAAGAACGCGGCGTCATGGAACGCTTCAGCTGCAAAATGGCGATTGCCCCGACCGCGTCGATTTCGATCATCTGCGGCGGCACCAGCGCGTGTATCGAGCCGATCCCGGCGAACATCTACACGCACAAAACGCTGTCGGGCAGCTTCATTGTGAAGAACCCGTATCTGGAAAAACTGCTGCTCGATAAAGCCAAGGACAGCAACAATGTCTGGAACTCTATCCTTGAAAAAGGCGGGTCGGTGCAGCATCTCGACTTCCTGACGCCAGAGGAAAAGGACACGTTCAAAACCAGCTTCGAGATTGACCAACGCTGGTTGCTCGAACTTGCCGGTGACCGCGCACCGCATATCGACCAAGCGCAATCTCTGAACCTGTTCATCCCCGCCGATGTCGAAAAATGGGACCTCCTCATGCTCCACTTCCGCGCATGGGAACTGGGCATCAAGTCGCTCTATTATCTGCGCTCCAAATCGATCCAGCGCGCTGGCTTTGCTGGCGGGGTCGAGGCGGATAACACTGCGGATGCGCCCAAGATTGAACTGATGGCGGCTGAGCAGACTGACTATGAGGAATGCTTGGCCTGCCAATAGGGTCACAATAATTGCGGTAGAAGGGGTTTGTGATGGCTAAAAACGAAAAGACTTCGAAGGACATTGCCTCGATTGCGGCGCGTGGGTTGAAGGACCCTAAAAGCCTGTCGAAGAAGGAAATTCAGAAGATTTCGGCAGCGGTTCTGACGCAGGCGCCCGATAAGCCA
>JANMGR010000213.1:0-5166 GCA_031374785.1 Sphingomonadales bacterium | reverse complement strand
AAGCAACAAGAACGCGACGGCGCGAAATAGGCTTGGCCTTTTGCGCTAATGCGAAAAAAGGGAGCGTCCGTTCGGGCGCTCTTTTTTTTGAGCCGCGTTCCGCTAAAGAGCGTTTGAAATTAAATCGATTGAATCAAGGATTGCCCATATGTCCGTTACCACTGTTCCCATCCAGCCTTTGAAAAAGGGATCGATTGCCAAATTCTGGATCGGGATCGGCGCAGTGATTCTGGCAGGTGGAGGCTTGGCTTATTGGGGCACGTCCTCGATTCGCACCGAATATGCAGGCGATGATGCGTTCCTTGCCGACAATGCCGATGAAAAGGGCGTGGTCACTACCAAATCGGGTCTGCAAATCCTGACGATCAGTGGCGGCGAAGGCAAATCGCCAACCGACGATGATGTCACGCTGATCAAATATAAAGGCACGCTGCGCGACGGCACCGTCTTTGACCAAAACGACCAAGCGCCGCTGCCCGTAAACGGCGTGGTCCCCGGCTTCAGCGAAGCGTTGAAGAAAATGCAAGTCGGCGGCAAATACAAAATCTGGATTCCCGGCAAGCTGGGTTATGGTGAGAACTCGCCACCGAACCCGCAGACTGGCCAGCCCGCATTTGAACCCAATGCGACGTTGATTTTCGAGGTTGAAATGCTCGATTTCCGTTCACGCGCCGAAGTCGAGGCGATGCAAAAACAGCAGGAAGCCGCGCAGAAAAAACAGGGCGCAGCTGCGCCTCAAGGAGCCGCACCGGGCGGGGCGCCGCAAGGCCTACCGCCAGAACTGCAAGCTCAGCTAGAGGCTCAGATGCGCGCGCAGGGCGGCCAATAGGATCAGATTACCCCGCAATCACAATTTGCCCAATGCGGGGGAAATGGACATTAACCGGCCCTGCCCGTTCGCTTTCGCGGCGGATGGTTATGCCTTCAGAGCAACAGCGTAGCAATTGCCCCGCAACCGGTTCGTCACCTGACGTTTCAGTCTTGATCTGGACAGCCTGACCAACGCTCAAGCCCGCCTCAACCGGCCCTGAAATCGTAGCAGGCGTAGCGACGGAGGCAATGGCGATTGCTTCTTCGGCATTGGATTCGATCACATCGCCGTGGCCAAATGCCGACATGCGCTGGAACCAAGCGGCAAGTTTAGGCCGCGCAAACACGGTGTCTGCAAATACCTTGGCAAACGGCATTGCCACCAAAAACCACAGGTTCGCATAAAGCCCCAGATCGCCATGCCCCGGCGCATCGCCGCCAATAAAATCGCGGCCATCGGATAGCGCAGCTTCAAGCCAATCCGCCGCCGCTGACACTTGTGTTTCCAGATGCGGCGCAATGATCGGCATCCGGTCAAAATCGAAACCAGCAAAGCGAGCCTTGCGATCCTCGGCGAATCCCGGATCAAGCACGCCGGGCGGGATATTGCGCATCGCTGCCCCGACATGCGCTGCAAACTGGATTCCGCCAGCCCAGCCCGCAATCATCCGGTGCAGGCTTCCGAGCGGTTGCGGATACAGCGTCGGCGTCGGGTGCAATGCTTCAAGCGCATCAAGGATCGCGGCCGTATCGCAATATACCTCCGCATCAATTTGCAACACCGGCGTGCGCGCATAGCCGCCGGTCAGTTCAACCAATTGCGGTTTGGGCATCATATTGGGGATAATCACCGAGCGCCAACGCAGCTGCTTTATGCCCAGCGCAACACGGATCAGCTCTGCAAAAGGAGAGGTTTCATAATGATGCAATAGGATGTCGGGCATGGGTCTCTCCTGTTTTGGGCTATCTTTGATGAGAAATGCACTTTGTGCTGTTCTATCCCTAGCTTTCAATGGCAGCGAAATGGGATGTTGAGGCATCCGAACGATATGTAAGGCTATACGTTGCGCCCTGATTGCGTGATGCCTCGTCCCAAGCGGTAACAATGCCGCTGGGCTGCTGCCTACAATAATGGCGAAGCGTGCCGTCTTTGCTTTTCAGCCAAGTCCAGCTCGATCCATCGTCGTCCTTGTCACTTTCATTAACACCAACCGCAAAGGCTGCCTCGCACTCTATGGTCTTTATTTCTGATGCTTTTACAAAGTTGATGGTTGCAGAGGAGGTCGTTTGGACGGGTGCAGTGCCGCATCCGGCCAGACAAAAGCATAAAACTACCGTCAACTTTGGTTTTTTTGATTGAATCGCCATTTCATCCTCGAAAGCTAACCACGTATTTTATGATCCCTACTCCTGCCCTTGCAGTCAAGCTTGAATACGACACCTAAATCTGCGATGTTGCAACAGTTGCAACAATTGGAGTGCGCGTCATGGGCGTTATGTCGATTAGGGAATTTAACAAGAATCTGTCCGCCGCTTTTGCAAAAGTTCAGGCGGGCGAGATTTTGCAAATCAGCAAAAATGGTGCGATAATTGCCACTTTATCCCCCAAGCCTGTAAATAGGATGGATGACCCGGAGTACAGGGCTGCACATGAAGAGATGATTGCCTTATTCAGAGGCGGCCTACCCTATCTCGGTGGGGCAGCAAGCTATGAGGAGCGGACAGGACGTTGATAGCCCTCGACACCAACATCCTGATTTATGCGATCACAGATGATGACGCCGACGGTCGTCATCAACGTGCGTGTAACATATTGGTGGCAATCGCTTCTAGCTATCCGGTCTTGCCGCTTCCTGTCATCGGTGAATTTTTGAATGTTTGCCGAAAGAGAAAGCGGCCCTCATTCACCTCGGCCCTTGATCGTGCCGACCATTTGATCCGGAACTACAACTGCGTCACGGCTATTCCATCTGACTATATACGCGCAGGGACTATGTCGCACAGATATAGAATCCAGTACTTTGACGCCTTAATCCTCTCAGTCGCACGACGTGCCGGTGCAACGATCCTGCTCAGCGAGGACATGCAGGATGGGCTGGAGGTGGATGGAATCAAGATTATCAATCCTTTCGCCGCTGCGAACGAAACCTTGCTCGCCGATTATTTTGGCTCGATGGCTTAGGCAAACATGGCGCTTTAAGCTCCGCTGGCACACCACGCGGCCAGTTGGGATCAGATTGAAAATGCTCGGTCATTGGCGCTGTCCTCTTTGGATCAGCGTACCAATTAGACCTTGGTTCCCAATTATTCTTGGTAACGTCTTACCGGCTATCCTTCGGCGGATGGATGCCGCATAGCCTAGCGACCAATCGCCACAAACCGCGCAGTCGCCGCGTCTGATCGGTAAATCAGGCTGTGCGTCGCGTTCTGCGCGCGCGATGTCTCGGCCCATGCGGATACCGCGCCATTGGGCTGCTTTCGGCAATAATGACTAAGTGTGCCATCTTTCCCTTTGACCCAGCCCCAAGTCGATCCATCATCCGCGTTATCCGTTTTGATACCGCCGCCCGCAAATGCCGCCTCGCATTCGATCGTATGGATTTCGGATGAACTGGCGAGGTTGACCGTTGCCGTGGTTGAGCTTCGGCTCGCGTCGGGCTGCGAACACCCTGCGATTATGAGTGCTATCAACACACTTAACTTCCGCGAGGCCTCTTGAGGAATCATGCTGCCTTTGCCGCGTAAATTGCGGGCCGGTATCGAGCTTCAGGAATAAGATCGCCATGTGCGCTCGCCGATTCTAACCACAAATCGATTGCGACCTGCGCCTCTACGGCAGCTAATTCAACCGTATCACCATGTGCACTGCATCCGGGCAAATCGGGTACGTCCGCGATCCAGCAATTATCAGGTTGCGACCAAAACAGGTTAATGTGGTATCGATGTTTCATCATTGTCGTCCAGCTTCAAAGCGAGCTTTTCGACCATATCAAGAAACTGGTCAACCTGATAGCGTTTTGCGTCTTTGCCGTTTGGTTGGATGATGCGTTTATCGCCATTCGCGGGATGCCGCCACGAAGCATGGCTTCCGCGCTGGCCGACTCTCATATAACCGAATGCCACAAGCAAACGCTCGAATTCGGCGAACGAAATCGTTCTGCCTTCGAGTAGTTTGCGATAGAGTTTGGCGATGCGCGTCATAATCAAAAAATCCAGAGCGATAAAATAGAACCAAATGATTATGCTATGCGCTAGATAACTATGACAAGAGCTGCGGAAAATAGATTTGTGGAAGAGGGCCGTGGATAAAAGCCAATCAAGTTAGTCAAACCCCCACCAACAACCCTTCTTCCGCAATCTTCTTCTTCCACACCGCGGGCGCGGTCACGTGGACATTTTCGCCACTGCTATCCACCGCAACCGTCACCGGAAAGTCGCTGACCTCAAACTCGTAAATCGCCTCCATGCCGAGGTCCGCAAAGCCGACGACCTTGCTCCCCTTAATCGCCCGTGCCACCAGATACGCCGCGCCGCCCACGGCCATCAGGTACGCGCTCTTGTGCTTGGCAATCGCTTGCGTTGCAGCAGGTCCGCGTTCGGCTTTGCCGACACAGCCGAGCAAGCCTTGTTCGAGCATCATGTCCATAAACTTATCCATGCGCGTTGCGGTGGTAGGGCCGGCAGGGCCGACGATTTCTTCGCCGACGGGGTCAACTGGACCGACATAATAGATCATCCGGCCTTTGAAGCTGACGGGTAGCTCCTCGCCTTTTGCTAGCATATCAGCAATGCGTTTGTGCGCAGCATCGCGCCCGGTCAGCATCTTACCGTTCAACAACAACCGGTCGCCTGCTTTCCAACCCGCAACATCCGCCGCGGTCAGCGTGTCGAGATTGACGCGGATTGCCGCACTATCGGGCTTCCATTCAACCTTCGGCCAATCATCCAGATTGGGGGTTTCAAGAAACACTGGCCCATCGCCTTTCAGCGTGAAATGTGCGTGGCGGGTGGCGGCGCAATTGGGGATCATTGCCACCGGTTTGGACGCGGCATGGGTCGGGAAATCCATGATCTTTACGTCAAGAATGGTGGACAGGCCGCCCAGCCCCTGCGCACCAATACCCAGCGCGTTGACCTTGTCAAAAATCTCTATGCGAAGGCGTTCGATGTCGTTTTGCGGTCCACGTGCTTTAAGCGCACCCATATCAATCGCACCCATCAGGCTTTCCTTGGCCATCACCATCGCTTTTTCGGCGGTGCCGCCGATGCCGAGCCCGAGCATCCCTGGTGGACACCAGCCAGCGCCCATTTGCGGCAGCATTTCCAGCACCCAATCGACGATATTGTCCGACGGGT
>JANMGR010000207.1:0-4281 GCA_031374785.1 Sphingomonadales bacterium | reverse complement strand
CTGAAGGTGTGGAGAGCGAAAAGGAATTGGAACTGCTGCAAGCCGAGGGCTGCGACTTCTTCCAAGGGTTCCTGCGCTCGCCGCCGTTAAGCGCAGATGCCTTTGAAAAATACGCGTTGTTGGCAAATTAGGCCGAAACCTTCCTCGCCAGATTCGCTAAGCCCTTTGACAACTGCAAACAGCCGTTGAGTTTCGCCCCAGGATCGGGCCAGTTGCGGTTGATAACCAGCTTACTGTCTGGCCGTAGTTTTGCGACCGCACCCAGCTTTTCGACATAGGCCAGCAGCCCCGTGATATTGGGCGGGCGATCTTCATGAAAGCTGACCAACGCGCCACGCGGGCCAACTTCGATTTTCGACACTTGCGCAATCAACGCGTTTTGCTTGATCTCGATCAGCCGTAACAGATTTTGCGTCGGTTCAGGGATCGTGCCGAACCGGTCCGTGATTTCGGCGGCAAAGCTCTCGACATCACCTGATTCGTCGAGATCGTTCAGGCGGCGGTATAGTGCCATGCGCACGGAAAGGTCGGGGACATATTCCTCTGGAATCATAATCGGCGCATCGATTGTGATCTGCGGGCTAAAGCTGCCGTGTGGTTTGGCAAGACCCTGCGCCTCTGCACGCACCGCCAAGATCGCTTCTTCGAGCATCCCTTGGTACAGCTCAAACCCAACTTCGCGGATATGCCCGGATTGTTCGTCACCTACCAGATTGCCCGCACCGCGAATATCGAGGTCGTGGCTGGCGAGTTGGAAGCCAGCGCCAAGGCTATCAAGATCGGACAGAACCTTTAGCCGCTTTTCTGCAACTTCGCTCAGCACGCGGTCGGGCGGTTGCGTCAAATAAGCATAGGCTCGGGTTTTTGATCTGCCAACACGCCCACGCAATTGATACAGTTGGGCCAAGCCAAAACGATCTGCGCGGTGGACGATAAGCGTGTTGGCGCTCGGGATATCAAGCCCGCTTTCGATGATTGTGGTGGAGAGCAATACATCATAATGCTTGTCGTAGAACGCGCTCATCCGTTCTTCGATTTCGCCCGCAGCCATCTGGCCGTGTGCGGTGACGAATTTCACTTCGGGCACTTGGTCGCGTAGGAAATCTTCTATCTCGCCGAGATCGGCGATACGCGGGACAACAAAAAAGCTTTGCCCGCCACGATAATGTTCACGCAATAACGCCTCGCGCAAGACTACGGGGTCCCACGGCATCACATAAGTGCGCACCGCCAAACGGTCGACTGGCGGCGTCTGGATCACTGATAATTCGCGCAGGCCAGACATCGCCATCTGCAACGTGCGCGGGATAGGGGTCGCAGTGAGCGTCAGCATATGAACGTCAGTTTTCAACGCCTTTAGCTGCTCCTTATGGTTGACACCGAAACGCTGCTCTTCATCGACGATGACAAGACCAAGCCGCTTGAACTTGATCGATTTTGCCAGCACCGCATGTGTGCCGATGATGATATCGACGGTGCCATCGGTCAAGCCATCGCGCGTTTTGGTGGCCTCTGCGGTTGGAACTAGCCTTGATAGGCGTCCGACTTTCAATGGCGTATCGGCAAAACGTTCCGTGAAATTGCTGCTGTGCTGACGCGCGAGCAATGTCGTCGGCGCAATGACGGCAACCTGATATCCGGCCATCGCTGCGGCGAAAGCTGCACGCATTGCAACTTCAGTTTTGCCAAAGCCAACATCGCCGCACACCAGCCGGTCCATCGGTGTGCCGCTTGCCAGATCATCAAGCACTTCGGCGATGACGCGTTCTTGATCTTCGGTTTCCGCATACGGAAAACGGTCGACGAACGCGGCGTAGGGTGCGGGTTCCAACTCCATCATCACACCGGGGCGCAAAGCGCGCTCTGCGGCTGTGCGGATCAATTCGTGCGCAATTCGGGTGATGCGTTCTTTGAGCTTTGATTTTCGCCGCTGCCACGCTTCGCCGCCCAGTTTATCGAGCGTTACTGTCCCGTCGTGTGAACCATAGCGCGACAGCACATCGATGTTTTCGACAGGAACGTAGAGTTTGTCGCCACCCGCATAGGTGAGCGCGACGCAATCATGCGGGCTGCGGCCTACCGCGATAGACATCAGCCCTTCGTAACGACCAATCCCATGTTCAATATGCACAACATAATCGCCAGTCTGCATCGCCTGCATTTCAGCCAAAAAGGCATCGGCGCTTTTCTTTGACTTGCGCCGGCGGACCAAACGATCGCCTAATATGTCCTGTTCAGAGAGCAACACGACATCAGGTGAGGCAAAGCCGTGTTCTATCGGCAAAACCACCATCGCCGCCGCGCCGCCAGTGGCAAGGCCCTGCGCGTGTTGCCAATTATCTGCCAGTTTCAGCGGCGGGGCTTTGTGATCGGCGAGCAGCCCTTGAAGTCGGTCGCGTGCGCCGATGGAATAGCTGGCAAGGATAGGTTTCTGCCCGGCCTTTGCGGATTGTTTCAGATACGCCGCAACGGCTTCATAGACATTGTCTTTGCGGGCGCGTTCGGGGGCGAAGTCGCGGGCGGCGGAGATGCCGAAATCAATCGCAATAGGGCTGTCGGGAGTGGCAAATGGTGAAACAATGTGGGCGGCGTGGCGTTCAAAACGTTCAGCCAGCTCGTCTGCACCAAGATACAGCTGGTCGGGTCCTATTGGCCGGTAGCTGCCGGGGCTTGCGGACTGCGCCTTGACGCGGTTCTGGTAATAATCATCAATGGCATCACGGCGTGCTTCGCCAGCGGCGACGGTGGCACTATCACGAAGCACGAGGATGTCTGACCCCAGATGTTCGAACAACGTGTCCAGCCGCTCCTCAAACAACGGCAGCCAATGATCCATGCCAGCAAGACGGCGACCCTCAGACACTGCCTGATACAAAGGATCACCCGTAGCAGTTGCTCCAAACAATTCTCGATACTGCGTGCGGAACCGTCGAATGGCATCTTCGTCCATCAACGTTTCGACCGCAGGTAGTAGGGCAAACGACTTTATCGTGCCAATGCTGCGCTGATCCTGTGGCGAAAACTGGCGGATCGTTTCAATTTCGTCGCCAAAAAAGTCGAGACGCAACCCATATTCGCTGCCAGCAGGGATCAGATCGACCAAGCCGCCGCGCATAGCGAACTCGCCCGCCTCGGCAACGGTATCCACGCGGAAATAGCCATTGGCTTGCAGCAACGCAGCCAGTTTCTCACGGCTGATCGACACACCCGAGGCCAATGTGGCGCCGGTCTGTCGAACGCGGAATGGTGTCACCACGCGCTGCATAATCGCGCCGATCGTCGTCAGCACCAACTGCTTGGCGTTAGTCGGAGCCTGCAGTGCGTTTAACGTCGCGGTGCGCTCGCTAGTGACCGGCAGCGACGGCGAGGCGCGATCATAGGGCAAGCAATCCCATGCTGGGAACTGCAATATCTCAATCTCTGGTGCGAAAAACGGCACCGATTCGGCAAGCCCACGCATGGCGATTTCGTCGGCTGCAATAAACAATGTGCGCGCCTTTGCCCCGCGCGTCAGGTCGGCGAGCAACGATGGCGTGAACCCTGCCGGCACTGACGATAAGGTCAGCGGCGATTTGGCCGCCAGTATTTTTTGGATGTCAGCCATTGGGCCTTAATCCGGTGGGCAGCTTAATATAGTCCAGCTGCCGCATCGCATCCATCATCGGGCCTTCAAACTCTGGTGGCACGGCAATAGTCCCCATTCCCCAGCCCATGATATCAACGTCTTGCTCGTCCAAGATTCGTTCGAACCAGGCAAAGTCTTCGTCGCTCCAACTGTCCGCTGTCGCATCATAGAAACCGCCAACAATCGCGTCGGCTTCACGCGTGCCGCGATGATGTGCGCGATAGTGCAGTTTCCGGCGATACGGGTCGGTGATCATAAAGAAAATCTCAATGGGGCTGGTCTGGCGACAGGTCGCCGATATAGTGCCCGTAACCATGCGCCCCGATATTCTCAATCCGCTATTTACAGAAACTGGCGCGCTAAAAGGCGTTGGGCCGGGGCTGGCTAAGCCGCTGGATCGGTTGGGGCTGACGCGGGTGAAGGACCTCGCCTATCATTTCCCCGCTGGCTGGACGTATCGCAAGCAGGTGTCGTTGCTCGATGCCGCCGATGTCGGGCAGAATATCATCGTCCGGTTGGTGATTATCGAGCATAAATCCGGCGGCAGCGCGCGTGCGCCGACGCGGATTCACGCGTGCGATGCAGAGGGCAATTATGTCTCTTTGGTGTTCTTTGGCCGCAACGCCGGATGGGCGCGCAAGCAATTACCGACGGGC
>JANMGR010000166.1:0-11234 GCA_031374785.1 Sphingomonadales bacterium | reverse complement strand
GGTGAAGGCTGAATGGGGAACGAAGCGCAGCTGCCC
The DNA here is from genome assembly GCA_031374785.1 of Sphingomonadales bacterium. Classification (GTDB taxonomy): domain Bacteria; phylum Pseudomonadota; class Alphaproteobacteria; order Sphingomonadales; family Sphingomonadaceae; genus Sphingorhabdus_B. Next base: position 11,198 of record JANMGR010000166.1, on the reverse strand, counting down.
GAAATGCGGCACGCGATTCTACGATCTGACCAAAGAAGACCCGGTTGAGTGCATCGAATGCGGCAACCAATGGACACCCGAACCTGTGCTGAAATCCAAACAGCCGTTGCCGTTTGAAGAAGCCGAAAAGAAGAAAGACGACACTGATCTGGCGGACGACGATCTGGATATCGATGTTGATGCAGTCGACGGTGACGTTTCGCCTGACAATGACGTTGACCTTGGCGGTGACGAAGATCTGGGCGTTGCTGGCACTGAAGGCGACGGCAACGACGATCAATAGTTGGGACGAAACCCGGGACAGTAAATCCGGGCACTAATTCGCGCTTGCATAACGGCGCGCCTTGCTTGTAAAGGCGCGCCTTCAAATCACCATAGTCGCTTTGTTGCGCGGCAGATGGGGCCTTAGCTCAGCTGGTAGAGCGCTTCGCTGGCAGCGAAGAGGTCAGGGGTTCGACTCCCCTAGGCTCCACCAGCCTTCGCTTCCTACGGGAGCTTCGGCTGGTACATCTCAAACCCCATAAGCCGCCAAAAACCGATCCACGGCGTCCGGCACCTGTTTTTGCAGCTGATGCTTATCAGCGCCACTTTCGGAAAAGCGGGCAAAGAACATATCAAAGCCGCAGATCAGGCCATAAAGATGGCCTGCAGCCAGCGCACAATCGCAATGCCGAATAGCCCCTTTTGCAACAGCATCCTCGAGTAGCCGGGTTAATTCGCGCCGCAGGCGTCGCGGCCCTGCGTCCAGAAACAACTCGCCCACCTCTGGCCTTTGTTCTGCTTCGGCACCGATCCTGCGTTCAAAACGCATGACATGCGGTTGCGTCAGGAAATCCACAACAGTTTCGCCAAAGGCAATCAGATGTGCACGGAAGTCTGTGCTGGTCGCATCAGGCGCGATGAAAACTGCACTCATCATCGTGCATTCGCGGTCGACCACAGCGGCAAACAGCGCTTCTTTGGTTTTGAAACGGTTGTAGATGGTGACTTTGGAAACATCGCTGACGCTGGCAATTGTTTCAATCGATGCCGATGCAAAACCGTGTGTAAAAAATTCATGGCGTGCAGCATCCAGAATCGCCTCACGCTTAGCGAGGTCGACGGGACGGTGCCTTGGCCTTTTACCTGTATCCAACGCAAACCCACTTTACATTATGAACGATTGCGTTCAATTATACGATCACGTTCATTATCTCATAGATTCGCCGAACAGGCAAGTTACACATCGGAAGGGCGGGAATCGGAAACATGACCTGGATTGCGCTTCGTATGCTGACCGGCGACACGCAAAAGTTCATCGGCCTGATCTTTGGTATCGCTTTCTCCACCCTTTTGATAACCCAGCAGTTGACGATTTTCGTCAATTTGATCCAGCGTGGGTCGTCTGCGGTTTATAATGTCGGCACCGTCGATTTATGGGTAATGGACCCCGCATCGCGTACGACAGACGTTGTCTATCCCATGCCATCGACTGCGCTTGACAGGGTGCGCGGCGTCGCAGGTATCGCATGGGCAGCGCCGTATTTGCAATCAGGCGCAACCATCCGAACGCCGGATGGCGATCTAGAGGGCGTTAGCGTGATCGGCGTGGATGACAGCACGCTGATCGGCTTACCCCGCAACATGGTCAGCGGTGACAAAGCGGCTTTGTATGAACCAGACACGGTGTTTGTCGATGATGTCGGCGCCGAACGGCTGTTTCCGCCGGGCGTAAATCCGATCGGAAAGTCGTTGGAAATCAATGATCGGCGCGCAGTGATACGCGGTGTTGTTGATACCACGCCCACCTTCACCAGCCAGGTCATTCTCTACACACGCTATTCCAACGCGCTTAGCTATGTGCCCGGCACCCGCAACCGGCTGAGCTTTGTCGTGGCGCGCACAGCTGTCGGCGAAAATATCCAGGCCATTTCCAGCCGGATATCCAAACAAACCGGATTAAAGGTGCGGACGCGCGATGAATTCGCCGCCGATGGACGCAATTTCATTATCGAAAATACCGGAATACCCGTCAACTTCGGTATAACCGTTGCCTTGGGATTTGTCGTGGGCGTCGCCATTGTCGGCCTAACGCTCAGCCTATTCATCCGCGATAATATCAAACAGTTCGGCGCCCTGAAAGCCATTGGCGTTACAAATGGCAAAATCCGGCGGATGGTGGCGGCACAGGCTGGGCTGGTGGGCCTAGTGGGTTATGCCATTGGCGTTTTAGGCGCAGTGGCTTTCGTCAATGGATCTGCATCTGGCGGCGGATTTTTCAAAGGGTTCTACACTCCGTGGCAAATCCCATTGCTGACCGCCGTGGTCACGGTCGTCATCCTGACTTTAACCGGTCTATTGGCGCTGCGCACCGTATTGAAAACCGAGCCAGCGTCGGTGTTTAGATGAACGATGCGCCCGCCATTTCTGTCCAGAATGTCAGCCGTGATTTTGAAGCTGGCGGTCAAACGCTGCGCGTGCTCCACAATGTTTTCACGGATGTAAAGGCGGGCGAGCTGACGTATTTGGTCGGCGAATCGGGGTCAGGAAAAACGACATTGATCTCGATCATTGCCGGGATTCTCTACCCCACCGAAGGCACGGTTTCGGTTTTTGGCACCGATATTTATCAGCTAAGCGATAATGATCTGGTGCGGTTTCGTTTGGCCAATATCGGTTTTATCTTTCAGCAATATAATCTGTTGCCGTCGTTAAGTGCTGCAGAGAATGCCTCGGTGCCGCTGGTAGCCGCCGGCATGGCGCGCGGCGAAGCGTTGCAGCGCAGCCGCGCAGTCCTTGAAAAACTGAATATGACGGATCAGGCGGAAAAACGGCCCAATCAATTGTCAGGCGGGCAGCAGCAGCGCGTCGCCATTGCCCGCGCCTTAGTGCACGAACCCAGGCTGATAGTCTGTGATGAACCAACCGCCGCGCTTGATGCAAAATCGGGGCGGCGGGTAATGGATTTGCTGCGCGAAGTCGCCCTATCGCCTGATCGATCCGTAATCATCGTTACTCACGACAACCGCATTTTCGACCTCGCTGATCGCATCCTTTTAATGGAAGATGGACGTATCACCCGCGATGGCGTCGACGCAATGGAGCATTAAGGATACCGCTATGCCGCTACCCAGTTTCTCTCGCAAAATCCTGCCCGTTCTGGCAATCGGGGCAATCGTGCTGACCGCGTTTTGGGTGTTCGCGGGTCAGCCTGATCGCAGTATGCAGGATGCCGAGAAAAATCCGCCAGAGGCATCAAAGGCCAATGGCGGCAAAGCGAGCGTTGCCGGATCAGGCGTGATCGAGCCATCAAGCGAAACCACCGATGTTGGCACCAACGTGTCTGGCGTAGTGACCGAAGTGTTCGTGCAAATTGGCCAACGCGTGACCAAAGGCGTCCCGCTGTTCGCGGTCGATAGCCGGCAAGTGCGGGCAACATTGCGTGAGGCAGAAACCGGCATGGCCGAAGCGCGCGCCGGGATTAACGAGGCGCAAACCAACATCACCACAGCACGGCGGCAATTGGCGCTTTACCGCAGTGTCGATGATGCACGCGCAGTATCTCGATCAGAAGTGATTGCTGCCGAAGGTGCGCTTGCCGATGCACGGGCGCGTCTTTCGGCAGCGAACGCGCAACTGTCTGCGGCACAGGCCCGTAGGGCAAGTGCTGCGACAGAACTCGCGCGCCACACAGTGTATGCCCCGATCAGTGGTGAGGTTCTTGACGTTGAAATCAGGGCGGGCGAATTCGTCGCGACGGGCGGGCAAAGCGGCAACGCCGCTACGCCCTATATCCAAATCGGGGAGACTCAGCCGCTTTATGTCCGCATCGATATCGATGAAAATGAAGCAGCAAGGATTGCAACAGGGGCATCGGCGGTGATCAGCCCGCGCGGCAATGCGGGCAAGCGCGTGCCGGTCACCTTTGTCCGGGTCGAGCCGCAGATCGTGCCGAAACGGTCGCTGACCAACAGCGCCAGCGAGCGGGTGGATGTCCGCGTGATGCAGCTGATTTACGCAGTGCCGTTAAATGAAACCGGGCTGCGCGTCGGGCAGCAGATAGATGCTTTTGTCGAAACCGGAAAGCCGCAAGGAACAAAGCCATGAGCCGCCGCACGCTGGTGCTCGCTCTGCCCGCTTTGCTATTGGCCGGTTGCGCCAGCATCGGTCAGATGCCGCCGCGCACTGACATCGTCCTTCCCGATACATTTGTTTTCGCGCCAGCTGAAGGCGCAGCGGATACTGTGGATGTCGCTGTGCTTTTGCCCACAAAGACACTGGCGTTTCAGGCGTTGATGAAACGTGCAGCGGATGCGCCGGACCTAAACATTGCGCTTGCACGGATTGATGCGGCGCGCGCGGTTACCAAACGCGCGAAAGCAGAGCGGCTGCCCTCGGTAGACTTTAACGCATCGGCGCAGGAACAGCGCAGCAATCCCAGCCAGTTTGGCAGTGCGCCGGGCGGTAGCGGAGTCGATGCCAGTCGCTTTAGCATCGGCGGGGAAATCGGTGCCAGCTGGGACCTTGATCTGTTCGGACGACTGAAAGCAAGCCAGCGCGCAGCGCAAAAGCGGGTGGATGCAGCCGGTTTTGATGCCGAAGCGGTGCGGATTGCGCTGACCAGCGAAGTCGCAGCGGCGGTGGTCGATTGGCAAAGCCTCGCCGCTCAACAGGCACAGGTCGTGGCGAATGTCACAGCGGCTGAGGAACGGACAAGCCTTATCAAATCGCGCGTGCGTGCCGGGCTCAACCCCGGGCTGGATGCGATGCGTTCGGATGCAGTGGTTGAAGGGCTGCGTGCGCAGCTGGCCCCGTTAAATGGCGAAGAAGCGCAGATTGTCAGCCGGATGGTTGCCCTGACTGGCGCACCTGCCGATGCAGTCATTGCTGATCTCAACCTTTCAAGGCCGCAATGGGCAAGTTCGCAATGGGATGGTGGCGATGCGCCGACCAGCGCGCCGTCTGCGCTCATTGCCGCACGCCCCGATGTGCAGGCCGCCGCTGCGCGCTTGGCCGCCAGCGATGCTGATTTAATCGCGACCGCGGCGCAACGCTTTCCGCGGTTTACTCTGTCCTCGGCCCTCGGCCTGCTCTCCTTTTCGCTGGGCGGGCTATTCGATAGCGATGCAATCACCGGACAGCTGGGCGCTGGCATTGCCGGGCCGTTGCTCGATTTTGGTCGCATCCAGTCTGAGATAGACGGCAGCAAAGCGCAGACCCAAATCGCTTTTGAAGAATTGCGTAAAGCCACTTTCACAGCATTGGGAGAGGCCGAGGGCAGCTTTGGCCGATTGGCGGCTGCTGACCGGGAGGCCGCTTTGCTGTCAGCGCAAGCTACGCGCGAAGCCGATGTCGCCCGGGTTTCCGCGAGCCGTTACCGTGCTGGTCTTGAAAGCCTGATCGCTGTGCTGGATGCTGACCGCACAGCCTATCAGGCAAGACAACAGGCAGTCGCGGCCAATGGTCGCGCGCAAAGAGCGCGGTTAACGCTTTGGCAAAGCCTTGGCGGACCGGGCGTGAATGCACTATTTGCGGCGAAGTGACGGGACTTTTTTTGATGCTATGGCAAATTGAGACGCACGCGCCTAAGGGCTAGCGATGCATTTCCTTGATCAAGCAAAAATCTATCTGCGTTCGGGCTCTGGTGGTCCCGGGGCCGTTAGTTTTCGGCGTGAAAAATATGTCCAATACGGCGGCCCTGACGGCGGCAATGGCGGGACTGGCGGCGACATTATTTTTGAGGCGGTCGCAGGCCTCAATACCCTAATTGATTTTCGCTATGCGCAGCATTTTAAGGCTCCGCGCGGAACCGGCGGCGCAGGACGTGATCGTTATGGCGCGGGCGGTGAGGATCTGGTCATCAAAGTTCCTGTCGGCACACAGGTGCTCGCCGATGACGAAGAGCGCAGCTTGATGCTGGACCTGACCGAGGTAGGGCAACGCGTCACCTTCCTGAAAGGCGGGATGGGCGGCAGAGGCAATGCGAGCTATAAAACCAGCACCAACCGCGCCCCGCGTCAGCATCAACCCGGTGAAGATGGCACCGAAATGTATGTCTGGCTGCGGCTAAAACTGCTCGCCGATGCAGGACTTGTCGGGATGCCCAATGCGGGCAAATCGACGTTTATCAATTCGGTGTCGAACACCAAGGCAAAGGTCGGCGCGTACGCCTTTACGACGTTGCGTCCACAACTGGGCGTGGTGAACCATAAGGGCCGCGAATTTGTTGTTGCGGATATCCCGGGCTTAATCGCGGGCGCTGCTGACGGTGCAGGCGTTGGCGATCGTTTCCTCGGCCATATCGAAAGGTGCCGCATCTTGATCCATCTGATCGACGCGACTGGCGATGATCCGGTCGGGGCGTGGCAGATTGTCTGCGAAGAGCTCGCCGAATATGGCGGCGGTCTGGTTGATAAGCCGCAGATTGTAGCGCTGAACAAAGGCGATTTGCTTGATCCGGAAATTATGGCCGATATTGCAGAGCAGCTGCAAGCCGCTGGCGCATTGGATGTGATTTCCATCTCTGGCGCGACTGGGCAAGGTATCGACAAAGTGCTCGACCGCGTGTTGGAAGCTTTGCCCGCAATGAGCAGTATCGAATCGTCCTCCGGCACAAATGAGGAAGGCGAATGGTCGCCCATTTAAGCCCCACCGCCTGCCAGATGCTAGTCGTTAAAGTCGGCTCATCGTTGCTGGTGGAACAAGGTGGCGCGGTGCGGCGCGACTGGTTGGCGACATTGGTGGCCGACATCGCGGCGCGGCATAAGGCTGGGCAGAAAATCATTATCGTCAGTTCCGGCGCGATTGCGCTTGGCGCCAAAAGGCTAGGCTTTGAAAAGGGCGGACGCGCAAGTCTTGCCGATGCGCAAGCCTCGGCCTCTGTGGGACAAATTCTGCTGTCCGGGCTTTGGGCTGAATTGCTGGGCGCGCAAGGCCTGACTGCTGCACAAATGCTCGTGACGCTGGATGATCTTGAGGATCGCCGCCGCTATTTGAACATCACCGCGACATTGGACCGCTTGCTGGGTGCAGGTGCAGTTCCCGTTATCAATGAAAATGATAGCGTTGCGACCGAGGAAATCCGATTTGGCGATAATGACCGTCTGGCGGCGCGGGTTGCGCAGGCCGCCGGAGCGCAAGGCGTGGTTTTGCTGTCTGATGTTGACGGGCTTTATGACCGCGATCCAGCGGATGAAGCGGCGCAGCTCGTCACCAACGTCGCCAAGATCGACAGCCGCATTCGCTTCATGGTGTCGGGCCATTCCTCGTCGGGCATGGGGTCGGGAGGGATGGCATCAAAGCTGGATGCGGCTGACATCGCCACGCGTGCATGGATCGGCTTGGCGATAGCATCTGGGCTTCGCGATCATCCCTTGGCGGCGTTGGATAACGGCGCACCCTCGACATGGTTTGCGCCGCGTGCTGGCGGCTCTGGAAAAAATTGGGCGCGCAAAGGCTGGATCGGCGGGCGATTGTCAGTCAAGGGACAGATCATCATCGATGCAGGCGCGGCAAAGGCTTTGCGCGGCGGAGCGAGTTTGCTGCCTGCGGGCGCATCCGGCGTCACCGGTGAATTTAAGCGCGGCGATGTGATCGACATATTCACAAGCGAGGGCGAAATTTTGGCGCGCGGCTTGTCTGAATATGACGCCCGCGACGCAGCGCTGATTTGCGGCAAGAAATCAGCAGAGCTTGAAGCCATATTGGGCACTGTGCCAAGGCAAGTATTGGTCCACCGCGACCAGATGGTTATGCTGTGAACCACGCCGCGAAGGTCGTCGCCCTAACCGGCGCAACCGGCTTTGTTGGCGGCGCAACGTTGGCGCGGTTGCTGGAGGCAGGCTGGAATGTCCGCGCTCTCACCCGCAGCGATCTGCCCAAGCGTGCGGGCATCACATGGGTCAGCGGCGCACTGGACAAGCCCGATAGCTTGGCCACCCTATGCGAGGGCGCGGACGCAGTGCTCCACATCGCGGGCGTCGTTAACGCCCCCGACATCGCGGCTTTTGAGACCGGCAACGTCACTGGCACCGCCAACATGCTGGCCGCTGCCAAAGCCGCTGGTATCCAGCGTTTTGTTCATGTGTCATCGCTGTCTGCACGCGAGCCGCAACTGTCGGCTTATGGCGCGAGCAAAGCCAAGGCCGAAAAGCTTGTCGCCACAAGCTTGCTTGATTGGACGATCATCCGCCCGCCCGGCGTGTTCGGCCCGGGTGACAAAGACGTGTTCGAAATGTTTCGCATGGCGAATAAAGGCCTGTGCTTGTTGCCGCCAGCAGGGGTCGGATCATGGATCTACGTCGATGATTTGGCGCAATTGCTAGTGGCACTCCTCCCCAAGCATGAGGACGCGACAGCCCGCATTTTTGAGGCCGATGACCGCGAACCCGGCGGCTGGACGCATGAAGGCTTTGCCCGTGCAATCGGATGGGCGCTGGGCAAGCGGATCAACACATTTTCCGCGCCGCGAACATTACTTTTTGCTGCCGCTTGGGCTGACCGCTTGGTGCGCGGCAAGCGCGCAAAACTCACCCCAGACCGCGCAGGCTATATGAGCCATCCTGATTGGGTGATTGACCGAAACGCCGCACCACCCGCCGCGTTATGGACCCCGCAAATGCTCACGCGCGACGGGCTGAAGGCAACGGCGCGCTGGTACAAGGCACAAGGCTGGCTATAACTGGCCGTTTTTAGCCAAAGCTTAATCTCTAACTGCTATAGCATTTGCTCGTGGCGGCAGGGTAAAGCTTTGATGAGTGCTGTAGTGTTTCAGCAAAATGATCTGGATCAGCTGACGCAGCATTATCCGCTGTCGCCCGCGCGGTTTAGCCATGCATTGCAAAACCATCCACTGCTGAGCCTTGACGCGCTTGCGAACGCAGCACTGCAATTGCGGCCACAGGATGTCGAACGCCGAGTCTCAGAGGGTCATGTCGGGCGCGACTTTGCGATCATTGAACGCCATGCTTTGCCTATTGATCAGCATATCCGGGCGATTGAGACCGACAATGCGTGGATCATGCTCGCGCGGATTGAACAACTGCCCGCCTATCGCGCGTTGATCGTCGAGATTTTGGCGCAGACAGGATCAACGCTGACAGACTGCACCGGCAGCATCGATGAACCGGTGGGTTTCATCTTTATCTCAGCCAGAGGATCAACCACGCCGTTTCATTTTGATCCGGAGTATAATTTATTCTTTCAGATCAGCGGGCACAAAAGCTTCACGACATTTCCGCCCGCCCCGCCGCTGATCACCGATAGAGTGAATGAGGAATATCATTATGCCGGCAACAATATGCTGCATTGGCAGGATGATTTCGAAAGGCTGGGAACGCGCCATGCATTAAAACCGGGGGGCGCACTTTTTGTCCCGTATAAGGCACCGCATTATGTCGAGGTTGGTGATGCTTTGTCGCTTTCGCTTTCGATAACGTGGAAATCGCTGTGGGCGCAGCAGCAGGAACATGGCCATCGCTTTAATGCCAGAATGCGGAAATGGGGTCTGTCCCCCCGTTCGCTTTCGCCTTGGCCCGCCAGTGCTGCGGCAAAAGCAATGGGCGCACGGGTGCTTGGCAAAGCGGGATTGATGGCATGATCCCGCTACAGTTCGAACCGGCCTTCGACGCAGCAGCAACGCCACAGTTGCAGGCAGGCGACGTGCGGGTGCTGCGCGTAACCGAGTTGAGCGTCGAGGATCATTTAGCGTGGTCTAACCTCTCCAACCTCGCCTGTGCCGACAGCATCTTCGCTGCACCTTGGTTCATGCAATCGGTGTTAGCGCATTTTGACGTTGAACAGAATAACCGATTGTTTGTTGTGCATGGCGATGATGGAGGCTGGGACGGCGTCTTCGTTGCTGCGCGCATCAGCCAGCTTGGGCGCATCCCACTGACGCATTTGAAAAACATGCTCGATGCAAACCAGTTTTTAGGTGTGCCTTTGGTGCGCCCGGGTTCTGAATACAGGTTTTGGGCGCGCCTTTGCGCTTCTCTCGACACAGCAAAGCTTGGCTGCACCGCAATCCGGCTTAGCGAAATGCCTGCGAACCACAGGGTGACACGGGCTTTACGCACATTTTGTCAGGATAGCGGGCGAAGCATCGAAATACTGGCCAGCAAAGAGCGCGCATTATGGAGGCCAGATGGAGGCCACGACGTTAAGTGGTCAGACAATCTATCGGTCAAACAAGCACGCAGATTTGCTTCGCTTGAGCGACAGTTTACACAGCAATTTGGACCGATCGAAATGGAGAGTGTCAGCGATAGAGCTGGATTGGAACGCTGGATTTCCGAGTTTCTGGCGCTCGAACTCGCGGGCTGGAAAGGACGAGGGGGATCGGCTTTGGCCTCGAACAGTGCGACTGCTCTGCATTTCCGCTATGTCACCACAACAGGTTTTGCCGAAGGCAAGCTGCGCGCTTTGGCTTTGCGCGCCAATGGCCAGCCGGTTGCGATGTCGAGCTATTTTATCGATGGACAGCACGCCTTTGGTTTTAAAACAGCCTATGACGAAGACTTCGCCAAATTCGCGCCGGGCATGCTGATGAAAAAGGCGATTATGGAGCTGCATCAGACGACACCCGTTCTGTGTTTTGACAGCTGCTCTGACCCCGATGCACAGGCGATCAACAAACTTTGGCCGCAGCGCCGCCATATCCATGATTATCTGATATCCACCGGGGATGTTTTTAACAAAGGCCAGTTCAAAGCCGCAATCGCAGCGCGCGGATTGTGGCATCGCCTTAAGGCACTAAGACCAGCTTCGCCTTTTTAACGCCTTAGTCGCTTGCCAAAGCAGCGTGGTTGCAGCCAATAGGCCTAAAGCGAAGTAGGAAAGCGAATATATGACCGACCGCAGCGAAATGTTTGCCCGGATCGCCGGGTTGATCGAGCCGTTTAACAAAAAGGGCGCCGCCCTCTCCGACGCCACGACCTTTGCGGGCGATCTGGAATGGGACAGCCTGACGGTGATGGATTTCGTCGCCGAGGTTGAGGATGCGTTTGATATCGTAATCACCATGAACATGCAGGCCGAGATCGAAACGGTCGGGCAGTTGGTTGATGCTGTTACTAAACTGACGAATTGATTTTAGCACCGTAGCCCTGAGCCTGTCGAAGGGCATCTCAAGATACGGTGCAACATCTGATAAACGCCCTTCGACAGGCTCAGGGCTACGGTATTGGACTTGAAAATATGAACGACCTTTTCTCAAAATT
>JANMGR010000165.1:0-6373 GCA_031374785.1 Sphingomonadales bacterium | reverse complement strand
ACTCTCTGCATCCGCATTGGTTCTTGCTTTCGGTCTGGCTTTGCCAGCTGCTGCGCAAGTTGCCTCGGGCACCACTGGCGGTGCAGCCACCGCGATCGGCCTTGCCTCAGCGACAACGAACACAACGTCGACTGATATTGGCGTTAGCGACTTTCTGAACACAGAAATCGAGCTAACCGATAATTCGGACAATTCGGTAAATGACTCGGGCAACACGGATCTTGCTTTTGCCCTTGGTTCATTCAACTCGGATAGCTCGAACAATTCGGTGAACAACTCCAATAACGGCAATGACAGCTCAGCTGTGGTTGCAACCCAGACGTTGTTGGCGATTAATGCCAATGCAGCACCGCTGAACTTTATGAGCCTTGCTTTGAGCAATTACAGCAGCGGCAGCAACTCGGTGAATGGTAATGCGTTTGCCGCCTATTCCGGCATCCTGAACCAGGGTTGGAACACAGGCATCAATGCCAATGCACAGGCTGCAACCAATATTGCGGCTCGCGGAACAGTTACCTTCTCACAATAAGGTAGCCTGAAAATGATGGCCGGATTTCCCTCCCTACCCCCAGACCCAAGGAAATCCGGTCATCATTTCATTTCATTGCAAACAGGAGTTCGATCAATGTTCAGGTCAAAGTACCTCGTCCCTATGACGATCATAGCCGCTACAGCCCTTCCCACGAGTGCTCTCGCCGAAGACGTTGAAGGCTCCTCAAATCCGATACTGTTGATAGAGCCAACCGTCACAGCGGTTGATGCTGAACCAGTCGATGCGCCTGTCACTATCACGCGCGATCCCAATATTCTTGCAGATGAAGATCTGCTGCAAATGCGCGGCGGCCATGCCATCGTTGTCGGGAACCAGACACTGACAGCGATCAGCAATGGTAACGCCTTTACTGGCAATTACACAGCGGGAAGCATCGCGCTTGCCGATAATGCGCTTTCCAACTTCAATGGCCTGGGTAACTTGGTGATTAACACCGGGGCGCAGAATAACCTGCAATCCGCCATGAATGTCACGATCAATTTTGCGCAATGATGAAATCCCGGCACAAGTTCCTGCACAAGGATTACCCAGATGATATTGACACAAGCCGACACCGGGTCGCATAGCAATCGTTGGCTTAGCCTGCGGCGCATCATAACGCCGCCTTTTTGCATGGCGATGCTGCTCTCACCGGTCGGTGCACAGGCTGAAGTGCATCTGGGGCCAGAGACAGCCGGGGCCAACTATTCGGTAAAAGTCATGTCTTGGGCCGACATCCCCTTTCGCTCAGTTGTGCGTCAGCAATATGATTTTAGCTGCGGATCAGCCGCGCTCGCAACCTTGCTAACCCACCATTATCGCCGCCCCACCACCGAACAACAGACATTTGCTGCAATGTGGAAAACAGGGGATCAGGCCATCATCATGAAATCCGGTTTTTCGATGTTCGACATGAAAAACTACCTACACGCCATCGGCCTTCATGCCGAGGGGTATAAAATGACAGTGGACGATTTGGCGAAATGGAAACGGCCAGCCATCGTGCTGCTGGACCTTAACGGTTTCAAGCATTTCGTTGTCGTAAAGGGTGTTCACAACGGGACCGTCCTTGTCGGCGATTCCATACTGGGGCTGACGAAATACGAAAGCGCCGCATTTGCCAAAATGTGGAACGGCATTGGCCTTGCCCTTGTCGAAAACAAACAAGCAACTCCGCCGCGCTATAATCTGCTTGTCGAATGGGCCCCTTGGTCAACCGCGCCGGTAGGCGCAAACAGCCAGTCGATCAGCATCGGTGATATCACCACCCATCTTCCCCCAACATATCAGCTGACGTCGCAAATCAATATCCCCGTGCGCGTCGGCACTGTAGGCGAGTAATGATCATGAAACGAGATTTTGCCTTTCCCCTATTTGCAACGACCATTGCTGTTATTGTGGCGCCAAGTGCTGCGAAAGCAGGTGACGGTTTTGACGCTGTAGCCCCCGCCTTGGCTCCCGCCCTAGCGCCCGCAACGGCACGGCAAGATCTTCCACGCATCGTCTCTGACGCTGAACTGGCCGAGCAGCGCGGTCGCTTTGTTATCGCTGGTATGAATATACAGCTCGGCGCGCAAATGCGGACCTATCTGAACGGGCAACTCGTGCTGCAAACATCAGTCAGCTGGGGAGAGGGCGGTGTCACGACCAGCCAGATTGCTTCGGGAATATTGTCGCAGTCGAGCATGGATGCGCTGCGTGCAGGCTTTACCACCGGCGGTGCAGTCGCGATCCGCATGGGGGAAAACCCAGTATTCGTTGCCAATCAAGGCCAGACCGCAATCATCCAGCGGACCGATGGTGGCATCCAAAATGTGCTTGTTAACAATGCAAGCAATGTCACCCTGACACAAGAAACTGACGTGACCCTTGGGCTAACCGGATATCAGTCGTTTAGCAGCGACATCATCAACAGCCGGATAGCCAGTGCACTGTCATCGGCGATGGGTGCGGCGGCGGCAGCAGCGGCGCGGTATTGAGGGGGGCAGAGTGATGCCGGTGGCAGCGATTTTATCGCTACAACTGGCTTACTTCACTCTTTCTCCTTTACCAACATGTCGAGCAGTGCGTCGATGCGCCGATCAAGATCAGCGCGCGCCTGCGGATAGGAATTATTCATCGATGGCACTGCAGACCAATCAATGACGCGATTTGGAGCTATTTCAGCTGGAAGTTTGTCGAATACAATAACGATATCTGCAGCCTTCGCATCAGTCGCACTTAACGTGTTCAGGCCGTCCCGCTCGGTGTCTATCGCATCGGCGTTCAGCAGCGCACGCAGCGCCGGTGAAACATGCGCCTGAGGCGTTATGCCACGGGAAGCGGCGTTCACCTGGATGCCTCTTTCGCTGGCCCGACGCCGGAATAGTTCTCTCGCTATCGCGCTTTTGACCGAGCCATATTGACAGACGAACAGCACGCGCGGGGTGCTTGCAGACTTGGTCGATATGCAGCCTGTGGTGAGTAAGGCCGCAGTGCCAATAATCGTCGCACGACGGTTGATCCGATGACGATCCGAAAACAATTTGCCCATGACACATCCTCCCTTAGAAAAGATATGCGGTCATTGGGCTAGTGCCTGAACGGGAAACCGCTTGTCCCGAAAGATTAAGCTACGCGAATGACGCAGCAGGATCAATCCATAAACAAGGTATGCAGTTAGCGATCATCACAGCTGAATTTGCTCAAAGCGCAACACCCAAACCCGGCCGTTCAAAACCGCAGCGGCAAGCGCAGTGACATCGAGACATCCGGTGCGTCCGATGTCATCCCGAATTCAAAAGCAAGGTTCACCGAGGTCCGGTCGCTTGTGCGAAACGATGCGCCGATTGCAAGCGAGCCAACTTGCAACGCCGTTGAACGCTGCGTGGTTGCGTTAATCTGAGTCTTTGTTGGGAAAATATAGCTGTGATTGTATCCCAGCGAGAAGGAAAAGCGGGAATTCAGCGCAAAGCCAAAACCCAGATTGCCGGAAATGGCGTCGCCTGGGTCAACGCGCCCGATTAAGGCACCGCCGACGGTTTTATTCACCGTAGCTGGTATGTGATAAAGATAGCTGGTGCCGCCATACAGGACCACTGGGTCAGATGGAATCAGAAAGCTTACGCCGCCTTGCACGCCCCAGAAACCAGACCCTGTGGTCAGGCCAGTGGCAACGCCAAAATCGTCATAGTCAATGTCGAATGGCCCTCTGCCGGTGTTTGATTTGACGCGCAGGTTGCCGACAAAAATCGGGTGATCAGCCGCCTTGGCATCGTTAAACTGATAACGGAGCGACACCTCAGCATCACCGATATAATGGTCTCTCAGCGCAATCTGGCGGACGATCCCCTCATCGCGTTGCTGGACAACCTGAATGCGATCATGCCTTGCAAGGACGGGCATTCGCGCCTCTATCTCCAACCTGTTGGTCACGCCGTGGCGCAATGCAACGGTGCCGACCATCGTGTCGCGGTCAGCGTCCGATGCCTCGATCAAACCGACTTGCAGTCCCGGGATCAGTTCAAAACCCCGGAACACGAGGCGGTTCTTTGAAGTGCGCGTATATTCAAACGAGGATTCGAGCACTGTCTGGCCGCGCGGCGTCAGCACGCCTTGGCCCTGCGGCAAGGCGGTCAGCGTGTCGGTGATCGTCTCATCGGGCGGCGGTGGTGCTTCACCGACTGTTTGCATAGGCGGTGCTGGGGCAGCCCTTTGCGCCATAGTATCTTGGCCAAAACCCGTTCCGCGCATCATCGCCAAGTTGGTGTCTGCTGTGCTTTGCCCCATCAGTCGGTCAATCGCCGCTTGCTGCCGCGCAATGATAGCATTTTGCTCTGCAATCAATGTGCGCTGCGCCTTTAATTCTGCGGCTAGTAAAGCCAATTGATCCGCAATCTCGTTTGCCGCTGGTTCTGGTGCAACGGCCACGGGCTTGTCATCCGCGCTTTCGCTGTCATCAAATTTTGCATAGTCGGTTTTAACCAAAGCGGCTTTGACAGCACTTCCGCTTGCAGCAAGAGGCAATATGCTGGCGGCTTCAACCTGTGATGGGATGGCCATCGCGGTAAGGCCCGCTGCACAACCAAGCGTGCCTAGCACACTGCGCTCGATAGAGTTATGTGTCATGATCAGTTCCTGAATTGTGCGACAAGCTCGTTGCTATTTGCATTCGCCTGACACGTCAGTTGCTCAGTCAGCGATTGTTCGTGCTGATCCCCCCGGGCAAGGCATGACAGTCCGGCGGGGTCCTCGATGAAAATAGATTGGGGGCCATCAAGACGTATGAGCTTGCGTCTGACAAATTCGGATAAGGTCCGGCTTACGGTGTGGATTGTCAGCCCCAAATGATCAGCGATATCGGACCGCGACATGGGCAGTGCGAACGCTTTATTCGGGATAAACCGCTTTGCAGTGGCGAGCAAGAATGCTGCCAATCGTTCTGCCGCTGTGCGGCGCCCCAGCAGAAAAATACAAGCCTGCGCGTTGTTCAGCGCGCTTTGATAGGCAATCTGGACTGACGGGTCCTTTTTGGCATCGGAATAATATTCTGTGCGACGCGGATTGCGGCGGAGTGTGACGGCGGTAACCGCCTCTGCCGAAGAAGCATATTGGCCACTATCAATGCCAAAGACGTCCCCTGTGTAAAAAAAGCCCGTTAATTGCCGGTGGCCATCGCTGTAAAGATAACAGGTGCGTACAGTGCCAGACAGCACTTCAAACCAGTCGGTTGCCGGATCTTCCTGCGTATAAACAATTTCGCCTTTGCGAAACTTCAGGATCGTAGATAGGTCCGCTTCGATGCGGGGTTCAGTTTGGCCGCGTAGCCTGAGCATGTTAATCTCCCTCTGATCGGCGCGGCCCGAGTCTCTTATTATTATGCTGCTAGGCTATGCCCGTGCTCCATGTCTGACCATTGGGAGGAATCCGTGTGACTTTTCGGGCGGACTTTTTCGTGGGTGATTTTACTAAGGGAATTTTACAATTAGGTATGTCTTAGTATATATGCTAATTTACATAATGAATGCAGGTGGGGGTCTGAGTCGGAATATATGTTCCGTATCCGAAGCATGAGTGGGGCGTCTAAGAGTTTTTGGTTTAAGTCAGTTATACAAAAAACAAAAAAAGATACGCTCAAGCATCTAAATTTTCTTGGTTTTAGCCGGGTTGCAAACGGTCATAGTGATTCGAGTCTTATAGACTTTCGAAGGAGTGAAAACTGTGTTGCATTTGGACCCCGCCAGTGGCGTGCCGCTATTAACTGCCCGAGAGAATCAGGTATTGGAACTTGTCGCCAACGGCCTGTCAGCCAAAGAGGTTGCCCAGGAAATAGACATCGCGCCGCGCACAGTGGAACGGCATATCGAAAATGTGCGCCTTAAAATTCGGGCGCGGAACAGAACCCATATGGTAACTTTGGCGATGGAGCTGGGCCTATTGCATTTGGACACGGAACTTCGCAGCACAGATCAGGGCAGCTTTGATTTAGTACGTTAGATGGCAGGAAATGAAGGAGCGAACTATCGCCCCGGGTTTCGCCCCATTTATTGATCGTCGTTGCCGTCGCCTTCGGTGCCAGCAACGCCCAGATCTTCGTCACCGCCAAGGTCAACGTCATTGTCAGGCGAAACGTCACCGTCGACTGCGTCAACATCAATATCCAGATCGTCGTCCGCCAGATCAGCGTCGTCTTTCTTCTTTTCGGCTTCTTCGAACGGCAAAGGCTGTTTGGATTTCAGCACAGGTTCGGGTGTCCATTGGTTGCCGCATTCGATGCACTCAACCGGGTCTTCTTTGGTCAGATCGTAGAATCGCGTGCCGCATTTCGGGCAGCTGCGCTTCGTTCCCCATTCAGCCTTCACC
>JANMGR010000116.1:0-13901 GCA_031374785.1 Sphingomonadales bacterium | reverse complement strand
TTCAAACCATGGCGGTTACAGGCTTTGGCGTTCAAAGCCATCCGTCTGCTGTATCCCGATTATCCCCTGTGGCGCGGCACCGATTTCAAATACGAATATACCGATGTTGTGCTTGCGATTGATGTGATCAACGGTGGTCCTGCACTTCGCCTCTGGGTTGATGACGATGCATCTAGTCCCACTGATCTTGACGCACTGTCGCTATCGGATGAAGCCGCATGGATATCAGCGCGCAAGCCATATTTGCTGTATTAATCGTGGCCGATCATCCTATTGTCCCAATACCGCAATTGAGCGAGGCAGAGGCTGAAAAGCGGCTTACCGCCAATCATTCCGATTTCATTGCGATTTTGGCAAAGGCCGATCACCGCTTTCATGCCGATGACCACCGCGCCGCAGTTGCGTTTTACCGCGCTGCTGTGCGTTTGGTCGAACAAAACGGTGCGACCTCCGCTGGAATGGCACGCGATGCAGCGCGGGCGCAAGCGATGGGCGTTTGGTTCGATCAATTGTTCAAGGATCATTTGCTGAAAGCGCTCGATAAAGCAGGATTTACCAAAAACAACCGTCACCCGCGTTTCCAAAAATCGCTGGAAATCATGCTTGGAGAACGCGAGCGCCCTCCGGTGTTTCAGCGTTTTCCGCAAATGCCGCTGGTCTATTTCTACCCTGATTTGCCGACTGTCGAATTTGCTGATGTATCGCAATATGACTGGCGGACGGCGTTTGAAGCTAGCTTTCCCGCGATGCGTGACGAAGCGTTGCAATTGCTTAACGGGCAGGCTGACTTTCGACCGTATATCCGCACGAACACACAACGCCCGCAGGGCGATGTACACGGGATGCTCGAAAATGCGGATTGGAGCACCTATTTTCTGTGGGAAAATGGCGGGCCTGTTGACGATCACGTAGCGGCCTGTCCGCGAACATTTCAAGCGACAATTGATGAAGTACCATTGTGCCACATAGGGCCAAGAGCACCCTCTGTTATGCTGTCACTATTGCGACCCGGCGCGCATATCCCGCCGCATACAGGAATGATAAACTGCCGATATATCTGTCACCTGCCTTTAGTAATCCCTGAAAATTGTGGTTTTCGTGTCGGTGAAACTACAATCGAGTGGGCAGAAGGAGAGATGATCGCCTTTGACGACACCATTCAGCATGAGGCATGGAATCGCAGCGATAAAAACCGGTTGGTGCTAATATTTGATATCTGGCGACCAGAATTGGAACCGAGTGAGCGGGAAATGGTGACAGCGTTGTTTGCGGCAGTCGACTCTTATTAGGAAGCGTGCATAATGACAAAAAGGGAGTGGGCAGATGGACAGCACAGCACCGAAAAGTTCGTTGCGATTAACATTATGGGTTCTGCTTGCTGTCTACACCTTAAATTTTCTCGACCGCCAAATCCTCAATATCCTTGCCGAACCGATAAAGGGGGAGCTGGGGCTTACCGACACCCAGCTGGGGTTGTTAGCCGGACCCGCTTTTGCGGTTTTCTACGCTGTACTCGGCATTCCAATCGCGCGCTACGCTGATCGAGTTAGCACTAACCGCGTAACACTGATCTCTGCCTCGCTCGCCATCTGGTCGGGAATGACTGTGCTTTGCGGCTTTGCGCAGAATTTTGGGCAGATGGCACTCGCACGGATTGGCGTCGGGGTGGGCGAGGCAGGCTGCACGCCATCGGCGCACAGCCTGATCAGCGATGCAGTCGCACCCGAAAAGCGCGCCTCGGCAATCGCTTTTTACGGCATGGGTGTGCCGATCGGCACTTTGCTGGGTCTGGTTATCGGCGGCGTAGTCAACGATATCTGGGGCTGGCGCGCAGCATTGATGCTGGTTGGCGCGCCCGGTCTCTTGCTGGCCTTAATACTTCCCTTTCTTTTGCGTGACCCGCGTCGTTTTGGATTGATGAAAGGCGAAGCTGCTGCTGCGGGCCCACCGCCGATCCCGGTTCGCGAAGCGGTAGCTGAAATATTCACCTCCCGCGCTTACGTCTTGCTGCTTGTGGCGGCGTCGTTCGCTGCCTTTCTGTCATACGGAAAGGGGTTGTGGACGCTGTCGCTGTTTATCCGCAGCCACGGTATGACAACGACCGAGGTTGGAGTGATTGGTGCGGTCAGTCTGGGCGTTGCCGGAATTTTTGGCACCTGGCTTGGGGGCTGGGCGGCGGACCGCTTTGGGTCGATTAACCGGCGCCACATTTTGACGCTGCCCGCTATTGGCATGGCGATTGCCGCGCCGATTCAGTTTCTCGGTTATGGTGCCCCCATCTGGTGGGTTGCAGGGCTGCTGATCCTAGTGCCGACCATCCTCAATGCGGCTTATTACGGCCCTGCCTATGCGTGTGTGCAGGGTCTGGTGCGCAAGGAACTGCGTGCAGTGGCGGCCTCGGTAATGCTGTTCGGCCAAAACCTTATCGGACTTGGCCTCGGCCCGTTTGTTTTCGGCGCATTGTCGGATTGGCTGCAGCCGATGGCTGGAACGGAAAGCGTGCGCTGGGTGTTATTCGGGGCGGCATGGCTTGGCTTTATTCCATCTTTTTTCTTTTGGCGCGCCAGCTTACGTCTGAACGAAGAGCTAGATCAGAAGGGCTAATTCTTCCGCACCAATTCGCGCATAGCGTCGTCCAATCCGCCCAAGGTCAGCGGATACATCCGGTCTTTCAGCAACTCCTTCAGGATTTTGGTCGACTGCGAATAATTCCAATGCGCCTCTGGTGTGGGGTTTAGCCACACGGCTGCCGGATAGGTATTCACCATTCGCTGCACCCAGACAGCACCGGCTTCCTCGTTAAAATGCTCGACTGAACCGCCCGGATGGCTGATTTCATAGGGGCTCATTGCCGCATCACCGACAAAGATCAGCTTATAGTCGTGGGGGAATTTGTGCAGCACATCCCACATTGGAGTGCGTTCCGCAAAGCGGCGGCGATTGTCTTTCCACACGCCTTCATAGGGACAGTTGTGGAAATAGAAGAATTCGAGGTTTTTGAACTCCGCAGTTGCCGCGCTGAACAATTCTTCGCACAGCTTGATAAACGGGTCCATCGATCCGCCGACATCCAGAAACAGCATGACCTTGATCGCATTACGACGCTCTGCGCGCATATGGATATCGAGCCAGCCCTGCCGCGCAGTGCCGTTGATTGTCGCGCCAATGTCGAGTTCATCCTGCGCACCGTCGCGGGCAAATTTGCGCAAGCGGCGCATCGCGATTTTGATGTTGCGTGTGCCCAGCTCTTTGGTGTTATCCAGATTGGCAAACTCGCGTTTTTCCCAAACTTTTAACGCTCGCTTGTGTTTGGATTCGCCGCCAATGCGAACGCCTTCGGGGTTGTAGCCATTGTTGCCATAGGGCGAGGTGCCGCCTGTGCCGACCCACTTATTGCCTCCTTCATGGCGTTTTTGCTGTTCCTCAAGACGTTTTTTCAACGTCTCCATAATCTCGTCCCAGCTCCCCAGTGACTTGATGGCTTCCATTTCCTCGGGTGTCAGGAATTTCTCGGCGACGGCCTTTAGCCACTCCTCGGGAACTTCGCCTTGCGCATTTCCAAATTCGGTCATCAAGCCTTTGAACACTTTGTTGAACACCTGATCAAACCGGTCGAGCAACGCTTCGTCTTTCACCAGCACAGTGCGTGCGAGATAGTAAAACTCTTCGGGATTGCGTTCGATGACTTCGGCCTGAAGCGCCTCTAGCAGTGCCAAATGCTCTTTCAGCGATGCGGGGATACCGGCGCTGCGAAGCTCTTCGAGGAAGTTGAAAAACATGGGTGCAGGCTCCGTTTGATCTTGGTTTGCAGTGCCGTTCCTTTCAGTTTCCGTCAAGCGTTGGCACTGAAATTAAGCTTTCGATAACCATGTCGATTTACACGTTGTGGCATAAACACATGAGTCGTAAAAATAACATGCAAAATCAAGCCATTCAGGCAAATCATTGGATTGATGATACCGCAAAAATCTGTGGCGAAGTCGTTGTCGATTGTTCAGATACCGCAGGGACATTGGAAAACGCTCTGAAATCAGCGGATGATTTGCAGCAAAAGCATCTTGAGCTTGAAGCGATCACTAAACAACTTGCGACTGAAATAGAAAATGTAGCGCATGCAACCGCGGAAGCTCGTGAGCTTTCAGATGTAGCACGCGAAAAAGTCGCGGTGGGCAGCGCGACAGTTTCCAGCTCGATTGCGGGCTTCGCCGATATGATCGGGCTGATCAACCGGCTCGGCACGCACATCACTGGTTTTGCCGCTGCAATGGAACAAGTGAAACGCGCCAGCCAAGCAATCGACAACATTGCACGCACAACCAATATGTTGGCGCTTAATGCTGCGATAGAAGCGCAAAAGGCAGGGGTAGCTGGTAAGACCTTTGCCGTTGTTGCGGCCGAAGTGAAAAAGCTCGCGTTGGATTCGCGTTCTGCTGCCGTCGAAATAACCGGAACGGTCAATTCCTTGTCGGCAGAGGCAGAAAAGCTAGTGGCCGACATCGGCAGCGGCATAGAAGGTAGCGGCAAAGCACAGGCCCAGTTCGCGCATGTGGAGCACATACTCGGCGGCCTTAGCGATATTGTTGCGCAGGTTGATGAAAGAACGGGCGAAATCGCGAGCAACACGGCGGCAATCAACGAAGGTTTGGGCGAATCCAAACGCGTGCGATCATCGGTCGATGCTGCCAATGAAGCCATGCATAAACAGCTTTCGCTCGCACATCATGATGTGACCGAACTTGAAAATCGGGCGAATATCATGTTCGATAAGCTGGTTCACAGCGGCATGTCGCGCGAAGACAGCATCTTTGTCGAATTGGCGCAGAACCAAGCCAGCCGGATTAAGGACTTTACGGAAAAGGCCATCGCAGACGGCACGCTGTCGATGAGCGACCTTTTCGATGAAAATCTTGTTGCAATAGAGGGGAGTAATCCAGAGCGATTCCGTTGTCGATTTTCGTCATGGGCTGATACACATTGGCGGCCTATTTACGACGAAATCAGTGGCATGCGGTCCGAAATTTTGACGTCTATTTGCTCTGATACTAAAGGCTTTCTGCCAACGCATATGACCAAGTTTTCCGCAAATCCGACAGGCGATTTTGCCCATGACAATCGTTATTGTCGCAACGGCCGAGTCTTTTTTGAAGGCATCGACGTTATCGCAAAAGCCAGCACAGAGGATTACAATATGGCCGTTTACCGCCACACAGGCGCATCCAGCGGCAGTGACAAATCGCAGGCCGTCGTCCGCAATGTTTACGTGCCGTTGTATATCAACGGACGGCGCTGGGGCGATTTGGAGATAGCGTATATTTTGTGATCGATTACTCAGGCACCACGCCATCAGTTAGAGCCAGATAATGGTACGCAAACTTCGCCGAGCTTTACGTCACAAGGTGCATAGAACTCCAGTGTAACTGGTATCTTCATATCGGGAACAGGGCGACCATCCAAGTCGTTCGCGCTTTCAAACCTTAACCACCGAGCTGCTCCAGTGCATATTCTAGGCTTAACATCAGGATAATTATCGAGTTTTAGGTTTTGTTGTAGACGGCATTGTGAGATTTGTCCAGATTCGTTCACATCCACCTCAATGTCAATTTTTGATGGAAAGGCGGGCTGGCTAGGCAATAATCTAGCTCTGAAGTTGGGCATTACTTCGTCGACCGGGCGTCTTTCATTTTTAACCACTTTTGCTCTTTGTACCACTGGCCCCGGCGCCGAAGTATAGATCTTGTTTGTAAACTCGAAAATACAATTTCGAAACGTCGGGCCCGCTGCATTGCTCGGCGGAAATTCGAATAATTTCATCGATGCCTGATTAACGTCGAACTTAATGCTATCAGTATCTAACAAATCAGCCATATCTTTTGGATCGATGCTATAACGGTTGCTGTTCAGTTTTTCGAAATGCCCTGTGGGTTTCAAAAAACGTAGCACCTTTCCAAAAAAATCTGGAAAGGATGTTTTATCGCCAACTACGTATACGTCAGAACCCTTTGGAATTCTAAACTCTACCTTTTTTGCTGGCATCAAAAGAATTAAATCGGCTGGACTGCTGATACCGGGCAGCTTGCGTAAAGCTACTGGAGACCAAATTGTCAATTCGGCAGTGCTAAGTCGACCTGTAATGGCGCGTTCTCCGACGGTTCGTTCGCCTGTGGCAAGAATCTCAATACCACCTGCGTCAGGGGAGCCTGACCAATATCGACATAATGTTGAACTGGATGACGCCTGAGGTGCCGCTTGGGCGTGTTGTGTGAGCATGGCAAAAGCAACAACAGCCATAAGCAAAAGAGAACGCCACACCGCTTTATCTCCTCAAACTTGTCCGTTCGCCAAACTTATCCCTGACGACGCGCCATAAACGCCAACCGTTCAAACAGCATAACATCCTGTTCGTTTTTCAGCAACGCACCATGCAGCGGCGGAATCGCTTTGGTCGGATCGCGGTTTTGCAGGATATCGAGCGGCATATCTTCGTGCAGCAAAAGCTTTAGCCAATCGAGCAATTCGCTCGTCGATGGCTTTTTCTTAAGGCCTGGAACGTCGCGGACTTCGTAGAAAATATCCATCGCCTTTGACACCAGGATTTTCTGGATGCCGGGGAAATGGACGTCGATGATTGCCTGCATCGTGTCGCGTTCGGGGAATTTGATGTAGTGAAAAAAGCAACGGCGCAGAAACGCGTCGGGCAATTCTTTTTCGTTGTTAGACGTGATCACAACGATAGGCCGTTCGACCGCTTTCACCGTCTCATGCGTTTCATAGACATAAAACTCCATCCGGTCCAATTCCTGCAACAGGTCATTGGGAAATTCGATGTCGGCTTTGTCTATTTCGTCGATCAGCAACACTGGAAGCTCGGGCGCAGTGAACGCCTCCCACAGTTTTCCCTTTTTGATGTAGTTTTTGATGTCGTGAACGCGTTCATCGCCCAATTGACTGTCGCGTAACCGCGCGACCGCATCATATTCATACAGCCCTTGATGCGCTTTGGTTGTCGATTTGATATTCCACTCGATCAGCGGTGCGTTCAAAGCTTTGGCAATTTCCTGCGCTAAGACTGTTTTGCCTGTGCCGGGTTCGCCCTTTACCAACAATGGCCTGCGTAGCATTGCAGCGGCATTGACTGCGACTTTCAGATCGTTGGTTGCAACATAATTTTGTGTGCCATCAAAGCGCATGTATTTTTCCCCGGATTTAATCGTTCGATTAAGCCGGTAAAGATTGGCGGCGACTGATGCAACGGTGGAATTGTTATAGGGACTAACTCTGACAAGAAATTAGAGCGCCGTCATTTTATGGTGGCGTGCAGCGATCAGATGCCAAAGCCCCTTTTGCTGCGCCAACAACTGCTGGCTGCCAAAGGCCATAGCTCGATCTACACCCGCATTGCCCGAAAGC
Source organism: Sphingomonadales bacterium (assembly GCA_031374785.1). GTDB lineage: Bacteria > Pseudomonadota > Alphaproteobacteria > Sphingomonadales > Sphingomonadaceae > Sphingorhabdus_B. Next base: position 6,494 of record JANMGR010000116.1, on the reverse strand, counting down.
GCAACGGCCAACGCCGCAGTAACCGTGGTTGCGGGCAGGGCGCAAGGCTGCGCCTCAATGCCGAGCATCGAAGCTGCACGATCCAGCAACGGACGCGTTGCATGCCAATCTAGCACAAACGCCATCGCGGCACCTGCTGGACAGCCTTTACGGTCCGACGTTGCCAGCATTTCAAAACTGCGTTGCTGTGTCGCGAGCAACGCTTCGATTTTATCTTGGTCCAGATGCCGCCGTATCGGCCCAGCCGCTACAGTTAAGCTGTTGAGAAACAAGCGTTCGTCGGCAAAAGCTATCGTTGCATGTGTCAGCCACTCGCGTGCTTCGAAATCTACGATTTTATTGGCTGCATGGTCTACAACGCCCGGAAAGCGGCCATGCGAAATGTTTAGGAAATGTGAAACGTCGGCCAAAAGTGCGGGCAGGCTATCCTTAACAGATTTGCGCAGATCAGGGGCAGCCATGCAGCGGTCAAGAAACGCGGTAAGAGGCCCGCTGATAGGCACGCTTCCATTTTCCGCGACAAGGGCTGCAAATCCCTCGCCAAAGCCAATGCTTTGCTTCGCGCGTTGTTCCATGCTTTACTCCACAACCGACAGAGCAGACATGCGGTCCGCTTTGGTCAATATGCGGTTATAGCAGCAGTTTCTAAACGAGCCGTTTACATGCCAGCCATCAAAAACTCTTATGCAGTAAACTTGTCAGCTGTCTGGTCCCTACTTGACCGTATCTAATTTGGGCGCTCGCTGCGATAATAAAGGAAGGTGAACCACAACGATGTAGCGCCGAGCAGGTGCCAGACAGCATGACCCTGAAACACGCTTTGCGGGCTGCAAACTATACCATTCTGATCAAGGTTCCAGATTGTAAACGCCACTACTTTGACCACGATGCCCATTATGTAATAAGCAACTCGAACATCGCGGCGCAGCGGCCTTGCAAAGACAAGTTCCACAGCAATAGCAGCTAGAAGAACAACTGCGAATAAAGAGCGGCGCACCTCTGGAACCCAGTACAGCACAGCCAACAGCGCGCCAACGACACCGAGATAGAGCAGAACCGATGCGCGATCCGACACATTCCGCCACCGCGAAACGGCGCTGACCATCATAAATCCGCTGACCAGATACATACCCATAACATCGAAAAATTGGCCCCAAAGCGTTAGCGTTGCATGGAGTAAGACGGAACCAAGACCGACAAAAATTGCGGTCACGCCAAACCAGCTCGCCGCATTTTTATGAAAAGCCGATGACCAGCCACTTCCTTGCGAAATGACAATCATAAGAAAACCCGCGAAGGCGTAGCCGTAGGACGATAAGCTGTTTGAGGGCTGTAGCATTGCGTTGCCAACCCTCGGCAGTTCGCAAAAACAGTGGGTTGCTGTGCATGTGGCTGGCGCAAAGATCGACCAGTCAGGCCCTAGCGCGGCAAGGAATAGCCAGATTATAGCTGCCGATAACACAGTGAGGGCGACGGCAAAGGTGTATTGGCGTGGGGAAATCGTCAAATCATTCTCCGCCCAACCATTGCTAGCCCAATTAAAGCATCACTGATCCAAAAAGCTCCGCATTTTGCGCGAACGACTTGGATGCTTCAGCTTCCGCAGCGCTTTTGCTTCAATCTGGCGGATACGTTCGCGAGTCACCGAAAACTGCTGGCCAACTTCTTCCAGCGTGTGGTCAGTGTTCATGCCGATCCCAAAGCGCATACGCAGCACGCGTTCTTCACGCGGGGTAAGCGACGCCAAAACGCGGGTTACCGTTTCCTTCAGGTTCGCCTGAATCGCAGCATCTACGGGGATAACTGCGTTCTTATCCTCGATGAAGTCGCCCAAATGGCTGTCTTCTTCGTCACCAATTGGCGTCTCGAGCGAAATTGGCTCCTTGGCGATTTTCATCACCTTGCGAACTTTTTCGAGCGGCATCGACAGGCGCTCGGCCATTTCCTCTGGCGTCGGTTCGCGGCCCTGTTCGTGCAGGAACTGCCGACTTGTGCGGACCAGCTTGTTGATCGTCTCGATCATATGCACTGGAATACGGATCGTACGCGCTTGGTCCGCAATCGAACGCGTGATCGCTTGGCGTATCCACCAAGTCGCATAAGTCGAAAATTTGTAACCACGCCGATATTCGAACTTATCGACCGCTTTCATCAGGCCGATGTTACCTTCTTGAATTAAATCAAGAAATTGCAGGCCGCGGTTAGTGTATTTTTTGGCGATGGAAATCACGAGGCGCAGGTTGGCCTCAACCATTTCCTTTTTGGCGATGCGCGCTTCGCGTTCGCCTTTTTGCACCATGTTGACGATCCGCCGGAATTCGCTGAGGCTCATGCCGGTGGCGGATGCGATGTCGGAGACTTCGCTGCGAATGCGCTCTACCGAATCGGCTTCGGACTCGACGAACTTCGCCCATTTCTTGTCAATGCCGCCGACCGATTCGAGCCAATTCTCGTCGATCTCGTGGTTTACATAGCGGTCGAGGAAATCCTTGCGCGGAACTTTGTGACGCTCGGCCAGACGCAACATCTGTCCACCAAGCGCAGTCAGGCGGCGGTTGAACGAGTAAAGCTGATCGACCAGAAACTCGATCTTGTTCGCATGGAACTTTACGCTCTCAACCTCTGCGGTCAAATCTTCACGTAATTTCTGATACTTATTCTCTGAAGCTTTGGTGAATTCTTCGCCATTCGCCATCGACTGCATGCGTTGCAGCTGGATATTCGAAAACTTCTTAAACAGGCTGGTGATCGTCGCAAATTTTTCCAGCGCGCCGGGTTTCAGCGCCTCTTCCATCTGCGCGAGTGAAAGCGTGTTGTCCTCTTCCTCTTCCTCCACCGGACGCATCCGGCGCTCGGTCATGTCTTCATCGTCTTCATTGGCGGCGGCATCGGGCTCGTCAGCGACTTCTTCCTCTTCCTTATACGACACGCCAGCGGTCTTTTCACTGATTTCGCCGTCGCTGTCGTCTTCTTCACCGTCTTCGGTCAAGGATTCAGGCGCTGGTTCTTTGGTCAGCATCGCGTCAAGATCGAGGATTTCGCGCAGTTGCATTTCGCTGTTATTCAGCGCGTTTGACCACTCGATGATCGCGTGGAAGGTAATCGGGCTTTCGCACAGCCCCAGGATCATCGTGTCGCGGCCCGATTCGATCCGCTTTGCAATCGCAATTTCGCCTTCGCGGCTGAGCAGTTCAACCGCACCCATTTCGCGCAGATACATGCGGACGGGGTCATCGGTACGTTCACCAGCGGTCGATTTTTTGGCTTGCGTCAGCGAGCGTGGATCATTTTCAGAGATATTGTCGATGGTCTCGACTTCTTCCTCCTGCTCCTCACCATCTTCACCGGCTTCGTCTGATTCGACGATTTGCACGCCCATATCGTTGATCGTGGACATCACGTCTTCGATCTGTTCGGATGACATTTGGTCCTGAGGAAGCGCAGCGTTCAGCTCGTCATAGGTCAGATACCCACGGCGTTTTGCTTTCGCGAGCAGCTTTTTGACGTTCGCATCGTTCAAATCGATCAGCGGCGCGTCGCCCCCGCTGCTGTCATCCACGTTGTTGTCATCTAAATCGGGGTTTGTTGCCAAGGTATTGTTGTTCCCGTTGCCGTTTGTGACGATGTCATCGCGCAAGTGAGCGCGGCGATCCGTCTGTCAAAATCATCTAGTCCACCGACTGCGGGACGTAAGCTTGATGGCCGAGTCGCGGACGATGTTTGGTATGCGTCATATTATACAGATCACTTGCTAATATGGTAAGGAGGCCTGCACTATCAAGTGTTTCTTTTGCGGCAGCTAGGCAGCAGCAGACCTCATCATCATGCCATCGTCTTCGGCTGTGACCACAAGGTCGCTAATATCAAGCCGATTTTGCCGCTTTTGCGCTTCATATTCGCGGCATTGTTCAGCTGCCTCAGTAGAGTGGGAGGTATTCAATTCAGCCCTAGCCGCCGCAATTTTACCGTTCAATCGTCGCTCGTGATTTACGAAATTTATAAGCAAAAATAGATCGCTCTCCGGTTTTGCGGGATCGTCATGCTTGAAGTAAAACGAGAAAGCCAAGTCAGTTTGCAAATCACGTGCTTTGAAGGGAGGGCTTCTATCCGTTAGCCAAATTTGCTCGATTATATCTTGGTCGATCTCTGGTTGAGATCCAGCCAAGTTGAGTATATCCGACCGCATTTCATTGAGAAGTTCATTCTCGATTACTAAGTTGGCGATTTCTTCAAACCTCGAGTGAATAACTCGCGGATAGCGGGAAAGGCCGAGCAAAATTGCACGTTGAACTACTTCCGTGACGTTGCCGAGTTTTGTCCCAAATGCCCGCGCAATAGCCAATCCCGCTTTACGAAGGCCGTCTTTTTTGAAACCAAACTCTTCAAAAAAAAGTTGTCTAAAAGCGCTGCGATATTCGGTTGCGAGTATCCGGTCGGCGATTGTTGTCGCAACCGTATCTAACTCGCCGAGTAGCTTGGCTCTGTCGTCAGGACCAGGTTTGAACAACTCAATTCTTGCGCGATGGCGGCTCCAAACAAATCGTGACAAGGATTTGGATATTTTGAGGACGACCTCAAATTTCGCACTGCCATTATCTTTGAGAAAATCATCGGGGTCTTGATTTTGCGGCAGCTCGGCAAAAACCATTGATTTACCGGGACGCATAATTGGTAATGCTCTCAACGCTGCCCGTTCTGCCGCCTTTTGTCCTGCTTCATCTCCGTCCAAGCAGATGATCGGCCTATCGCTTAGCCTCCACAGCATTTCAATTTGTTGCTCTGTAAGCGCAGTTCCCAAAGGAGCCACTGCGTCGGAAAATCCTTGTTGTGCTAGGGCAATAACATCCATGTAGCCTTCTACGACAATAACGCGTTTCGATGCCCTCGATGCGGGAGAGGCCTTATCTAGATTATATAATACGCGGCCTTTGTCGAACAAAGGCGTGTCAGGTGAATTGAGATATTTCGGCTCACCAGGACCAAGGATGCGCCCGCCAAAGGCAATCACGCGGCCACGCGGATCACGGATAGGGATCATTAAGCGGCCACGAAACCGATCATACGGCTCTTTTTCTTCAACGGAAATCAGCAATCCAGATTCGACCAGTTTTTCCGTGCCAAAATGTGAAAGCGCTTCTTTCAATTTGGTTCGGTTGTCTGGAGCAAAGCCGATGCCGAAAGCTTTGAGGGTTTCCTCGTTCAGTCCGCGTTTTGCACAGTAGGCCTGCGCTTCTGTACCTTCGATCCCTTGAAATTGAGCGACAAACCAGTTTTGCGCTGCCGCCATGACGTCATAAAGTGAGTTCGCTCGTTCGGCTTTTTCCGCTGCTTTGGGGTCCTCTGCGGGAACCTGCATTCCGGCTGCATCGGCCAATTCCTTGACCGCATCCATAAAACTCAAACCGCGCTGATCGGTCATCCAGCGAATCGCATCGCCGTGCGCCGAACAGCCAAAGCAGTGATAAAACCCCTTTTCATCGTTGATCGTGAAACTGGGGGTTTTTTCGTTATGAAACGGGCAGCACGCCTTAAACTCGCGCCCCGCTTTGGTCACTTTGATGCTGCGCCCGATCAACGCGGAAAGCGTGGTTCGCGCGCGTAATTCATCGAGCCATTGTGGAGTTAGAACCATAACGTTGTTAGGCTATCACGATAATGCCGCCTTCACTAGTGCGCTTGCTTTGCTCATATCCAGCTCTGATGCGTGGCGTTCTTTCAGCATGGCCATCACGCGGCCCATGTCTTTTAGCGAATCTGCGCCGAGTTCGGCCTTGATCGCTTCAATCGCGGCGGTGGTGGCGGCTTCGTCCATCTGCGCGGGCAGGAATGTCTCGATGACCGCGAGTTCGGATTTCTCAACGGCCGCCAGCTCATCACGGCCACCTTGTTCAAACATGGTGATCGATTCGCGGCGTTGCTTGACCATTTTTTGCAGCACCTCGACGACCAGCACATCATCATCGGGCAGCTGCGTTGCGGTGCGCAGTTCGATATCGCGGTCTTTGATCTTGGCAAGGATCAAGCGGACGGCGGCAAGCCGGTCTTTGTCGCCCGCCTTCATCGCGGTGATCTGTGCAGCTTTGATGGTATCGCGAATCATGTCATTCTCATTTCTATAAATTCAATTCTGGCCCCATAGACCCGACATCTCGGTCTAACAATCTTGGCGTCTTTGCGTCTTTGCGCGAACAAAAAGGAATCTCGCGCTAAGACGCAAAGACCGCAAAGGGGATTACGCATCCTATGCCCGAACGGTGCTTGGCCTCAATCCACAGGTTTTCTTTGATATATGATTGACGCTGCGGGCTGCCCTCTCTAACCGCAATCCCTTAGCGACATCGACAGAATTTTTTTGCAAAAGGACGCCCAAATGGCTGACCCTATCACTACGCGCGCGCCACAGGGAGCCACAGGCGTATTGGTATTGGCAAGCGGCGAAGTTTTATGGGGCAAAGGCTTTGGCGCAGAGGGCAATGCGGTCGGCGAAGTGTGCT
>JANMGR010000114.1:0-2342 GCA_031374785.1 Sphingomonadales bacterium | reverse complement strand
GAACGCGCTTTCCCGCCAAAGCGCGGCCATGTCTGATGCGGCGCCTTTAAGCTTTCAGGACTTGATCCTGCGTCTCCATGCCTATTGGGGCGAACAGGGCTGTGTTGTCCTGCAACCCTATGATCTGGAAATGGGCGCGGGAACATTCCACACCGCGACCACTTTGCGCGCATTGGGGCCAGAGCCGTGGAATGCCGCGTTTGTTCAGCCATGCCGCAGGCCAACCGATGGCCGCTATGGCGAAAACCCCAACCGGCTGGGTCATTATTACCAGTATCAAGTGATCCTGAAGCCATCGCCGCCACAGCTGCAAGAATTGTATCTGGGCAGCCTTGCCGCGATTGGCATCGATCCGTTGTTGCACGACATCCGCTTTGTCGAGGACGACTGGGAAAGCCCGACGCTGGGCGCATGGGGCCTTGGCTGGGAAGTTTGGTGTGACGGCATGGAAGTGTCGCAATTCACCTATTTTCAGCAGATGGGAGGTTTCGATTGCAAACCTGTGGCGGGCGAGCTGACGTACGGTCTGGAACGGCTGGCGATGTATATCCAGAACAAGGATAGCATTTTCGATCTCGCCTATAACAATGTCGGTGTCACCTATGGCGATGTGTTTAAGGAACAAGAACGCCAGCACAGCACCTATAATTTTGAAGTCGCCAACACCGATATGCTGTTTCAGCATTTCAAGGATGCCGTGGCCGAATGCCAAAGCTGCCTTGAAAAAGCCGTGCCGATTGCCGCCTATGAGCAAGCGATAAAGGCCAGCCACATATTCAACCTGTTGCAGGCACGCGGCGTTATCAGCGTGCAGGAGCGGGCGAGCTATATGGGCCAAGTGCGCGATCTTGCCAAAGGCAGCTGTCAGGCGTGGATGGAAAAGAACGGGTGGGACGCGTGATGCACAAACCCAACCGCTCCCAACCACGTCACCCTGAACTTGTTTCAGGGTCCATTTATCCTCTCATCCCTTCGGTCTGCGTGGCACGATGGATGCTGAAACAAGTTCAGCATGACGGAGCTGTGCTGTGAAGGACTTCCTCCTCGAACTGCGCAGCGAAGAAATCCCCGCGCGGATGCAGGTGAAGGCCAAGGACGATCTGGTCCGGCTGTTCACCGATGCGCTGGCGAAGGCTGGGCTGGCGGCAGAAGGCATCGAAGCCTTTGCCACGCCGCGCCGTTTGGCGTTGATCGCCAAAGGCCTGCCGCTGGAAACGGCTACATCGTCCGAAGAAACCAAAGGACCAAAGGTCGGCGCGCCGCCGCAGGCGATGGAGGGTTTCCTCCGCAAAACTGGCCTGACGCAGGAACAGCTGGTCGAACGCGACGGCGTGTATTTCGCGATTGCGGAAAAGCCCGGACGCAAAACAGCGGATGTGTTGGCCGAAGCCATCCTCGCAATCATCCGTGCCTTTCCTTGGCCAAAATCACAACGCTGGGGCGCTGCGTCTGTTTCGACCGAAAGCTTGCGCTGGGTGCGGCCTTTGCAGGGTATCATTGCGTTGCTGGGTGATGATGTGGTGCCGTGCGAGATTGACGGGATCGTCAGTGGCCGCACGACGATGGGCCACCGGTTCCATTCAAGCGGCCCCATCGAAATCGCCAATGCGGACAGCTATGTTGAAACCCTGCGCGCCGCGCATGTCATCGTGCATTTCAGCGAACGCGCACAGATTATCCGCGACGGGGCCGAGGCGGCAGCGAAAGCGGCTGGCCTAATACTCGTTCCCGACGAAGGCTTGGTCACCGAAAATGCAGGGCTGACGGAATGGCCCGTGCCGATGCTGGGGCGGTTCGATCCGGCGTTTTTGGAAGTGCCGCAAGAAGTCATCCAGCTGACCGCGCGGGTGAACCAGAAGTATTTTGTCTGCAACGACGCGGGCGGCAAACTCGCCAACGCGTTTGTCTGCACCGCGAACATTGTCGCGCATGACGGTGGTGCCGCGATTGTTGCGGGTAATGAAAAGGTGCTGGCAGCGCGGCTATCCGACGCCAAGTTTTTCTGGGAACAGGATTTGAAGGTTGCACTTGATGTGCAGCGTGAGAAGTTAAGCCAGATTACCTTTCATGAGAAATTGGGCACGGTCGCCGATAAGGTCGAGCGGGTTGCGAAATTGGCGCGGTGGTTGGTTGAAGAGGGGATTGTCGGCGCGGAGGGGACTGTCCCAAGCGAAGCGCCGTGGACTGTCCCCGGTGGTGAAGGCAACGACAGCGCTGGCAACGGGACAGTCCCCATGCAGGGACAGTCCCCTGCGTCAGTGCTATTGGCCAACCAAGCCGGACGCGCCGCCCGCCTGTGCAAAGCTGACCTCGTCACCGGCATGGTCGGCGAATTCCCCGAA
>JANMGR010000103.1:0-4107 GCA_031374785.1 Sphingomonadales bacterium | reverse complement strand
CCTCGACCAAGCACATGCGGCAATTGCCCGCGATGGACAGCCGCTCATGATAGCAGAAGCGCGGGATTTCCTTGCCCGCCAGCTCGCACGCCTGCAGAACAGTCGCGCCTGCGGGGACTTCGATTTCGAGGCCATCTACGGTGACTTTAGGCATTAGGCTCAGCCCCTCACGTAAACTTGCCAGCTCATACCGCTCCATTGCAGCCTTGGAACAGGCGGCACAGGCGGAACGGGTGGCACTGGAGGAACAGGTGGAACTTGCGTCACGGGGGGCACTGGAGCTACTCGTAGAACGGGCAGCACAGGTCCACCCGCAGCCCCTCGAACGAAAGCTACAACCGCGCCTTGGCGGTCACGAAACAGGCCTTGTCGAAATGTGCCTAAGTGGCCTGCACCACGAGCGTGGAGGTTGTTACCACTCAGATGGATAAGATGTTTGCCTCTAAGGTCATAAATATGATCGCCGCGTAGCCACGCGACTACCGCACCAGACCGTTCAAAAATTGGCTCCATGTTCATTCCGCCGCCTCCAACATTTCGCTGCCCTTGGCGTCCAAAATCCGGCGCTCCATCTCTGGGCGGAAGTGTTTGATAAGCCCCTGAATTGGCCACGCCGCTGCATCGCCCAGCGCGCAGATGGTGTGGCCTTCGACCTGTTTGGTGACTTCGTACAGCGTGTCGATGTCGCGGATTTCCGCGTCGCCGGTGCGCATTTTTTCCATCACGCGCCACATCCAGCCTGTGCCTTCGCGGCACGGCGTGCATTGACCGCAGCTTTCGTGTTTGTAGAAATAGCTCAACCGCGAAATGGCGCGGACGATGTCGGTGGATTTGTCCATCACGATAACGGCGGCGGTGCCAAGGCCGGAGCCGACGGCTTTCAACCCGTCAAAATCCATCGGCGCGTCCATGATCTGCGCGGCAGGAACCAACGGCACCGATGATCCGCCGGGGATCACCGCGAGCAGATTATCCCACCCACCGCGAATGCCGCCGCAATGCTTTTCGATCAGCTCGCGAAACGGGATGCTCATTTCTTCTTCGACGACGCAGGGCGTGTTTACATGGCCGGAAATCTGGAACAGTTTTGTGCCTTTATTGCCTTCGCGGCCAAAGCTGAAAAACCATTCGGGGCCGCGCCGCAGGATCGTTGGCACGACCGCGATGCTTTCCACATTGTTCACCGTCGTCGGGCAACCATAAAGCCCTGCCCCTGCGGGGAAAGGCGGTTTCAGTCGCGGTTGACCCTTTTTGCCCTCTAGGCTTTCGATCATCGCGGTCTCTTCGCCGCAGATATAGGCTCCAGCGCCGCGATGGACAAAGACGTCGAAGTCATAGCCCGATTTGCAGGCGTTCTTGCCGATCAGGCCAGCGGCATAGGCCTCTGCAACCGCGTCCTCCAATACCTTTGCCTCAAAGATATATTCTCCGCGAATATAGATATAGGCGGCGCGCGCGCGCATCGCGAAACCAGCGATCAGCGCGCCTTCGATCAGCTTGTGCGGATCGTGGCGGATAATTTCGCGGTCTTTACAGCTGCCGGGTTCGCTCTCATCGGCATTGATGACAAGGAAGTTCGGCCGTTCGGGCGTTGGAGCTTTGGGCATGAAGCTCCACTTCATCCCAGTGGGAAACCCAGCCCCGCCGCGCCCGCGCAGGCCCGATGCTTTGACCTGTTCGATGATCGCATCATTGCCGATTTCGAGCAGCTTCTTGGTCTTATCCCAATCACCACGTTTCTGCGCAGCTTTCAGGTTCCACGGTTGGAAGCCATGGACGTTGGTGAAGATGCGGTCTTTGTCTTGAAGGCTCATGCGGCAGCTCCGGCCCGAAGGGCAGAATGGATCTCGCACGAAGACACGAAGACACTAAGAAGGGATGACGCGACACCACTTTGTGTCTTCGTGTCTTCGTGCGAGCTAATGAATGGCGCTTCGCGCGTTTGAAGAACGACCATCACCAATCCCCCCGATAATCGCGGTTGGTGGAAACCATTTCCTTCAACGTCGTTGGTCCGCCCTCGGGGCAGCTGACTTGCCTATCAATCTGAGGCCCGATCTTCACCGGCTGATCATTGGCCAAGGCCTCCAACAGCACACTCATGCTGTCATAGGTCAGGTCTTCGAAATTATCGTCGTTGATCTGCACCATCGGCGCGTTGGCGCAGGCACCGAGGCACTCCACTTCGGTCAGGGTGAACAGCCAGTCGGGTGTCGTGCCGCCCTTTACCAGACCACGGTTTTTGCACGCCGCCATGACGTCATCGCTCCCTCGCAACATACACGGCGTGGTGCCGCATACTTGCACATGGAACCGGCCTACGGGCGCGAGGTTGTACATGGTGTAGAATGTCGCGACCTCATACGTGCGCATATAGGGCATGCCGAGATATTGGGCGACATATTCGATCACTGGCACAGGCAACCAGCCCTGCGTCTTGGTTTCCTCGCCCACCTGACGCTGCGCCAAATCGAGCAAAGCCATGACAGCGGATTGTTGGCGCCCAGCGGGATAGCGCGCGACATACATCGCGGCGGTTTTCGCATTGGCTTTAGACCAAGTAAAATCGCCCCATTTCGCGCGGGTTTCAGCTTCGTCGGGGATGTGTGGGACGTCAGCCATTATTTGCGCCTCGCACTTTATTAAACGCCCAAAACAGAACAGCGACCATTATGGCGGCTACTCCTACCAACGCAGGCTGCCCGGTGAGCATCGCCAACGGAAATCCAATTAGCAGGCTGAGGCCAAAAAAAATAAAATAGGTCCGTTGCTGAAGTGTCACCGGTCACACTCCCCAAACACGACATCGATGGCGCCAATAATCGCGGTGGTGTCCGCCAGCATATGCCCCTTGGACATCATCTCGATGGCTTGCAGATGCGAGAACGCGGTGGGGCGGATTTTGCAGCGATAGGGTTTGTTGGTGCCGTCCGCGACCAGATAGACGCCGAATTCGCCCTTGGGGCTTTCGGTCGCGACATAGACGGAGCCTGCGGGAACGTGGAAGCCTTCGGTATAGAGCTTAAAGTGATGGATGAGCGCTTCCATCGATTGCTTCATCTCGGCGCGTTTGGGCGGCACGATTTTGCGGTCGTCGCTGCACACCGGGCCTTCGGGCATTTCCAGCAAGCATTGCTTCATGATGCGCATCGATTGGCGCACCTCTTCGCAACGGACCATGAACCGGTCGTAACAATCGCCCTTTGTGCCGACAGGAATGTCGAAATCCATCTTGGCATAGACGTCATAAGGTTGGCTTTTGCGGATATCCCAGGGGATGCCGCTGCCGCGAATCATCGGGCCGGAAAAGCCCCATTTGATCGCGTCTTCTTTGCTGACCGTCGCGATATCGACATTGCGCTGTTTGAAAATGCGGTTGTCGACGACAAGGCTAAGCGCGTCCTCGAACAAGTTCGGCATCCGGTGGTCGAGCCAGTCGCCGATGTCAGTCAGCAGCTTTAGCGGCACATCCTGATGCACGCCGCCGGGGCGGAACCACGCCGCGTGCATCCGCGCACCCGACGCGCGTTCAAAAAAGTTCAGGCAATCCTCGCGGATTTCAAACAGCCACAGGTTCGGCGTCATCGCGCCAACGTCCATCACATGCGAACCCAGATTCAGCATGTGATTGCAGATGCGGGTCAGTTCAGCAAAAAACACGCGCAGATATTGGCCGCGCAAGGGAACTTCGAGGTCGAGCAATTTTTCGATAGCGAGCACATAAGAGTGCTCCATCGCCAGCGGGCTGCAATAATCGAGCCGGTCAAAATAGGGCAAAGCCTGCAAATAGGTTTTATGCTCGATCAGTTTTTCGGTGCCGCGATGCAGCAGGCCGACATGCGGGTCGAGCCGCTCGATAATCTCACCATCCAGCTCCATCACCAGACCCAAAACGCCGTGCGCCGCCGGATGTTGCGGGCCGAAATTGATCGTGTAGTTCTGAATGACTTCGTCGCCGGTGGTTACGGCGGAATCTAGCTGGAGGGTCATCGCTTTGCTCCCGACCGAAGGGCAGAAAGGGTTTCGCGCAGAGGCGCAGAGGAAGCAGAGATACTTGAAAGCAAACGCAAATGCTCCTCTGCGCGCTCTGCTTCCTCTGCGCCTCTG
>JANMGR010000086.1:0-23511 GCA_031374785.1 Sphingomonadales bacterium | reverse complement strand
CCCTTCAGGGGAGAGGAGGGAGCAGCGCAGCTGCGGAAGGAGAGGGGGCTGTCAATTCAAGCGCCGCTCTTTCGGACAGCCCCCTCTCCCCTAAAGGGGAGAGGGAGACTATGCTCGACCGCCATTACCCCAATGACGTGCTCGTCTCGGGCTTTGACATCCTGTTCTTCTGGGACGCCCGCATGGCGATGCAGGGGCTGCACTTCATGAAAGAAGTGCCGTGGAAGACGCTCTATCTCCACGGCCTCGTCCGCGCCGCCGATGGCAGCAAGATGTCGAAGTCAAAGGGCAATACCGTAGATCCCCTTGGCCTGATCGACCAATATGGCGCTGATGCACTGCGGTTTTTTATGGCGGCGATGGAGAGCCAAGGCCGCGACATCAAGATGGATGAAAGCCGCGTCGCCGGTTACCGCAATTTCGCGACCAAGCTGTGGAACGCGGCGCGCTTTGCGCAGTCTAACGGCATCGGCGGCTCGCACTCGATTTCGGCCCCCAAGGCCGAACTCGCGGTCAACCGCTGGATCATCGGCGAGGTGGTCGAGACTGTTGAGAAGCTCAACAAAGCCTTCGCCGAATTTCGCTTCGACGGCATGGCGGACACGATCTATCACTTCGTCTGGGACCAGTTCTGCGACTGGTATCTGGAGCTGATAAAGCCCGCGTTTGTCGATGGCGAAAAACAGCAGATGGACGCGGAGTCGCGGCTTGTCGCGGGCTGGGTGCTCGACCAGATTTTGGTGATGCTGCATCCGTTCATGCCGTTTGTGACGGAGGAGCTGTGGCATGCTTTGGCGGATCCAGAGCGGCCTAGGCAGTATGACATTATCCATGCAAAATGGCCGGAGCCGAAGGCTGAGGTTGATGCTGAGGCCAAGGCTGAAATCGACTGGGTGATTGAGCTAGTTGGCGGCATTAGGACCGTGCGATCTGAACTGGCTGTTTCTCCCGGAACAAAACTTGAAATGCAGGTATTCGAGTTTGCTGACGTTACCAAGGATCGGTTGGTCAGCAATGCCGAAGCCATCCGTCGTATGGCGAGGATTGGCGATATTCTTGTGCACGGTGGTATTGGCATTGGTGTCGTGATTGGTGACAAAAGCATTGGCGATTTTGCGAATTTTGACTTAGCCCGCAAAGGGGCAGCGCAAATCGTGGTCGGTGAAGCTACTTTCGTTATTCCGCTTGTCGGCATAATCGACTTAGACGCCGAACGCACCCGCATTACTAAAGCCATCGAAGCCGCCGCCAAAGAACGCGACGCGCTTTCTGGCCGCCTTAGCAACGCCGCCTTTGTCGAAAAAGCAAAACCCGAAGCGGTCGAAAAAGCCCGTGCCGATCATGCGGAAAAATCGGCAGAGGCGGAACGGCTTGGCGCTGCGTTGGCCCGATTAGGATGATCGTTTCACACAAAGATCGCAAAGATTTTTAAGACGTTTTCTGGTGGCACTGGGTTCAGTCTGCACATCAAGCTCTTTGGAATCTTCGCGTCCTTTGCGTGAAACGATACAACGGGCGTAAGCCAAATTTCGCTGTCCTACACAGCTGCAATCTGCTTGAGTCCTATCTATGCAGCAGGGGCCGTCATACATCCGAACTTTACGCCGCGATGGCGCTCGGTTGTCTCTGCGCCTTAACTTGACAAGATGGACAGTTGCACCCCCTTTGAAGCGACAATCTTGTCAATTTAAGGCTTCGCTGAATGAACTTTCGGTATGAGCGAAGCATCGCCATCACAGCCAGCAGGTGGACATTCTTCCCAACGCGACCTCACCATCGGCCCTGTTGGCAAGACGTTGCTGTTGTTCGCATTGCCTTCGCTGGGCGTCAACATTCTGCAATCGCTGAACCATTCCGTGAACTCGGTGTGGATTGGGCAGTTTTTGGGGGTGGAGGCGCTGGCGGCTTCGGCGAATGCGGGGATGGTGATGTTCCTGATGTTCTCGACTTTGTTCGGCTTTTCGATGGCGACGACAATCTTGATCGGTCAGCATATGGGCCGCCGCGATATCGAAAGCGTGCGCCGAGTGCTGGGCACAGCACTGACGATGTTTGCCATCGCAGGGGTTGTAATGGCAGCTTTGGGCTGGATTTTTGCGCCGCATGTGCTGCGTTTATTGGCAACGCCAGAGGGCGCCTATCCGCTGGCTTTGATCTATTTACGCGTCATTTTCCTGAGTATGCCGACCTCGTTCGTCATGGTCTTGCTGTCGTCTTCTTTGCGCGGCATCGGCGATTCTGTGACGCCGATGTGGAATTCTATCCTGAATGTCGCTCTCGATATCGTCCTAAATCCGATTTTTATTCTTGGGCTGGGACCAATTCCAGCAATGGGCATTGGCGGTTCAGCGCTGGCGACCATGATTGCGGGGCTGGTCAGCGTCGCGGTGTTGATCCACCGGATTTACGCCAAGGACCTAACCATCCGCTTGCGGGGTGCTGAACTGGCTTGGTTGAAACCGAGCGCTGCCTATATCGGGCCCATCGCCAAAATGGGGCTGCCGATGGGCCTGTCGATGATTATCATGTCGGGCTCTGCGCTGGCGATGATTGGGCTGATTAACCGTGAGGGCGTGGATACAGCGGCTGCCTTTGGCGTGATGAACCAATTGTGGAGCTATGTGCAAATGCCCGCGGTTGCGGTCGGTAGTGCGGTCAGTGCGATGGCGGCGCAGAATATCGGGGCGAACAAATGGGATCGTGTTGGCAAAATCGCTTGGGCGGGCGTCGGCATTAATGTGGCGATGACAGCAAGTATTCTGCTGGCAATTACACTGCTGGATCGGGCGCTGCTGGAATTGTTTCTGCCGCCTGAAAGCAATGCAATCCCGATTGCGATCCACATCAACCATGTCATCGGTTGGAGCTATTTGTTGATGGGGATTTCGATGGTCGTGACCTTTATTGTCCGTGCCAACGGGGCAGTCCTGGGCCCGCTGGTGATCCTCATTATCGCTGGCGTGATCGTTCGTTTCACGGTCGGTTTTGGACTGCACGATAACTATGGTGCCGACGCAATCTGGTGGGCATTCATTGCGACAGCCGTTACCTCAGTGATCCTGTCGGTGGCGTATTATTATCACGGCGGGTGGAAGAATATGCGTTTGCTCGGCAAGGCGGTAGCGCCGGTTTAGGGAGGCCCGCACACATGCCTTTATCGCACGCCAAAAAACGCTTAGGGATGATTGATGCGCCATATCTGCGGCGTTCAGGGGAAGGCCGTTAGCGCATACCGATGGATATCTACCTGCCTATCGCTGGATTGTCGGTCGACATTTTTGTCATCATCCTTTTGGGTGCGGCGGTCGGCATGTTGTCGGGAATGTTCGGGGTGGGTGGCGGGTTTCTGACGACACCATTGCTGATATTTTACGGCATCCCTCCGGTAGTCGCTGCGGCCTCAGCGTCGACCCAAGTCACAGGCACCAGCGTTTCGGGCGTAATTGCGCATATGAAACGCGGCGGAGTTGATTTTCGCATGGGTGCGGTGTTGGTTGCTGGCGGTTTGCTCGGCACGTTATTCGGCGCATTACTGTTCCGCGTTTTAGAGGCTTTGGGCCAGATCGATACCGTCATCAACATCCTTTACGTGGTGATGCTCGGCGGTATCGGCGGCGTGATGATGCGCGAAAGTCTGACTGCGGTGCTGGCAAAGCGCGCAGGCCGACCCATTCCAGCGAGCAAAAGGCGGCACCATCCCTTGGTCGCCAACCTGCCTTGGCGGTGGCGTTTCTATCGCTCGGGGTTGTATATTTCGCCACTCGCGCCGCTCATTCTGGGTTTTATCACTGGCATTATGACGATGCTGCTGGGCGTCGGCGGTGGTTTCATCATGGTTCCTGCGATGCTCTATATCTTGGGAATGAGCGCCAATGTTGTCGTTGGCACATCGTTGTTTCAAATATTGTTCGTCACGATGAGCTCAACGATTGTCCACAGCCTGACGACCAAAGCGGTCGATATTGTGCTCGCGGTATTTCTGTTAATAGGTAGCGTCACTGGCGCGCAAATCGGTGCGCGACTGGCGCAACGGATGCAGCCTGAGTATCTGCGCTTGTTCCTTGCGGGCATTGTTGTGTTGGTGGCGATCCGTATGGCGCTGGGGCTCGGCTGGCGGCCGGACGAGATTTACACGTTGCAGCTGTTATGATTGTCCGGCTGCTCTTGTTGCTCGCTTTTTTGGCGGTCCCCGGCACAACGTTTGCGCAATCGGCGGTGCCAAAGCTGGTCCCTGATGTCTCGCAGCGCGATATCAACATCCAGTCGCGCTTTACCGGAGCAGAGCTGTTGCTGTTCGGTGCAATCATCTATCCACGCGGGGTAGTGCCAGAGGGGCAGATCGACGTGGTCGTTCTCCTGCGCGGGCCAACCCGGCCATTGATTGTGCGGGAAAAGCAACAGATTGCTGGCATCTGGATCAACGCTGAAAGCATCGATTTTCGGTCTGCACCTACCTACTACGCGATCGCGTCATCAAGGCCGCTGGAGAAAATCATCGATGCGCGCACAGCCGCAATTTACGAATTGGGGCTTAACCGATTGCAGCTATCACCAACCGGAGAGATTGATGCAAAAGAACTGCGCCGATTCCGCTCCGGCCTTGTCGATTTGAACCAGCGAGACGGGTTGTATCTGGAGGCGCCAAATAGCGTGAATGTGACCGATCAGGTTCTCTACCGCGCGCGCCTGACGATCCCGTCAAGCGTGCCAGAAGGGCGCTATGTTGCCGAAACTTTGCTGATCCGCGATGGCCGGGTGATTGTTGCCGACGACGGTGTAACAGTAACCGTCAGCAAAACCGGATTTGAACGCTTTATCACCATATTATCGCAGAGATATTCGCTGATTTACGGCATGTTCGCCGTGTTTATTTCGCTCTTGCTTGGATGGATGGCCGGTTTAGCATTTGCCAAGTTCTAAGCGGCAGTTATCAATTATTTACCTTATTTGACTAACGCCACTGGGTATGTTGAACGAGGTGGATAAATGACCGACGCAGTTAACGGCCAAGGATTTGGAGCGTTCCGTCCACAGGAAACAGCGGACGCAAGTGCACAGTTTGCTGCAGCCAGCAATGTCACGCCGTCTTCGCCAACGCGACATGCGTCTAATTCGCGCTCACTTCACCTTATCGGCACAGTCATCGAAATCGCCGGATCGGGTTCGCAGATCAGCATGGAGGCAGCGCAGCTTCACGCGTTGATGGAACACGGCGACCCCAGCGTTGCGACCGCAGGGCAGGTCGGCAGCCAGATTAAAATCCGCGTCGGTAGCATCTGGTTGCTCGCCAGCATCCGCACGCAAAAACTGCATCCCCGCGATCCCAGCATGATTACCGCGTTGGTCGATTTTCTGGGTGAAGGCGATGAAGAGAAACTGACGGGCAAAATCTATAATTTCCGTCGCGGCGTCACGCGGTATCCGGTCCCTGGCTCGGATGTTTACGCGGTCTCCAGCCCTGATTTGAAGCAGGTTTATGCCGCCGACGGTCGCATGAATGTGGAAATTGGCACGGTATTTCCGACAAAGGATATTCGCGGTTCTTTGTATATTGATGCGATGCTGGGTAAGCACTTTGCATTGTTGGGATCGACCGGTACCGGCAAATCGACCAGCGCCGCTTTGATCCTTCACAAGATTTGCGATGTCGCGCCCGAGGGTCATATCGTGATGATCGATCCGCACGGCGAGTATAGCGCCGCGTTCAAAGCCAACGGCGCATTGTTCGATGTCAACAACCTAGCGCTGCCGTATTGGATGATGAACTTTGCCGAACATTGCGAAGTTTTCGTCACCTCCAAAGGCGATGAAAAACAGATGGACTGCGATATTCTCGCGCGCTGTCTGCTTCAAG
This sequence comes from Sphingomonadales bacterium, assembly GCA_031374785.1. Classification (GTDB taxonomy): domain Bacteria; phylum Pseudomonadota; class Alphaproteobacteria; order Sphingomonadales; family Sphingomonadaceae; genus Sphingorhabdus_B. The sequence continues at coordinate 17,657 of JANMGR010000086.1, read as the reverse complement.
CACGATCAAAGAACCGCATCGCAGAAAGCGTCGGAAAACTGACCGTCGATGCGCCGATCCCCTATTTGCTCTCTGACCTGACCAACATCATCCAGAATGAAATGGGCAAGCTGGATAAGGCTTCGTCCAGCGCACCATTCTTGCGGCTAAAGGGCAAGATTGAGGAGATGAAGGCCGATCCGCGCTATAATTTCATGTTCTCAGGGATGCTCGTCGGCGACACGATGGCTGATTTTATCGCCAAAATCTTCCGTCTGCCAAGCATGGGTAAACCGATTTCGATCATCGACGTGTCCGGCGTGCCTTCGGATATTACCGCAACGGTGGTGGCGGTGCTTTCGCGTTTGGTGTTCGATTACGCAATCTGGTCACGCAATGAACCGCAACGGCCGATCCTTTTGGTCTGTGAAGAAGCGCATCGTTATATTCCGTCTGACCGTGTTGCAGGCGACAGTGCGGTACGGACGATATTGGAACGCATTGCCAAGGAAGGCCGTAAATACGGTGTTTCCTTAGGGCTGATTACACAGCGGCCATCCGATTTGGCCGAAGGCGTGCTGTCGCAGTGCGGCACGATTATCTCGATGCGGTTGAACAACGACCGCGACCAAGCCTTTGTCCGCGCCGCGATGCCCGAAGGCGCGCGTGGTTTTCTCGATTCGATCCCTGCGCTTCGCAACCGCGAATGCATCATCTGCGGCGAAGGTGTATCGATCCCGATCCGCGTTGCGCTCGATACGCTAGAGGAAGAAAAACGCCCGGCTTCGGAAGATCCGTTGTTCTCTGTGCTTTGGCAGGAAAATGGCGGCGAGGAACAGATGCTCGAGCGGATTGTGCGTCGGTGGCGCAGTCAGGGGCGGTAAGATCGGCGGCGCAAAGCCCTACCTCTTTTCAAACGGCGTCAACCCGCGGCCCAACCGGTTCGATCCAAGCGTCGGCCGGTCATCGCCCCATACCGCGACAAAGATCGTGTTGCGGTCAACGCCCGGCGCGATGCTGGCATCGTTGCCGCTGATCGCCAGCGCATTGCTGCTGCGCGTGCGGCCCTCGGCAGCGACCGCGATAAAGGCGCTGTAATTTTCCTTGTCCTCACCTTGGACAAAGACATTGCCGTTGATCATGCCCGATGCGCCGCCGGGCAGATCGATCATATAATTGGTCGTTTTGCCTCGGGTATCGTCAAAGGCGTTGTTCTGAATAATCGCGCGCGCCGCGCGGCTTTTGACGTAATGCCCGCCATTGCCGCGTTCAAATCGGCTGCGTGTGACGGTCAACGAACCATAGTTGCCAACATAAATGCTATGCGCACAGGATAGGCCGCGGTCGCAGCGGCCAAGGCCCGAAAAGGTCGATTGGTCGATGATGATTTCGCCAGCGGGGTCTTCAGCGGTCAATATGCCCTGTTCGCTGTTGCGGAATACCGACCGCGTGACGTTCAAATTGCCTTTTTCGAGCCGGATGCCCGCGCCATTGCCATCGGGCACAGCCATATTTTGAAAGACTATGCCGTCGACAGCAGCGGAGCGCCCACGCAGCACCAACGCCGCTTTGCCTTCGCACATGCCGCTATCGAACAGCGTCTGTCCCGCAACTTGTGCGCGATAGGACACATGCCCTGCGGTCTGCACTGCGCATTCGCGGTAAGTGCCGGGTGCGATGGAGATTGTGCCTTGCCCGTCGGCAATCGCGGCAACCGCATCGGTCAGGCGTGCATAGCTACGCCCTGTTTCCGCCACTTGGAATGCACCACCGCTTTGCGCGGATGCCGTGGTCGCGGCGGTGGTAAGGGAAAGGGCGATGATCAGGGGCAAGCGCATAAGGGATACCTCAATTTGGGCAGAATATTGGTTGCTGAATAATCTGTGCGCCAAAGTAACGCCAGTCGATTAACCACGGCTTGCGGGAATTGTGCTGCGCTGGGACAGGCGGGGCCGAAAGTCTTAGCGCCGCCATCACAATAGGCCGAAAACGATCGGATTTGCGTGAAAAGTCACACTCGTGAAAGGTCACACTAAGGTCTCACCTTAAACGGGTGTTGGCGCGCTTAACTTTACAAGGTTCACGCTTAAAGAGGTCGTCCGTGTAAACTTAGTCAACTTAAAGGGCGTGCAGAGCCCACAGGGATATCGAAACGGAATGCCAACGATAAGAAAGAGCAATACGATCCGCTAATGTGGAACGAATAGTGAACAATTGCAAATGAAACCCTACATTGCAAGGGCTAACTGTTGGTTGCCAATGCAGGCGCTGTGTTTCTCTCTCCAGTGGGAAAGTGTTGCGCACGCCTAGGGGCGTGCTCTGGGCAGTCGCATTTGCGGTGCTTTCCCCAATCCGTCACCCTGAACTTGTTTCAGGGTCTATCGCGCCGCATCTCCCGCTTTTGCCTGAACGATGCAAACTGTTAAGTTTGCGCTATAATGACACCAGCGCGATAGGCCGATAAATGGACCCTGAAACAAGTTCAGGGTGACGATGTTGGCTAGATTGGCTCGATATCCTCTCACCAAGAGAGAGGGGTGGTCGGAATGTACACAAACGCAGAATGCGTGACCACGGCGCTGAAAGAAATGTAAAAGAGTCAAGAGAACGGGAGGGGGCAGTGCAGGATAAACCTCTTTCCCCCTCACGTCTCTTTTACGTTTTTCTGCCCCGTCGTTGTGATGCAAACCGCTTAGCGATTGAACCGAAAGGCTGTGCTGGTTTTTGGTTAGAAGAAACAAGGGGAAGAAGAAATAAGGGCGTCAGTTATGCCTAAACGCATTGAGCAAAAACGGGACGCAGCGTTCTGGCATTATCCGGAGTCCTTCTTTCTTATTTTCCTTATTTCTTCTAACGAATTCATGGCACGACGGTTGGGTCAGGAATTGCCATTGGTATAGTGTCCCCAGAATTGTAGTGTCCCCAGAATTGTCTAAGCCGTGCAGGAGCGGCCGCTCAATCGTTTATTAATGAGTTGGCACTAAGTCTGCACAGTAAGTTGTAGATTAGGAGTTTTTTAAATGAACTGGAATTACCGCGTATTTATGTATCTATCATTTGCGTTTATCAATTTCTTCCTGTTTTCGGGGATGGGGATGCGCGCGCTCGGCCTCGTCTTTTTAATACTGGGTGTAAGAGAACTGTTCGTAAAACCCAAAGTTAGCTAACAAACAAAAGATGCCAGAAAAGCAAACTTCGTCCGGACTAAGAATAAAACAAGCGGTATGGATCGGCGTTGTTTTTGGTATTTTATGTGTGGTCTACAAACCCGCTTTGGCTGCGTTAATCCCGTGGATTTGCGCAGCTCTGTGCCTTCCAATCTGGCTTGCGGCTTGGCGCTTCTCCAGTATTGGTTCAGCGATAGGGCGGGACACCCGAGCATTGGCTAATGGCACGCTAACGAAGGATAGCCATATTGTGAGGTTCAACAGTTCGGGCGTAGTCAAGATTCAATTTTTGACGAATCATACGATTGTAATTGCCTTGGCTCTGGCACTTGCATCGGTTCTTGCCGGATTAGATGTTGCTTTCCTAGCGCTTGGTATCGGCGGCATATTTCTAGGTATTCCGGCTCTTTTCGTATCAATTATGCGAATGAATCTGATAACCAAAAAGTTCCAACAGCAGATTGCTGCGCATTCTGAGTTCATTCAAAAAAAGCTACTTTCGCAATAGCATTCAGAAATACAATTACACTAACCCACGCCAAATTCACTCCGCAAAGCCCAATACCATCAGAATGGCCTCTTCCGTCCGTTCCATGTCGTCGATTGTCACAACGCCAAGCCGCTTACCAAGCTTAGTTCGGGGCACCGCCGTAATCTTTTCGGTCATTAGATCGCTGGGTTCGCGCAGGCCGTTTTCGGCATTTGGTGTGAATTTGACCCGCGTTGGAATTTGTTCGTTATCATGCGTTGTAAAAGGACAAATGATAGTCGAATCAGTCCCCATCAACAGATCGGACTGCAAAATCAGTACGGGCCGTGGCTTGCTGGCATAGCCAGATCCACCCGACTGGGTCCAGACTTCACCGCGCTTCATTCGGGTGGATCATCGCCCCAATCATAGGGTGGCAACGATGCCAGCATTTCGTCGGCCATCGCCTCGATCTCTACCATGATGCCCGATTCGCGGTCTCGCCGATTGATCTCTGCTACGCTCTGCCTGATCTTCTCGCGCACCTCTGGATCGCTGAGGTCTGGAAGCCAGAATTGCTTTAGGCGCAAACCCTTGGCGCGCTTTGCGGCGCGGTAGCGGGCGGTGCGTTGTGCGCCGGTTAGAGTTTCGTGAACGCCCATGCTTCAGTCTCCGTTACATGTGACGTAGCATAAATCGGGTTTGGGTGCAAATCGGACTTCCCGAGCTAACGGCGGCGGCACCAACCGGACGTCATGCTGAACTTGTTTCAGCCTCCATCGTGCCGCCGATCCCGCCGTGTTAGGATGGGTGCAACTGTTCGGTTTGTGTTGAAATTTGAGCTCCAGTCAGAGCAGGGAAATGGCCCCTGAAACCAGTTCAGGGTGACGGAGAGTGGGCTTGGGATGTCACATTCGCCTCGCCACAACCCCCTCACTCATTCAAATTCGGCCGCAAATACTGTCGTGCCTTATCCAGCTCCAGCCCGCGCCGCTCAGCATAATCGGCCACCTGATCCTCACCAATTCGCGCGACGCCGAAATACTCCGCTTGTGGGTGGCCGAAGTAGAAGCCGGATACCGCCGCTGTTGGCAACATCGCAAAGCTTTCGGTCAGGGTGATGCCGGTTTTGTGGGTGGCATCTAGCAGGTCGAACAAAATCGGTTTCAGGCTGTGGTCGGGGCAGGCGGGATAGCCGGGAGCGGGACGAATGCCGCGATAGTGCTCTTTGATCAGCGCTTCGTTGGTCAGTTGCTCGTCCGGCGCGTAACCCCATAGTTCCTGCCGGACATGCAAATGCATCCGTTCCGCAAACGCTTCCGCGAGGCGGTCGGCGAGTGCCTTAAGCATGATGTCCGAATAATCATCGATATGCGCTTTGAACTCGGCGAGTTTCACGCCGATGCCGTGGCCGGTGGTGACGGCAAAGCCGCCGATCCAATCGCCGTCTGGCGAAATGAAGTCCGCCAAGCACATATTGGCTTTGCCCGCGCGTTTGGCAATTTGCTGGCGCAGGAAGGGGAGGCGGATGTGGTCTTCATTGTCGAGATGAACAACCACATCATCGCCCTCGCGTGCGCAGGGCCACAGCCCAGCAACCCCCTTTGCGCGCAGCCATTTTTCGCTGATAATTTTGTCGAGCATTGCTTGTGCATCGGCGAACAGGTTCGTTGCACTTTCGCCCACGACTTCGTCGGTCAAGATGCCGGGATAGACGCCGTGCAGTTCCCATGCGCGAAAGAATGGCGTCCAGTCGATATAGTCACGCAGGTCGTTTAGGTCCCAATCGTCATAGACATGCACGCCGGGTTTGAGCGGGGCTGCAGGTTTCAGGCTTTCGTCGATTTCAAAGCCATTGGCGCGGGCTTCGTCAAGCGTGGCCAGCGGCTTGGCGGTTTTGCCTGCACGCGCATCGCGGATGTGCTGATATTCAACTTTGGTATCGGCAACGAATTTCTCGGCGAGCGTGTCGCTGACCAAAGTTGACGCCACACCGACAGCGCGGCTGGCATCCAGCACATGCACCGTTGGCCCCGAATACGCCGTTTCGATACGTAACGCAGTGTGCGTTTTTGACGTCGTGGCACCACCGATGAGGAGCGGCATGGTCATGCCAGCGCGCTCCATTTCCTCGGCAACGGTCACCATTTCGTCGAGCGAGGGCGTGATGAGACCGGACAAGCCAATCATATCGGCGTCGTTTTCGACCGCTGTCTTCAGGATCTCTTGCCACGGCACCATAACGCCAAGGTCGATGATTTCAAAACCGTTGCATTGCAGCACTACGCCAACGATGTTCTTACCGATATCATGGACGTCGCCTTTGACAGTGGCCATGATGATCCGGCCTTTGCCTTTGGAATTCTCGTCCTTTTCCGCTTCGATATAGGGGAAGAGATGCGCGACAGCTTTCTTCATCAAGCGCGCGGATTTGACGACTTGCGGCAGGAACATTTTGCCGCTGCCAAACAGGTCGCCGACGACATTCATCCCGTCCATCAACGGGCCTTCGATCACTTCGATGGGGCGACCGCCACGCACTTTGATCGCGAGCCGCGCTTCCTCGGTATCCTCGACAACATGCATGTCGATACCTTTGACAAGCGCATGTTCGATGCGTTTTTCAACGGCCCAGCCGCGCCATTCTGCGGCGGCCTTTTCTTGCGCGGCATCTGTGCCTTTATAGCGTTCGGCCAGTGCGATCAGCCGCTCGGTCTGGCTTTCAAAAGGGCTATCCGCAGATAGCGGCCGGTTTAGGACAACATCCTCGCACGCATCGCGCAATTCTGGGTCGATGGTGTCATAGACGTCCAGCTGCCCTGCATTGACAATCGCCATGTCGAGGCCAGCGGGGATGGCGTGGAACAGGAACACGCTGTGCATCGCGCGGCGGACGGGTTCGTTGCCACGGAACGAGAACGACAGGTTCGACAGCCCACCCGAATAATGCGCGTGGGGGCACAGGATGCGCAGTTCTTTCAACGCCTCGATAAAATCGACGCCGTAATTATTATGTTCCTCAATGCCCGTCGCGACAGCAAAGATATTGGGGTCGAAAATGATGTCCTCTGGCGGAAAGCCGATACCGGTGAGCAGATCATAAGCGCGTTTGCAGATTTCGACTTTACGCTCTTTAGTATCGGCCTGACCCGTTTCGTCAAACGCCATGACAACGGCTGCGGCACCATAGGCCATGCACAGGCGGGCGTGATCCAAGAATGCCTCTTCGCCCTCTTTCATAGAGATCGAGTTGACGATCGGCTTTCCCGACACGCATTTTAGCCCCGCTTCGATGATGCTCCATTTGGACGAATCGATCATCACGGGGACGCGGGCGATATCGGGCTCGGCGGCGATGCGTTTCAGGAATGTGGTCATCGCCAGCTCTGAATCGAGCAAGCCTTCGTCCATATTAACATCGACAATCTGCGCGCCGTTTTCGACTTGTTCGCGCGCGACCTCGACCGCGGCTTCATAATCGCCTGCCATGATCAGCTTTTTAAACTTGGCGCTGCCGGTAACGTTGGTGCGTTCACCGATGTTGACGAAACGCGAGGTGTTTGTTTGGGTCATTGTTCTTTTCAATTATTCAAAGGTCAAGCTGCCAGATTAAACGGTTCAAGCCCCGCCAACCGGGTGAAAACTGGCGCGGCTGGCACGACCCTAGGCGCGCGGTCGGCAACGACTTTGGCAATCGCGCCGATATGCGCGGGCGTTGTGCCACAACATCCGCCGACAACATTGACCAGTCCATCGTTCAGCCATTCCTCAATCAGTCTTGCGGTTTGATCGGGCAGTTCGTCATATTCGCCCAGTTCATTGGGCAGACCCGCATTGGGATAGGCCATCACCAACGCATCGGCGCTTTTCGCTAGCTCCGCGATATAGGGCCGCAACAAATCGGCACCGAACGAACAGTTCAGCCCAATCGTCATTGGCTTCACATGGCGGATGCTGTGCCAAAACCCCTGCACCGTATGGCCCGAAAGATTGCGTCCCGCCATGTCGGTGATCGTCATCGAAATCATCAACGGCACATCGCGGCCCGAAGCCGCCGCCGATTCTTGCGCTGCCATCGCCGCGCATTTGGCGTTCAGCGTGTCGAATATCGTTTCGATTAACAGAAAGTCGACGCCGCCTGCAATCAACGCATCGCATTGTTCGCGATAGTCAGCTTTCAACGCGTCGAAATCGACCTCGCGGAAGCCAGGATCGTTGACGTCGGGGGAGAGTGACAAGGTTTTGTTCGTCGGCCCAACCGAGCCAGCAACAAAACGCCTGATGCCGTCATTGGCCTCTGCTCGGTTCGCGCAATCCCGCGCCAGCTGCGCACTTTCGATGTTGATCCGCTGCACTAGATGTTCACAACCATAATCAGCCATTGCGACACGGGTGGAGCTAAACGTGTTGGTCTCAATCATATCCGCGCCCGCCGCCAGATAGGCGTCATGGATGCCACCGATAATGTCTGGACGCGTGATCGAAAGCAGGTCGTTATTGCCCTTTTGATCTTTCGCTAGATCAAGGTCGCCGCGATAATCGGCCTCACCCAATTTGTGTTGCTGGATCGCGGTGCCATAGCCGCCGTCAAAAACGAGGATGCGCGATTGGCAGGCGGCGGTGAAGGCTTCACGCGCGCTCATGCTGCTACCTCACTACCCGGGGACACGGTATTCCGTGTTCCCTCGGCATGCGCTTGGGGGGACGCCGAATACGGTGCCCCCGAATTTACCGGACGTTTGCCGAGCAGATGGCAGATCGCATAGCTCAACTCCGCACGGTTCAATGTGTAGAAATGGAACTGCCGCACACCGCCTGCATAAAGGCGTCGGCACATTTCAGCAGCGATGGTGGCGGCCACTAGCTGTCGCGCAGCAGGATGATCGTCAAGACCATCAAAGGTATGCGCCATCCATTCGGGGATGGATGTCCCTGTCATCTCCGACATGCGCTGAATCGCGCCAAAGTTTGATACCGGCATAATTCCGGGTAAAATCTCTGCGTTTATTCCTGCCGCTGCGGCTGCATCACGAAACCGGAAAAAGGTTTCGGGTTCAAAAAAGAACTGCGTGATCGCGCGGCTGGCGCCTGCATCCAACTTGCGTTTCAGAAAGTCGATATCGGCTTGCGCATTGGTCGCTTGCGGATGGGTTTCGGGATAGGCGCTGACCGAGATTTCGAACGGGTGAAGTTTACGCAATCCCTCAACCAATTCAGCAGCGCTAGCATAGCCTTGCGGATGCGGAACGAAGGTGCCGTCAGTTCCCGGCGGATCACCGCGGAGCGCAACGATGTGCCGCACACCCGCCTGCCAATAGGCCTCGGCAATCTCGGCAATTTCGCCGCGGCTGGCATCGACACAGGTCAGATGCGCTGCGGCAGGGATGCTGGTTTCCTTGGCAATCCGCGCGACGGTATTATGCGTGCGTTCCCGCGTTGTGCCGCCTGCGCCGTAAGTAACCGACACAAAACGGGGCGCAAGCGGCTCCAATGTCACGACCGAATCCCACAATTGCTCCTCCATCTTCTCGGTTTTTGGCGGAAAGAATTCAAAGCTGATTTCGGCATCACCGGGCAGTCCAGCAAAAAGCGGGCTGGCAAGCGCGCGGCGCGATTCGGTCATTTGATTAAGGGAGAGTATCATGCGGGAGTCCTAAGATTTGGGCTGAGTTTGGAAGATTCTAGTGTGTTTCGGCTGTGTCCAACTGAAAATTGACCAGACGCTAATCGGCGTGTGCCGGACCAGATTTTTACCACGAGCTTGCCACCATCCAGCGTGTCAACGCCAGATAAGGTTAAGCCATTTGCGGCAAATGTTCGCTTCATCATATCATCGGCAAAGCCAAGACGGGCATGGGCATGGACAGTGCGCAGTTCTTCAAAATCATGGCTGGCGAAATCGACAATCACTAAGCGACCACCCGGGGCAAGCAAGCGCGCGGCTTCGGCAAGGACGTAATCGGGGGTCTGTGCGTAATGCAGCACTTGGTGAAACAGGATTGTGTCAAAGCTTCCATCATAGAATGGCAGTTTGTTGAAATCGCCAAGAACAATCTCGGTATGCGCCTGTACAGATGCGGCGTTGGGCAGTCCCGCGAGCTTTGCCCGCGCCAGCCGCAGCATCTCACCGCTGTTATCAACCGCAACAAACTTGTCAGCTTGCGGGGCAAAAATCTCGATCATCCGGCCAGTGCCGGTGCCAACGTCCAACACGCGACCCAGCGGTTGCTGTGCGATCAGTGATTTTAACGCGGCCTCAACCTCAGCTTCGGCGATGTGCAGCGACCGCAGACTGTCCCATTCCGCTGCATGGCTAGTGAAATAGTCAGCAGCCATCGCGGCGCGATCAGCGCGCACTTCATCGAGTCGCTTTATGTCGCGCAACACTGGTTTGGAATCATCGGTGCCGGGCAGCGCGAACAGAGGCTCCAGCGTACCATCAGTCAACATAGGGCCGGGGCGAAGAAAAACCCACGCACCTTCGCGGCGACGCTCTGCGATTCCGGCTTCATCCAATATGCGAATATGGCGAGAGACACGAGGTTGGCTTTGCCCCAATATCTGCACTACTTCACTAACCGACAGTTCCAACTGCCGGATCAACAAAGCGATTCGCATCCGTGTCGGATCAGCCAAAGCGCGCATTATGTTGAGTAATGGGGACATCACACAAGCATATAAAGAAATCTTTATATGCTGTCAATTGACGCAAAAATGACATTTTTATGGCTAGGCTTTATCATAATCAGCGTATGCCTGCGTCGCTTGGCCGCTTTGCGTAAAAAGCCGATTGTAATGAAAAAACCAAAAAGGTAGAAAATGCATCGCAAGTCCAACAAGCACTCCGCTTGGCAAGCTTGTTTGGTCATTATAAGTTTTTAGGGGGTTACCCAAATGAAGAAATTTGCTGTTTCCGTTGTTATCGCGTCCGCAATGGCGCTTGCTGCTTGCTCAGGCGCAGCTACCGAAGAAGCTGCTGAAGCTGGTGCAGATGCTGCCGAAGCCGGTGCAGATGCCGCTGCTGCTGGTGCAGAAGCTGCTGCTGACGGCGCTGCTGCCGCTGGCGAAGCTGCGAAAGAAGGCGCTGCTGCAACCGGTGAAGCCGCCGCTGCAGGTGCCGCTGCCGCTGGCGACGCTGCTGCAAAAGCTGGCGACACTGCCGCAAAAGCAGGCGACAAAGCAACCGAAGTCGTTAAGGCTGGTGCTGAAGCGATGAAGGAAGAAGCCAAGAAGTAATTCTTGGTCGCTTTCTAAAGCGATTTTGAGAAAGGCTGTTCCGCTGCAAAGTGGGGCAGCCTTTTTCTTTTGCGTTGGCGCGCGCAAAACGCTATTGCGCCCACTCCCAAGCGACCAACATCCGTTGGCGGTTTGGACAATTGTCGATAAATTAGATTAGGGATTGCCCATATGAAAAAAATTGCTGTTTCTCTCGTTCTCGCTTCCGCGATGGCTCTTGCTGCTTGCTCAGGCGCAAAAGAAGCTGGTGAAGAAGCTGCTGAAGCTGGCGCAGAAGCCGCTGAAGCTGGTGCTGAAGCTGCGACTGCTGGTGCAGAAGCTGCTGGTGAAGCTGCTGCTGCAACCACAGAAGCTGCAGGCGCTGCTGCTGGTGCCGCTGCTGCAAAAACCGGTGAAGCTGCTGCTGCAACTGGCGAAGCTGCCGCTGCCGCTGGTGCCGCTGCTGCAAAGGCTGGCGACAAAGCAACTGAAGTCGTTAAGGCTGGTGCCGAAGCGATGAAGGAAGAAGCTAAGAAGTAATTCTTAGCCGCTTTTTCAAGCGAATTGGAAATGGGCTGCCTTGCAATTGCGGGGCAGCCTTTTTCTTTGCCTGGTGCTTAGCGCGCGCTATGATGTGGGAATGCGATCCAGCACCAACGCACTTTTGATTTCGGCGGCATTGATTCTGACTGTCACCGCCTGTGGCCCTGCCGATAGCGACCCCGGCCCCGGCGGGGTGACTGCTGGCGATGCTGAAGCACTGGATGCTGCAGCAAAGAAACTGGACGAGCGGGATAAGGCGAGTGCGCCAGAAATCGAAAATTAACGGTTAGCGGTGTTCCGCTGCAACAGCCCGCGACACTCCTTGCATCATCGCCATCCGATCGGGGATTGACGCTGTAGTATCACCCATCATCACCGCCACTGCATAGCGTTTGCCATCGGGCGCAGTCATAATGCCGATGTCGTTATAGCCGGTTGAGACAGCGGCCAATTGCTGGCCCGTGCCGGTTTTATGGCCAAAGCGCCAATCGGCTGGCACGCCCGCTTTCAACCGGTTCGGGCCGCTACTGGTGCGTTCCAGCATCGCCATTAACATACGGGTGGAGCCGGTCGACAACAGGCTTCCTTTGGTCAGCTCGCCTAAAGCTTTCACAATGGCCAACGGGCTTGCGCCATCGACAGGATCGGCAAGATAGCGGTCGAGTGCAATCTTGCGTTGTTCATAAGTCAGCTTTGCCCGGGCCGTTTCAAAATTACGTCCGATGGCGTAGTCTTGCTGCCACTCCATCCCCGCGATACCAGACTGCAAACCCCGCTCGCCGGGACCAAAGCGGATTTTGCCAAGGCCTTTGCGTGCGATGAATTCCCGAACCGCTTCTGGCCCGCCTATGGTGCGCAATAGGCTATCATTGGCTGTGCAATCGCTGCTGGTGACCGATTGTTCGAGCAACGATAATATGGTTTCGTTGATCTCTCCGTTCGCCAATACGCGCGAGCGGATCGGCTGGTGAAACAGCGTCAGGTCATCGCGCGTAATCCGAACGGTTTGATCGAGCCTCAACTTGCCGCGATCAATCTGATCAAGCACCGTCATGGCGACCCACATTTTTGATACGCTTTGCTGCGGGAAAAACTCTTCGCCGCGCTTGGACAGCGACCAGTTGCTATCAATCGCCAGCACAGCGACCCCGGTCCGTCCCGGGAAATTGCGCCACAGATCGTTGATCTGTGTTTCCAGTGCCTCTGGCGCGCCGCTATTTTTGGGCTGTGTTACAACCGCCGGCGACGGTGCGGGTTTTGGCATGACCACAGGCTTTGTCACTGGCGGCTTGGGCGTTTCGATGCGCGGCGGGGGCACAGTTGTACACGCCGCGAGCAACAAGGATGTGATGAGAGCCAAGGCCAAACGCGGCCGGATGGTTTTGAATTGCATCATGATCATGTGCCACAGCCTTTATGAATTGCAACCGAACGAAGGAATGCTTCGCCGCCAGCTTTGCGATGAACGATTCGCTGGGCACGGCAAAGCGAGGCTGTTGCAGGGGGGTACAGGGATTTGACTTGACCTTAACCGTCTGTCGTTGTTGTCATTATCCCGACTTTGGACAAAGCGCGGTGATTTGAAACATGGACAATGAAAACGGCATCTTCATCGGCGCTTCGGTTAAAGCGGGCGGTATCGGGGCGCCACAATATCTGAACCTGAAACGCGCCAACCGCCACGGGTTGATCGCGGGCGCCACCGGCACAGGAAAGACAGTGACGTTGCAGGGGCTGGTCGATAGCTTTTCGGCGCGTGGCGTTCCGGTGTTTGTCGCGGACGTAAAGGGCGACTTGGCGGGGCTGGCATTGGCGGGATCGCCAACCGGAAAGCTGCACGAAGCCTTTACCGCCCGCGCCGCCGAAATCGGTTATCAGGGGTATAGCTATGCCGATAACCCAGTCGTGTTCTGGGACCTATACGGCGAACAAGGCCATCCAATCCGCACGACCATCTGGGAGATGGTCCGTTGTTGCTGTCGCGCATATTGGACCTGAATGAAACCCAAGAAGGCGTGCTCAACATCGCGTTCAGGATCGCCGATGATGAAGGGATGCTGCTGCTCAACCTAGAAGATTTGCAAGCGATGCTGATTTGGTGTGCGGAAAACACCGCCCTGATTGGCACCAAATACGGTCATGTGACCAAAGCTTCTGTCGGATCAATCCAGCGGCAGCTGCTATCGTTAGAAGGCCAGGGTGGCGCGCGTTTCTTTGGCGAACCGGCGCTGGAAATCAGCGATTTCCTGAAAGTCGATGATAAGGGGCGCGGTCATGTGAATATCTTGGCCGCCGATAGATTGATGTCTAGCCCGAAACTCTATGCGACCTTTTTGTTGTGGTTGCTGTCCGAGCTGTTCGAGGCGCTGCCAGAGGTGGGCGATCCCGAACAACCAAAGCTCGTGTTCTTCTTTGACGAGGCGCATTTGCTGTTTGATGAAGCGCCGGATGCATTGATGGACAAGGTTGAGCAAGTCGTCCGCCTGATCCGGTCGAAAGGCGTTGGCGTGTATTTCATCACGCAAAACCCGATAGATATTCCGGAAAAAGTCGCGGGCCAATTGGGCAATCGCGTGCAACATGCGTTGCGCGCTTTCACTGTGCGCGATCAAAAAGCCATCAAGGCAGCAGTGGAAACATTCCGGATCAACCCCGATCTGGATGTCGTCACAGCGATCACCGAATTGAAAGTCGGCGAGGCGCTGGTTTCGACCTTAATGGCCGATGGTGCGCCGTCGATTGTCCAGCAGACATTGATTAAACCCCCGCGTTCGCGTGTTGGCCCACTCGATGCAAAGGAACGCGCAATCATCCAGTCGATCTCGCCATTTTCCGACAAATATGACACCGAGGTCAACCGCGAATCGGCCTATGAAGTGCTTCAGCAAAAGGCAACCGACGCCACCGATGTTGCTCGTCAGGTCGAGGAACAAGGCGTCGAAGAAGCGCGCAAACAACCGCGCTTATCCGAATCGCTTTGGAGTAAAGTCGGCAAAGCCGCTGCTGGCGCTGCTGCGGCCTCGGCAGGGACGATGATTGCACGCTCGTTGACTGGCCAAAAATCGAGCGCGTCTCCTGCCAAAAGCGCAGCAGGTGCCGTAGCTGGTGCCTTAGGGACAGAGCTTGGCAAAGCCATCGGCTTTCCGGGGCTTGGCCGGTTTGCGCGCGGGTTGCTCGGCGGATTGATGCGTTAAACAGGGAGGATAATATGGAGTTTAAGCGAATTCTAACACTGGCCGTATGCGCCGCTGCCGTTATGGCTATGCCAGCGAATGCGGATACTGCACCGTCTGAAGGCGTCGTCATCGCCATCATGGGCGACAGCGATCGCATTGACCTGTTGCCCGGACAAACGATCATCTTCCAACCTGAAAAAGGTAGAATGACATCCATCCGCTTTGTCAAAGGGCCGATGGAACCCGAAAAGGGCGAGCTGAAACTGGAATTTGGCAGCCTTGGCGGGCAAACGAGCCTGATCGTGACTAGCAAAACAGAGCAGTCATTTAACTACAGCGCCGAGATCGTCAAAAAAATGGGCGCGAAAAAGGGAAAGAAGACATCGGTCTGCACGATCATCGCAGGTGGCGGTGCATTCGAGACGTGGCCCCACCCGATCCCTGTCTTGCGCATAATGAACTTCAAGCCAGCGGCGGACGGCGAAATGGGCTGTCGGTGATCGAAAACCCATTCTGTATAATGACACGGCCCGAAATTGCTTCCGGGCCGTGTCGGCATTCGCCGATTGCAGATGGGTCGCTTGTGCAAGTGGCCGACGAACGCCTATTCCCTGTTACTACCAAATTCATAGCAAAATGTAAAATGGTGTAATTGGATAAAACCGCCATCGGCAAATTTAATATGCGCCGCGCAAGAATCGTTGCAATCAGCAGTTTAATCGCGCAATTAAACGCAGCGGAGAGGATGTTGCGAATGAATGCGCCGATGCACAGCAAACCGGCGGCCAATGCGTTGGCCGATTTCGAAGCGCAATGCGATGCGTGGTTCGCAGGCAATGTCGTCGCCGACCCCGGCTTCATGCTGCCTTTGACCTTTATGGAGGTCTCCACCGACGCGCAGTTTGACTTTTTGCGGAACTGGCAACGCAAAGTCTATGAGGCGGGCTATTTGGGGATGAGCTGGCCCACAGAATATGGCGGCGGCGGGATGCACCCTGATTTTCAGCGCACAGCAACGCGGATTATGCGCAAATATAATGCGCCGATATTGCTGAACGCGATCGGCACGGGTTGGGCAGGGCCGTTGATATTGGACGTCGGCACAGAGGCGCAGCGGCGACGCTATGTCAAACCGATATTGTCGGCGGAGGAACTCTGGTGTCAGGGCTTTTCCGAACCTGACAACGGATCGGACCTTGGCAATGCGCAATTGAAGGTGGTCAGAAGTGGCGAGGGCTATGCGGCGACTGGCTCCAAAATCTGGACGTCTTTGGGCGACCGGGCTGACCATATGATCTTGTTGGCCCGGACAGCATCGGACGCGGCAAGCAAATATGCGGGGTTAAGTTTTTTCCTCGCGCCGATGAAAGCCGCAGGCGTCGAAACACGGCGGATTAAAAAGCTGACGGGCGAATATGGCTTCGTCCAATCCTTTTTCGACAACGCCCATATCCCAGCCGATTGTCTGATGGGCGAAGAAGGCCAAGGCTGGTCGATGGCGATGAAGACGCTGGAATATGAACGCGGCACCAAAGTCAATTTGGCGGGCGGATATTATAGCAAAGATATGGACGTCATGGCGATTGTCGATCTGGCGCGGCGTTCGGTTCGCGGCGGCAAGCCGGTGCTCGATGATCCGGTGATGCGTGATCGGCTGGTGGAGTTTTTGATCGATATTCAGGGTGTCAACCTTAACAGCCAGCGGCGGAGCATCGGCGCGCTGAATCAAGACCGGCCAATGGGCCTTGCCTTGATGAACAAGCTGACCCGCACCGAGTTGGTCCGCGAATTGACGCAATTCTCGCTGCAATTTCAGGGGACGCGCGCAGGCTATTATGCGGGTGACACCGAGGCTGTTGATGCCGGTTTCTGGCACCGCGCCTATCTCAACAGCTTTTCCGCAACCATTGGCGGTGGCACCAGCGAGATTCAGAAAAACATCATCGGCGAGCATGTGCTTGGCCTTCCCAAAACCAAATAGGCCCAAAACACGATAAGGAGAAGTTTCCATGAGCGACGCATTGGTCGAAACCCGCGATGGTGTGATGATTATCACCGTGAACCGTCCAGAGGCGAAGAACGCGATGAACAAAGCGGCGTCTGAGCTGATCGCAGCTGCGCTCGATCAACTGGATACCGATAATGATTTGCGCGTTGGCATCATAACCGGCGCTGGAGGCACATTTTGTTCAGGTATGGATTTGAAAGGATTTTTGCGCGGCGAAACCCCCTTTGTTGCAGGACGCGGATTTGGCGGGCTGACGCAGAAATCGCCAGACAAACCTTTGATCGCTGCGGTCGATGGCTATGCTCTCGCTGGCGGATTGGAGCTGGCGATTGCCTGCGATATGATTGTTGCTAATGAAAATGCCAAGTTCGGTATTCCAGAGGTGAAGCGCGGCCTGGCAGCGGCGGCGGGCGGACTGCTGCGCCTGCCAACGAAAATCCCACCACATATTGCAATGGAACTGGCGCTCACCGGCGAATTTATCGATGCGAAACGCGCTTATGAACTGGGCCTGGTTAATCGGGTAACGCCGGGCGCTGCCCTGGATGCGGCGATGGAACTGGCGCAGACTATCGCTGGCAACGGACCGCTTGCTGTCAAGAAATCAAAGCAGGTCATGGTCCAGTCTGCGGAGTGGAGCGAAGCGGAAATGTGGCAAAAGCAGAACGACACGTTAGGTAATTTGTTCATGACCAATGACGCCCGCGAAGGCGCGGCGGCCTTTGCCGAAAAACGCAAACCCAATTGGACCGGCAGCTGAGAGGATAATTTGTGACCCACCCTAAAACCCACGCCGCAACGCACCCCGATAAAGCCGCCGTTATTATGGCAGGGTCAGGCGAGACGATCAGCTTTGCCCAGCTTGATGCCAATTCAAACCGCGCTGCGCATTTATTCCGCTCGCTGGGCCTCGGCCACGGCGATACCGTTGCAATCTGCATGGAAAACCGCGCGGAGTTTTTTGATCTGTGCTGGGGTGCGCAGCGTAGCGGCTTGGTTTATGTCGCAATCAGCAACCGGCTGACGGCGTCTGAAATCGATTATATTCTGGACGACAGCGGCGCGCAGGTTCTGATTGCTTCTCCCTATTTGGGCGAGAC
>JANMGR010000108.1:0-5362 GCA_031374785.1 Sphingomonadales bacterium | reverse complement strand
GGTGATTGCGAAACTGCAACGTCCAAAGATTGTAAAAAGGGGGCGGAGCACACTAGCCCTCTTGTCCTCATGCCTCTTTTACATTTGCTTTGACGGTTGCTAGCGTAGCATTGAATTTAGAGGATATCGCACCTGTCATCGAAATTATTAATTCTGTAGCGGAGAAACAGTGTCATTGCTTTCAATGGCTAAGGCGACTGTTTTAATCTGTCAGTTCGATGAAAACATTTTTGCTATGACACCACCAACGGCGCAAAGCCCGCTCATAATGAGGGATTTGTACATCAAGTCGAAACTACTTATTCCACCCTGCCCGATAATACCTTCCCAAAAACCTTTCACCAGCAACACGACGCTAGCGACAATGAATAACCCGGCGAACAAAAATGCGATTTTCGAGATAGTCATATCGATCCTCAATAAACCCGCGCCTTCGGCTTAATATACTCCACCTCATCGGTCAGCGTGTATTCGTGCACTGGTCTGCTATCGAGCCGCACCGCGCCGCCTTTGCCGCCCCACCCTTCGAACCAGGACACGGTGTGCTTCATCCAGTTTTCGTCGTCGCGGTTGGGGAAGTCTTCATGCGCATGGGCGCCGCGGCTTTCGTGGCGGGCGTTGGCGCTTTCGATCGTGCAGACCGCTTGGCTCATCAGATTGTCGAGTTCCAGCGTCTCGATCAAATCGGTGTTCCAGATCAAGCTGCGGTCAGAAATCGTGATGTCCTGCATCCGCGCGTTGACCTTTTGCATGATCGTGCAGCCTTCGGTCAGCAACGCAGTGTCGCGGAAGACTGCAGCGTGCTTTTGCATCGTCTGCTGCATTTCCAAACGCACCTGCGCCGTCGGAGAACCGCCCTTTGCATTGCGGAAATGGTCGAGCCGCGCCAGTGCCAGATTGGCTGAATCCGCAGGCAATGGCTTATGTGGCGCATTGGGTTTTAGCGTTTCTTTCAAATGCAGCCCCGTCGCACGGCCGAACACCACCAAAGCGATCAGCGAGTTTGACCCCAGACGATTGGCACCATGCACCGAAACGCACGCCGCTTCGCCAACGGAATACAGCCCCTTCACAATCACCTCAGGATCATCGCCGACTTTGGTGACGACCTGCCCGTGATAATTGCACGGAATGCCGCCCATGTTGTAATGCACCGTCGGGCACACCGGCAATGGTTGCCGCGTCAGGTCAACGCCTGCGAAAATCTTGCCCGATTCAGTAATCCCCGGCAGGCGTTCGGCCAGCACTTTGGGATCGATATGGTCGAGGTGCAGATAGATATGGTCTTTGCCCGGGCCAACGCCGCGGCCTTCGCGCATTTCCAGCGCCATTGAACGGCTAACCACATCGCGCGATGCCAAATCCTTGGCCGACGGTGCATAGCGTTCCATGAAACGCTCGCCTTCGCTGTTCGTCAGATACCCACCCTCGCCGCGTGCGCCTTCGGTAATCAGCACGCCTGCGCCGTAGATACCGGTCGGGTGGAACTGGACAAACTCCATGTCCTGCAGCGGAAGCCCCGCACGCAAAACCATACCGCCGCCGTCGCCGGTGCAGGTATGCGCCGATGTTGCGCTGTAATAGGCACGGCCATAGCCGCCCGTTGCCAGCACCACCGAATGCGATTTGAAACGGTGGATGCTGCCATCCTCCATGCACAAAGCGATCACGCCCCGGCATTCTCCGTCTTCCATAATCAGGTCGAGCGCGAAATACTCGATGAAGAAATCGGCGTCGTATTTCAGGCTCTGTTGATACAATGCGTGGAGCATTGCGTGACCAGTTCGGTCGGCGGCGGCACAGGTGCGCTGCACCGGCGGGCCTTCGCCCATATTCTGCATATGGCCGCCAAAGGGGCGCTGATAAATCGTGCCATCGTCGTTGCGCGAAAACGGCACGCCTGCATGTTCGAGTTCGTAGACAGCGGCGGGTGCCTCACGCACCATATATTCGATCGCGTCTTGATCGCCCAGCCAATCCGAACCCTTTACGGTGTCGTACATGTGCCACGTCCAATGGTCGGGCGAGTTGTTTTGCAGGCTTGCCGCGATCCCGCCCTGTGCCGCAACGGTGTGCGAACGCGTGGGGAAGACTTTGGTGATACACGCGGTTTTCAGACCCGCCTCGGCAGCGCCCATCGTGGCGCGCAGGCCAGAGCCACCAGCGCCAACGACAACAACGTCGTAAGTGTGGTCAATGATTTTATAGGCGGGAGAAGCAGCATCAGACATCAGGCGGGAGCTCCGGTAAAGGCATGTTTGGCGACCATGAAAATGCCGAATGCGGCAGCGCCAATGACGTAGAAATTCAGTATGGTCAGAACGGCAAATTTGTTACCGTCTTCATGGACGTAATCCTCGACCAAAACTTGAAGCCCCAGACGCACGTGCCAGAAAATGCTGATCAACATCAGTATCATCGGCACAGCGACCGACGGTTGGGCCAGCCACGCTGCGACCGTTTCATGCTCCATATTTGGCAACACTACGAGCGAAAATACCAGCCAGCTAGTCAGCAACAGATTGCCGATCGCCGTCAGCCGTTGGTCAATCCAATGTTTGCCGCCATGCTTTGCCGAGCCAAGCCCGCGAACGCGTCCGATACCGGTTCCGTTACCCATCGATCAGTTCCCCATATAACGCGAAGCAACCAGCAACGCGGTGATGCCCGTCGCCGATAGCGCGGCGATGAAAACCAGCAAAGACCATGTTTTGTTGGTAGTCAGTTCATACCCAGCGCCCAGATCCATCAACAAATGGCGGATGCCCGAAAAGAAATGCTGAAAAAAGCTCCATGTGACGCCCAATGCCAGTAGGCGGAAAAACCAGTTAGCTGCGCTCTGCCAAATGGTCGCCTCTGACCCGGCATTTACGGCGTAGGACTGGAAGCTCGCATATGCCTCTGGCCCCGTTGCAATCGCATAAAGCCACCACAGCAACGTCATCATCCCTGCGGTTGCCAGCGCAAAACCTGTGGCGCGATGCAAGATCGAAATCGCCATATGCGGCCCCCATTTGTAAACCCCAATATGCGGTGAAATGGGACGGTTTGGATTTTGCGCCATATACGAATTCTTCCCTGCGTTATCTTTGCCCCGCTCTTTAATGCTTTGATGCGCCCGCGCAAGGGGCAGCCGGTTGCATTCGGTTACGTCTTGGATAACGCGGCGTTAACCAATGTGTCCTAGTGTAATCCCATCATGATCACTGCCCAATCCGGGTGGAACACGGAGTTATACATGTCCGACGTCGAAAAATCGCTGGCCGAAGCCATACAGCATGTAGTCGAAAAGTTTGATTTTGACGGCAGCTTAGCGGCTGATTGTGTAGAGCTGTTAAGTCATATCGATGATCAGATTCCAGCCATTGCCGCCGCCTATTGGGATTACTGGGCCGAAATGCGCAAATTTGTTGAGCTGGAAAATTCGAATGTCCGGACAGAAATGGTCGCGCGG
Source organism: Sphingomonadales bacterium (assembly GCA_031374785.1). Classification (GTDB taxonomy): domain Bacteria; phylum Pseudomonadota; class Alphaproteobacteria; order Sphingomonadales; family Sphingomonadaceae; genus Sphingorhabdus_B. The sequence goes on along the minus strand of JANMGR010000108.1, from coordinate 1,908 downwards.
ACCGGCGAGTTTATCCGGGGAAGGTTGCATAACGCGACCGGAACAGAATGGCGCAACGGTTTGCAGGCACAGGTCATAGATGCCTGCAAACGCGGCATCGCGCTGACCGATGTTTTAGCTGCATCTGCCAGCACCAGCATTCATTATCATCTGGCACTGGGTGCCGCAATTGACAGAAATTCAGATGATTTTCTGCGGCTTTCCAAGGCGGTTGTGCGGTTTTCGAATGCTGATCTTGCCATCATGGCGGCGTGCTACACACATTACCAAACCAATCAGATGCTGAAAAAACAAATCGATTTCACGACACAATTTGACAATGATATTGCCGCAACAGCCGTCGACATCTCCGATCAAGCTAATGTATTGCGCCAACAAGCGGCAGGCAGCAGCGCAGTTGCACAAGGGATGTTAAGCAAAGCATCCGAAGTCGCCACTGCGTCCGAACAATCGGCCGTTGCGATGCGTGAAGCGGCACAAACCGCAGCGGGCCTGATCCGCGCGATCGAAGATACCCGTAGCGAAGTCGAACTTGCCGCCGATGTTGCCAACCGCGCGACCGACCGCGCGCAAGAAGCGGTGGAGGCGACCGATACTTTGTCTGACCAATCAAAATCGATCGAATCGATCCTTGGCTTGATTCGCGATATTGCCGGGCAAACCAATCTACTTGCGCTGAACGCCACCATCGAGGCGGCGCGTGCCGGCGATGCGGGTCGCGGCTTTGCCGTTGTTGCGCAGGAAGTCAAAAGCCTTGCCAATCAAACAGCCAAAGCAACTGACGAAATCGCTGAGAAAATTGCAGCGATCCAATCGGCCACCAAAGCTTCGGTTGAATCCAACGTATCGATTCGCGCCACCGTAAAAGATGTGCATGACAGCGCCGAACGCATCCGCCGCGCGATGGAGGAACAAGCGCAGACGGTGACGATGATCACTGCATCGGTTGATGAAACCGCGCTTGCCGCTGATTTGATGTCGAACACAATTTCCGCGATCCGCACTGATACCGAGAACGTCGTGTCCGAAATCAGCTTGCTGGAACAAGGTTTTGCTGATGTGGAAACCAAGATTTCCGCGCTTCAGGCAAATGCAGGGCGGTTTGTCAGCAATTTGATGCGATGAGTTCCGAGAGTTCTGAAAATAACCTCGGGGACTGTCCCAAGCGCGATGCGCGCCGTGGACTGTCCCTAAGCGCCAGTGCGTACCCAGTCCACGGCGCTTACGCTTGGGACAGTCCCCTAGCGTTGGCTCAGCACTAACGGTTTCTATTCAAACTTGTGAATGGGTGGTCTAAGGCCATCGGCATGACGGACAAACCCCTCCATATATTGCTCACCGGTGCAAGCCGAGGCATCGGCAAAGCCATCGAAGGCAAACTCGCCGAACGCGGCGCGCGTGTTATGGGGCTTAACAGCGCCGACGGCGATCTGGCTGATCCGACTGTTCCCTCAACGCTTTGGCGCGCTGCGCTTGAAAAGCTTGATGGCCGGATTGATGCTTTGGTCAACAATGCCGGTGTGTTCGAAGCCAATCCCCTTGATGCGGGAGAAGTCGAGTGGCTCGATCATTGGGAACGCACAATGGCGATCAACCTCACCGCCTCAGCCCAATTTTGCCGCCACGCTGTGCTGCATATGCAATCACAAGGCGGCGGACGTATCCTTAACATCGCAAGCCGTGCCGCGCATCGCGGCGATAGCCCCGCACACTGGCATTATGCAGCGTCCAAGGGCGGAATGGTCTCGATGACCAAAACCATCGCGCGCGCGTATGCGAAAGAATCCATCTACGCCTTTGCCATCTGCCCCGGCTTCACCATGACTGGCATGGCAGAGGATTATCTGCAGAGCCGCGGTGGCGACAAGTTGCTTGCCGATATTCCGCTCGGCCGTGTTGCTATGCCAG
>JANMGR010000080.1:0-10303 GCA_031374785.1 Sphingomonadales bacterium | reverse complement strand
AATCCCTTCCCGTAACCGTTAGTGCTAAGCTTGTCGAAGCACGTCCCACGGCATGGAGCTACACCTGATAGACTCCCTTCGACAGGCTCAGGGCTAACGGTTTTGTATTAGGCCGCAAATATCTGCGCATCATCGGCGAATGCCTTAAACTCCAACGCATTTCCGCTCGGGTCGGTAAAGAACATCGTCGCTTGCTGCCCCACCTGCCCCTGAAAGCGAATGTGCGGTTCGATGCCGAAAACCGTGCCAGCCGCATGCAGCCGCTGCGCCAAAGCTTCCCATTGCACCATAGTCAGAATTATGCCGAAATGCGGCACAGGAACGGCGTGGCCATCGACGGCATTGTGGATCGGTCGCACGGTCATGTCGGGGTCGAGATGCGCGACAAGCTGATGCCCATACAGGTCAAAGTCGATCCAGTGATCCGAAGAGCGGCCCTCCGCGCAACCAAGCACATCGCGGTAGAACCCACGCGCTACGGACAAGTCATGCACCGGAAAAGCGAGATGGAACGGGCGAAGGCTCATTGCTGCTCTGTTTCCTCGGCACCCTCCGCCATTTCCATCGCGCCCAAATTTGCGTTCATCGCGCCAACGCATTTTGTCAGTCGCTCTTGAAAACCTGTTGATGGCTCCTCTGCCGCGCTAGCCTTGTCCTGCTCCGCCTTCACCGCCATCTGGATCGCTAGCGCCACGACTTCACGCGGCTGGCCAGTGGCGACCATGATCCGGTCCCCCACAATCCCGGCCCAGCGTTTGCCGTCTTCGCCCAGATTGGGGTAGGCCGACAGCGCGCCTTGCTTGCTGCGCTGTTCATGCGCGGCGATGCCGATAACGGCGACGCAGCCAATGTCTTGCATCTGTAATGGGTTGATCGGAAGCGGCGGATTGGGCGCAAGGATCAGCGCAAAGATGGGGAGTATGTTCATGGCATGATTGCTAGCAGGCGGCGGCTGAACGGCAAGCAACAAAAAGCGATGACGGCCCGCAGTCATGATTGCAATGTTGGAATTTGCCCGTCAAAGCTGCATACGATGAAAATGAACGCAGCACTGATTGCCAAATATCCGCGCTGGTTGGCGCTGTTCGCAGGCGGTGTGTCAGCTACCGGTTTTGCACCGCTGAACCTGTGGCCGCTGACGTTATTATGCTTGGCGCTGTTGATGCACCTTGTCGCATCGGCAGACAGCGGCAAGCGCGCCTTTATGATCGGATGGCTGTTCGGCGTTGGTCATTTCAGCGTCGGCAACAATTGGATCGCGACTGCCTTTACCTATCAGGCGGCGATGCCCGCATGGCTGGGCTGGATCGCTGTGGTTTTGCTGGCGCTGTATCTGGCGGTCTATCCGGCGCTTGCGTGTTGGGGAGCGTGGTGGGTTGCGAAGCTCCCTCTCCCCTTCAGGGGAGAAGGTCGGGGAGAGGGGGAGTCTGGCACGCTGCTCTCTGTTGACAGCCCCCCCTCCCAACCCTCTCCCCTAAAGGGGAGAGGGTTTTCGCTCACTTTCATTCTCGCCTTCGCCGGTTTCTGGATCATCACCGAATGGCTACGCAGCTGGGTGTTTACGGGCTTTTCTTGGAATCCAATCAGTCTGATATTCTTGAGGGATTTCACCCCTCCCCTACTGGTAAGGTGGATCGGCAGCTATGGCGCATCTGGAATTGTGTGTCTGCTTGCCGGGTTACTGGCATTGGGAATTTATCGACATACTGTACAGGGCGCGTCCGCATCGAATTTTGGCGGGGTATTCGGATTCATGTTGATAATGCTTGGTCTAGCCGGCCTCGAACAGCTAACGATCACCGATTATACAGGGGAAATTAGTTCCAGGGTCACCATCGTCCAACCCAACATTAGCCAAATCGACAAACATACTAATGGATATGAAGCGGTAAACTTCGTTCGTCTTGCGCAAAACAGCAGGCCTAAGAGCGACCAACCGCGTCTCCTGCTCTGGCCCGAAGCCGCAATCCCCTGGTGGTTGGAAGATGGCTATCCGCGCCAAGCCTATTTCAACCAGCCAGGAGGCACTGCGGTCGGCACACGCGCAACTTTGGCGAAACTGCTTGGCCCAAAAGACGTATTACTAACCGGCGGCGACAGGCTGAAATTCGGTAAAGACGGCAAAGTCGCGGGCGCGCATAATTCGGTTATGGCGTTGAATGCCAAGGGCGGCATCATCGCGAGTTACGACAAAGCGCATCTGGTGCCTTATGGCGAATATCTAGCGTTGCGTTGGTTGCTAGAGCCGCTGGGCGCAACGCGGTTGGTGCCAGGAGCCATCGATTTCCTGCCGGGACCAGGCCCTCGTACTTTGGACCTGCCCCTTGATGGCAAGCGCATCAAAGTCGGGATGCAAATTTGCTATGAGATAATCTTTTCCGGACAGGTCGTTGACCCCAAAAACCGGCCCGATTTCATTTTCAACCCGTCCAACGATGCGTGGTTCGGCAGTTGGGGTTCGCCGCAGTTTCTTGCCCAAGCGCGTTTGCGAGCCATTGAAGAAGGCCTGCCCGTTGTCCGCGCCACGCCAACGGGGATCAGCGCGATCATCGACGCCGATGGCCACATTGTGGAAAGCCTAGCCCAAGGCAAAGCAGGCCGGATCGACGCGTTTTTGCCGATGGCCAAAGCCCCCACGCTCTACGCCCGATACGGAAACATTCTGCCACTCGGCTTTGCCGCCCTACTCGTCGCACTCGCATTCTTGCCTCTTGTCCGCCGCCGCATTTCCCGCTAAGGGCCCGCGCAGCACATAAAGATTTCTTTATACGCAGATACAGCCAATAGACTGGAGCAACCATGCGCGACAATTATCTCTTCACTTCTGAATCCGTTTCAGAGGGCCATCCTGACAAAGTTTCTGATCAGATCAGCGATTCGATCGTCGATCTGTTCCTATCGAAAGATCCCGAAGCCCGCATTGCTTGCGAAACGTTGACCACCACACAATTGGTCGTTCTTGCCGGCGAAATCCGCTGCAAAGGCGTTTACGAAAACGGCGAATGGGCGCCGGGAGCCAAGGAAGAAATCGAAGCGACCGTCCGCGCTACCGTAAAAGAAATCGGTTATGAACAATCGGGTTTCCACCATGAAACTTTGACGTTCATGAACAATCTACACGGCCAATCCGCACACATCGCGCAAGGCGTTGATGCTGGCAGCAACAAAGACGAAGGCGCTGGCGACCAAGGGATCATGTTCGGTTACGCGACCGATGAAACCCCCGATTTGATGCCAGCCACACTCTATTACAGCCACAAAATCCTCGAACGCATGGCCGCTGATCGGCATTCTGGCGCAGCGCCGTTTTTGGAGCCTGATGCCAAGAGCCAGGTTACCCTGCGCTATGAAGGCAGCCTGCCTGTTGCTGCAACCGCTGTTGTCGTTTCAACCCAACATGCACCGGGATATGACGAAGGTGCCAACGAGGCCGAACTGCACGCTTATGTGAAAAAAGTGGTCGCTGACGTGATCCCGCCCGTATTGCTGCGCGAAACCGAATATCATATCAACCCGACGGGCAGTTTTGAAATCGGTGGCCCCGATGGCGACGCTGGCTTGACCGGACGCAAGATCATTGTCGATACCTATGGCGGTGCAGCCCCACACGGTGGCGGCGCGTTTTCGGGTAAAGACCCCACAAAGGTTGACCGTTCAGCAGCGTATATCACACGCTATCTGGCCAAAAACATCGTCGCCGCTGGCCTTGCCACGCGCTGCACGATTCAATTGGCCTATGCGATTGGCGTGTCAAAGCCGTTGTCGCTCTATGTTGATACGCATGACACTGGCAGCATTGGTGATGATAAAATCGAAGCCGCGATCATGGGCATCGAAAAGCTCGGTGGCCTGACCCCGCGCGCAATCCGCACGCATCTGGGACTCAACAAACCAATTTATCGCAAGACTGCCGCCTATGGCCATTTCGGTCGCAAAGCCGAGGGCGATTTCTTCCCTTGGGAGCGCACCGACCTGATTGCTGATTTGCAAGCGGCTTTGGCTTAATCGTTATCGCTGGCTTCTATTTGCTGACGTAATTTCAACAACGCTGATTTCTTAATCTGACAGATACGGGCGGCACCGACGCCTAGTATCTGTCCGATTTCTTCTAGGTTCAGTTCCTCGACAAAGAACAGATGCAGGATCATCGCCTCACGTTCGGGTAGATCAGTAATGGACGATGCCAACAGCGCGCGCATTTGGTCCTTCTCGATCGTCACGTCCGCGCTTTCCGAAGCGTCAGCGAACCACGGGTCGTGATCGGAATACAGCTCATCAACGCTATCGCTTTCCACCGGAACCGCGTTGAGCAGCATTTGGTTGTAAGTCTCGATATCAACACCCAACGCTTCGGCCATTTCAAAGGCGGTGGGCGGGCGCATCAGTTGCTGTTGCAGCTTTGCTCCAGCCTCGGCCAGCTTTCGCCGCCCCGCCATCGCCGACCGCGTCATCCGCGCTTCTTTGCGCAATTGATCGATCATCGCCCCGCGCACCCGCGTTGACGCATAGGTCGCAAAGGCAAAGCCGCGATCTTCGTATGTTGCTGCACATTCGATCAACGCCATCAGCCCTGTTTGGATCAGATCCTCTAGCTCGACCGACGTCGACATCCGCGCATAGACATGCCAGGCGATGCGTCGGACCATGTTGTTATGCGTTCGCAGCAGCTCGGATTGAGAGCATCCGACGCCACGATAGCCTTGCCGCGCGGCCTGTTTATGCTGAACGCTTTCTAGTGTTGCCTGAAGCATAGTTCATTCTTCCTTTTCATATTCGCTATCGGCGGAAAGCAGAGCGGCAGCTGTCTTGCCGCTGATGGTCGCAATGATTTCGACTGCTTTGGTTTCGGGAATTTCCAGGAATGACAGCACCGCCACATCGGCGAATTGCGCTCTCAACAGCCGCGATACTGCGGCGCGGCAAACGGGTGAGGTGATCACGGCAAAGCTGCGCGCGGCGAGCAGCAACGGCTGCACGGCATCGCCAATCGCGGAGATAATCTGCCGCGCCAGTTCTGGTTCAAACGGCCATGATGCTTGCGGGCCTGTGCGGACGGCCTGCGTCAGCAATGCTTCAAGATCGGGGTCAAATGTGATCGCGGGCAGCGGCATTTTGACTGGCACAATTCCTTGGACAATCAATGCCCCGATGCGCTGCCGCACTGCCTCGACAAGGTCCGCCAATGACATTTCCTGCCCACCAGTCTCAACCATAGCCTCAGACACGCGGCGGAAATCGCGCAGCGGCACGCGCTCAGCCAGCAAAGCGCGGCAAACCGCCGTGATTGTCGCCAGCGAATAAGGCGCTGGCGTCAGGCCTTGCACCAAATGCGGGCAATTTTGCTTCAAAGTGTCGATCATCGATTGGGCTTCATCCAACCCAAAGAGTTCAGCGGCAGCCCCGGAAACTAACCGGTTCAAATGCGTTGCAACCACCGTTGGCGCATCGACAACGGTATAACCCGCTGCGATCGCATCGGCGCGTCTCGCTCCGTCAATCCACAGTGCATCCAGACCAAAGCTTGGGTCCTTGCACGCGCGACCGGTAATGCCGTCAAGGCAATCGCCTGCATCCAGCGCGAGCAGCTCATGCGGCCAAACCTCATCCTCGCCAAGGATCGCCCCTGCAACGCGAATGCGATAGCAATTGCCGGGAAGCGACAGATCATCGCTGACCTTTACCAGCGGCAAGACAAAGCCCAGTTCGCGCGACAGTTGCCGCCGCACACCGGTGATCCGTGCCATCAGGGGGGCAGCCTTACGGTCATCGACCATATCGACCAAAGCATAGCCAATCTCTAGCGTGACCGGCGCAGTCTCACAGACATCGTCCCAATGGATGATATGCGGTTCCGATGTCGGCATAGCGACTGTGACGGGAATTGCCGCCAAGGCATCGCGTTTGCGCAAATGCCAAAAGATGGAGCCAGCAACGGCGGCGGCGGGCAAGACCACCATTTGCGGCATCGCGGGTATCATGCCGAGCAAGACGAGGATGATCGCGACCGGTGCCCATGCTTTCGCCAGCCCAAACTGACTGCCGATTTGTCCCGACAAATCGAGCGGCGATGACACGCGAGTGACGATGGCAGCAGCAGCAATCGAAAGCAGCAAGGCGGGAACCTGCGCGACCAAAGCATCGCCAATGGCAAGCGTCACATAAATCTGTGCCGCTTCGCCAAGAGCAAGATCATGGCTAACTACACCGAGAATCAGTCCGCCGAAAATGTTGACGAACAGGATAAGCAAGCCAGCAACCGCGTCGCCCTTTACGAACTTTGATGCACCGTCCATCGACCCGTAAAAATCCGCCTCGGTTGAGACTTCTTGCCTGCGCGCCTTGGCTTCCTCGGGGGTCAGCAGCCCAGCGTTGAGATCGGCATCAATCGCCATTTGCTTGCCGGGCAATGCGTCCAATGTGAAACGCGCTGATACTTCAGAAACCCGTCCTGCCCCTTTGGTAATCACCACCAGATTGATAATCATCAATACTGCGAACACGAACAAACCGACGATGTAATCGCCGCCGATCAGGAACGCGCCAAAGGCCTCAATGACATGCCCCGCCGCCGCCGCGCCTTGATGGCCATCGACCAAAACGACGCGCGTTGACGCGACGTTCAGGGACAGCCGGAACAGTGTTGTCATAAGCAAGACGGTGGGAAAGGACGAAAAATCGAGCGGCTTTGCTGCCGACAATGCGATCATGAGCACTGCGAGGCTGACCAGGATGTTGGCGATGAAACCGATGTCCAGCACAAAGGCTGGGATCGGCACAACCATCAGCATCACGACAATCAAGATCGCTGCAGGTAATGCGCCGCCGACAATCACCGAGGTCCAAATCCGCTGGATCGCGCTGTCCATCACGCGTTTCCTCCGCCGAGTTCAGCGAGACGGCCATAAGCAGACTTGGCAAATTCAATCGAGAGCCTTTTCGGCATTGGCTCAATCGCGCGGAACTGCATCGGCGCTGATTGTGTTCGCGGCTTTACGCTGGCGATTGTTGTGGGCGCAAAACTAGGCCGGACAATATCACCATCCATTTTGCCGCGAAACCGTTCGCGGATTTCATTCAGTGTTCGCGGCGCTCCGCCACGGCCATAAAATATCGCCTTGTTGGCACCCGCCGCTGCGGGGAACAAAGTCGCTGCGGGCTGCGAAGGATCAGCCTGCCAAGCCTTTAGAAATTTGGTCGCTCCGCGTGATCCCAAAAAATGCGCGAGATACAGATCGACGGCTTCGGGCTCGCGACCCAAGGCAGACGCCAGCACGTCCCCGTTATCAGCCGCAAACTCCGCCGCCATTACTGACGCGGCCTCTGGCTGATTTCTTAGCTCTAGTATTTGCCCGCGCAGCTGCGCATCCGGGACGGAGTATTGGCCGTGTTTATCGACAGTAATCGCCTCTGCCGCCCAGCCGTAATTATGCTCAGCCCCATGTTGCTTAACCGTCGCCAGCCAAGTTTGTTGGGTGAATTGGAATAATCCGGATGCGCTGGACGTTGATGCCTTTGCATCGGCGCGGAAACCGCTTTCGACGCGCGCCTGATTCATCAGATAGTCGAAATCGACACCAGTCCGGTCCGACGCCGCGCCAATGGCACGCGACACGCGTTCCATATTTGTGGCAGGTTGGTTGGCGATATCGAACCGGTTCATCATTGCCGATGAATTGCAACGGCTGTGCCAATTGTGCAGATCGGGATATTATAGTATATATTTCAATAGTTAGAGCGATAGCCGCCCACCGGCTGACCACGCAATTCTGCAATCCTGCCAATTCTTTGACGTGTCCAGTGCATCAGGGTGTTGATACGGATCGACGCGGAATTGGCGCTTTGCAAAGCCTCCGCCACACGCTGCGCTGATGCGGGTTTATCAAATTGCGAGACGTCATTTTTGGCAAGGCTGATCGCCGCCGCCAAACCTTCGGTCGCAACGGTAATCGCAGTCGCATCCTGCGCATCCAACGCGGCAATCAATTCCGATTGCCGCGCGACGATACGATCAAGATGGTCTATATTCACGGCTTGGTGCTATCATAATGCCGCAACACAGCATCGGCGATGGCGCTTGGATCAATCCGGTAGCTGCCAAGCGAAATAGCCTGACGTATCTGCGCAATGCGCGCATGGTCAACAGGCGGGCCAGCATCGGTCAACTCGCGCGCCATAGCCGTCAATTTGCTAAGCGAGAACTTCGGGATCGCTTGCTCAGCGGCAAGCGACGCGGCTGCGACTTTGCTCTCTGCATTTGCCTGTGTTGGCGCAGCCGCAGTCTTTCTATGTTCGACAGACCGTAACGGCCCGAATGATATGGGGTCCACCATGATAACTTGCCTTCGTCATAGGGCTGTCGGTTTTTCGACAGGCTTCTGACACTAAGTAACGGCAGCTGGCGAGACGCCTTAAGGCCGTGAACGCACAAATATCCCCTTCGAGGTTTGAGGCCATTTTGTTCAGTGCAAGGCGGCAAAGCGGAGGCTTAGTGGTTCTAAGTCGAGCTTTGCCAACGCAGCAATGGACAAAATGGGTCAAATCCGAAGGACGTCGAAATGGCTTTGATCTCGAAGCAAAATACCCTTGCCGGTAGAATGACTATCGTCTGCGGGCATTTTCCTCCGATATCTTCGCCATTTCGACGCCTCGAAGGGGATATTTGTGCGTTCACGGCCTAATCGTCCATCTGCACTTTTCCAGGGGCCGTGACTTTGGCGGTCAGAAATGCCCCTTGTGTTGAGAATTTGACACGCACCGAACTACCTATTGCACCGTCATCCATCGCGGTCGCAACGTAGCTGATGCTAAAATCTTCGCCGACGACCATGACGGTTACTGCCTCGCCTCTGCGAACCACAGGCGTTTCGGCGATCGGAACTTTACCGCGTGATGCGGGATCGGCGATTGCCGCATTGGTCGGAACACGCAATCGCCAGCCAAGGGCTGCACAGTGTATGGCAATCATTCCAGTGCTACCGCGTTCCAGCGCGGGCGCATCGGGGCAACGCGCCAGCTTGATACGCCGGTCGATGGCTTCCGCCTTTTCGCCTGTTGCGGCCGCTAGGTCAGCGATACGTGCATCAAGCCGGTCGAAATCTTCAAAGTCATTTGCAATCGCCGGAGTGGCGAGCAGCAACGTTGAAATCAAGGCAGTATGGAGGCGGATCATATATATTCCTTTCAACAATCGCGGCGTCATGCGCGCCACTGTCTGTGAACCGAGAAGCAAAGCCCGTGCCACCGGCAGAATTTGGCGGGGTATCGAGGGAATACGGCATGCCCCGTCAACTTCCCGACATGTGGCTGGTTATACGCCAAAGACAAGAAAGCAACGCACTGATAAATATGTCATAATCTAATCTGGCACACCTATTGCTGTATTCTTCCTGTCGCGGCTCATGCTTGCTGCGGAAAGGAGTTTCGTTATGGCTTTTGACAATATCCTGGGCATTCACGCCAGCGCCTTGCAATTGCGGGCGCAGCGGATGAACATGCTGGCATCCAACATCGCCAATGCCGCGACCCCGAATTACAAAGCGCGCGATCTTGATTTTACCAAAGCACTCGAAATGGTCGGCAACGGTCAAGCTTCTGAAAGCGCGATCTCCTATCGCATCCCCATTCAGCCATCACTTGATGGCAACACTGTCGAGCTGCCGACCGAACAAACCGCTTTTGCCGAAAACGCTCTCGCTTACCGGTCGAGCCTTTCCTTTTTAAGTGGCAGGATCAGCACACTGACCCGCGCCATTAGGGGCGAATGATTGTGGCGAACAATCTTTCCATTTTTGACATCAGCGGACGCGCCATGGCGGCGCAGCTGGTGCGGTTGAACACCACTGCGTCAAACCTTGCCAATGCGGGGACGGTTTCGGGCAGCGAAGCCAGCGCCTATCGTTCAATGAAGCCGGTGTTCCGCACCGTCATGGGCGATAACGGCACAGCGACCGTCGCTGTTGACCAAATCACGCAAGCCACCGCAAATCCGGTAAAGCGCCACGAGCCCAGCCACCCACTTGCCGATAGCAATGGCGATGTGTGGGAAGCCGCAGTCGATTCAGCAGCAGAGCTGGTCGAGATGGTCGAAACCGCCCGTCATTATCAAAACAATGTCCAGGTTCTGTCCACGGCAAAGGGCCTGATCAGCGAAACTTTGCGCATGGGCCAATAGCCCGACCACGAACATAGAAAGCGATATACAGCATGAGCATCCAATCGATCAACACCAACAACCTGCCCGTCATGCCGCACGGCAGCGCGCAGCGGCAATTGGGACAGAATGATTTTCTGCGCCTGATGACCA
>JANMGR010000055.1:0-15468 GCA_031374785.1 Sphingomonadales bacterium | reverse complement strand
CACCTCGGCAAAGCCTGCGGCCAATTCGCGGCGCGGCAGGGTTTGCAGCACATCGGGGTCGATCAAGACCATCGACGGCTGATGAAACGCGCCGACCAGATTTTTACCAGCGGCTGTGTTGATCGCGGTCTTGCCGCCAACGCTGCTGTCCACTTGCGCCAGCAAAGTCGTTGGCACCTGAATGAAGTTGCAGCCGCGCTTGACGATGTGTGCAGCAAAGCCTGTGATATCGCCAACGACGCCGCCGCCTAGCGCAATGATATGGTCACTGCGCTCGACATGGTTGGCAAGCAACCAATCGACCAATCCTGCCAGCTGCGCCCAGCTTTTCGAAGTTTCGCCAGCGGGCAGAGTGTGGACCACTGCTTCAATACCCGCCGCCTTCAATCCAGCGAGAAAATCGGGCCCGACATGCAGCGCAACATTGCTATCGGTCACAACGAGCATTCGCGCGTCGCGCGCTTGCGCCGACAACAACTCCCCCGCGCGCTGTAACAGCCCAGCATCAATCAGCACGTCATAGCTGTTATCACCCAAATCAACGGCTATTTGCTGCATGGTTCCAAAGCTTTCAAAATTTGGTCGACTGTTTTGCCGTGCGGGGCCGCATCGCTGCAAACGCGGAAATCAGCAAGCGCGTATATCGGCCCGCGCTTTGCAAACAGGTCGGTCATTACGACTCTTGGGTCTTTACCCACCAACAAAGGCCGGTGGCTGCGGCGCGATACGCGAGCGATCAAAACATCCAGATCGGCGTCAATCCACACTGAATGGCATTTTTCTTTAATCAGCGCGCGGGTGGCGTCGTTAATAAACGCGCCGCCGCCAGTGGCGATGACTTTAGAGCCTCCACCGATTAGCCGCGCGATCACGCGCCGTTCGCCATCGCGGAAGTATTCTTCGCCATAGCGTTCAAAGATTTCGGCGATGGATAGCCCCGCAGCGCGTTCGATTTCATCGTCAGTATCGACAAAATCGCCGTTCAATTGTGAGGCGAGCATCCGGCCGACGGTCGATTTGCCCACCCCCATCATGCCGACCAGCACAACAGGCCGGTCCAGCCGCATTTGCCGAGGCGCATTGTGCTGGTGAGGAAGCGGTGCCGAAGTCATTGCGATGCGGCCTATATATCGGCTAGGCGTTAGCGGGAAGAGGTTTGCTGTATTGCAGATTCGAGGAGGACGAGTGCGACACAATCGCTGGCGAAAGCCTGTGCCGATCATCGCGGCGCTTGCGTTGTTGGCCATCGCACTGCTATTTTTCTTTGAATGGCTGGGAAGTGAGCAGCCACAAAAATGGGTCGAGTCGCCAATCGCCGTGCCGGTCGCAAAAGACCACGCGACGAAACCGCGACAATAAAGGAAGAATATGCGTCTGCGGCAGTTATCATCGCTGATCTTTGTGACCGCTGGCGTGGTCGCCATCGGCGCTGCTTTGCCTGTTCTGGGTCAACAAGGGCCGGAATCGCTTTTGCCGCCCGGTTTTGGCGATCCGCCGCCGCCGCCGCCTTCAACCAAAGGGCCAACGCCTAAACAGGCAACTGGCGCATCTACGGGTCAACCGTCGTCCTCCACAGGAACGGCGTCAACCGGGTCACCCAAAACATCTGCGGATGCACAGGCTGAAGGTGAGGAAACTGAAGAAGCCGAAATCCGTTACGATGTGCCGCCAACCGCGCGGCGCTCGTTAAAGCAGGTTGGCATCATGTCAGCGGCCGGGGGCGGTTTTCCGGCGACGGCGTTTGGCAGCATTAAAGGCGAATTTTTGCTAAATGCCGCGCGCAATACAAAAGGACCGCTCGCATCGCGCTGGGGCACAATCATGACGCGCCGTGCGCTTGCTAGCCGCACCAATACCCCCGCCGATGTCAGCGGCGCTGACTGGGTCGCCGAACGCGCTGCGCTTATCTTGCGGATGGGCGATGCAGTGGTTGCGCGGCAATTGGTGCAACAGGTCGACTCGGGTGTCTATTCAAAACGGCTTCTCGAAGTATCAATGCCGATCTTCCTCGCTAATGCAGATTTGGCCGGAATGTGTCCTGTGGTTGACGCGGGCAGCCAGAAAACCGACTCGCCCGAATGGAAAACCGCGTTATCGATTTGCGCTTCGCTTGCTGGAGAACAGGCGCGCGCGACCTCGCTGCTGAGTCAGGTCCGCAACAAGGGCTGGGTCAAAGGGATCGATTATCTGTTGACGGAAAAGGCGGTCGGTGCAGGCACCAATGGCCGCCGGACCGTCAAGATAGAATGGGACAAGGTCAGCACGATGACCAATTGGCGGCACGGCATGGCGCAAGCCACCGGCATCGAACCGCCCGAGGCACTTTATGTAGGCCTTGGCAAGCAAGCCGATGGCTGGCGCGTGCAACTGCCGATGATTTCGGTGAAAACGCGCGTAGCAACGGCTACGGGTGCAGCAGCACTTGGTGTGCTGTCAAATCGTGCGATGGTCGATATTTACGGGCTGGCGGCGGAAGATACGGATATCGCCGATGATATCAGCGCACGCGCCGATAATGTCCGGGCAGCGTTTGTCGGCAGCAACGACAGTGATAAAATCGCGGCCATGCAAGCATTGTGGGATGGAGCCACCACCGAAACGCAGCGGCGCGGGATGCTTGTGCTGACCGCGCGTGCAGCGGCGTTAATCGCACCCAATTCCGGCAATACGGGCGATGCTGACCGGTTGATTGCGTCAATGCTCAGCGGCGGTTTTGATAGCCAAGCGGCGCGCTGGCTGAACGTAGTCGATGAAGGGTCGCTTGGCTGGGGTATGTTGGCGACTGGCTCGCCTGAATGGGCCAATATGGTCAGCACTGGCGCTTTGAATGATTTTCAAGGTCGTGACGACAGCGAAAAATACCATAAATCGGCTCTGCTCGTGGCCGGATTGGCGGGGCTTGGCCGTGTTTCTCAAGGCACGCTGACTGATTTTCAATCCGATATAGAGGCGAATGTGATCCGTGAAACCAATTGGAGCCGCGCCATCAAAGCTGCAGCGGCACGAGGCGAAAGCGGGACCGTTGCGTTGCTTGCGGCAGCTGGCCTGCAAGCATCCGATTGGAGCAAAGTTCCTGCGCACCACATTTATCATATTGTTAGCGCGCTTCGCACTGTCGGTCTTGATGCAGAGGCGCGGATGATCGCGGCGGAAGCGGTCAGCTTTGGGTGATCGCGTCACTTCAGGGGGCGGTCCTGCCATTGCCGTCGACACTGACGGCGCCTTGATCGAACGCTATATGGAAATGATGGTCGCTGAACGTGGTGTCGCGCGGAACACGGCTTTGGCCTATACCAGCGATCTTGCCCAAGCGTCCGATGCGCTGGCAGGCGCGCTGATTGCGGCGACCAAAGAATCTCTGGAAACGCTCGCGGCTGGCTGGACTTCGCTTGCCAACAGTTCAGTTGCACGTAAAGCGGCGGCGCTGCGAGGCTTTTTCAGCTTTCTGGAACAAGAAGGGTTCCGCAAGGACAACCCTTCGGCGGCCTTGCCGCGCCCTGTGCAAATGCGCGGGCTGCCGAAAATTCTTGATCAAGCCGAAGTCGAGGCGTTGTTCAAATCCATCGAAACGCGGCTGGCTAAGACCAAGCCCTCGCCGCTTGATTACCGCCTCTCTGCATTGGTTGAACTGCTTTACGGCTCTGGCCTACGCGCCTCTGAATTGGTCGCTTTGCCCCGCGCCTCGATCATGCGCGATCAGCCGTTTATCATTCTGACGGGCAAGGGCGATAAGGAACGGCTTGTGCCGATTTCGGATCGCGCAAGGCAAGCAGTCGGTGTGTGGCACGCATTTGTGCCGCGCGAATCGCGTTATCTTTTTCCCTCGCGTGCGGCGCGGGCGGCAGGCAAAGGCGATGTCCATATCAGCCGTATCCGGCTATTTCAGATTATTCGCGAACTGGCGGCAGAATCGGGCATCGACCCGACCAAAGTTAGCCCGCACGTATTGCGCCATGCTTTTGCCACACACCTGCTGGCGGGCGGTGCGAATCTGCGCGCTCTGCAAGCGATGCTTGGCCATGCCGATATCGCTACAACGCAAATTTATACGCATGTCGATAGCAGCCGCTTGGTCGAGCTAGTGAACCAGCGCCACCCGCTGGCAAAACGAACATTGACACGGTAAAACCATCACCTTCAACGCTGCCCATTTTCATCAAATCTTTTATCGCTTGGAACCTCAACTCGGGGCGGGGTCACACGTTGCGCCAAGGCCTGATCGAGTTGAAACACAAATGCTAAAATCGCCGCAACCGCGATATACAGATCCTCGCTGATCGTCCGCCCAGCCCGCGAGGTGAAGTAAATCGCGCGCGTTAGTTGCGGGTATTCCAGCGTCGGCACGCCGCGCTCTTTGGCCAAAGCCTTGATAGCCAAAGCCACTTCACCGCGACCACGTGCCGCGACAACAGGGGCAGCATCAATGCCGGGACGATAGCGCAAAGCGATGGCGAAATGGGTCGGGTTGGTTAGGATGACAGCAGCTTCGCTAACCGCTTTATGCGCTGAATTACTAAGCATTTCATGCTGACGTGCGCGGCGAGCCGCCTTCATTTCGGGCGAGCCTTCGCTTTGCTTCATCTCGTCCTTGATTTCCTGATCAGTCATCATCAACCGCTTTCGTCGTTGGAGATACTGCGCGGGAACGTCGATGCCAGCGATGATGAGCAGCCCCAGCGACAGTGCAAAGAACGCCCCTGCAACCGCTTGCCCCGCGCGGGCGACGGCGATTTTGATATCCACTGCCGCCAGTCCCATGATCGCGGGCAGCTCGTTTCGCAGCACCCAATAGCCAATCGCGCTGAGCACGAGCACTTTAGCGACTGCTTTGACCAACTCGGTAACGCCCTGTGCACCGAACATCCGCTTTAGGCCCGACAGCGGATTGATCCGGCTGCCTTTGAACGCCATCGCGCTGGACCGCCAGCCAAGGCCGCCGATCAAGGCAGGGGTGGCAATTGCGGTAAGCAATGTCGCAGCGAGCAGGCTGGCAAACGGCAAGCCAATTCCCAGTAGTATCTGCCCCGCATTTTCCATCGGCGCAAAATTGCGGTGGTCGGCTGCGGTTAGCACCAGGCCGTGTTTGACCAAATCAAGGTTAGCGCCGAAAAACCAGCCCCCGCACATGTACAGCCAACCTGCAGCTGTCGCCATCATCGTCGCGCTGGCCAGTTCCTTTGATACCATAACATCGCCGCTACGCGCAGCATCCGATTTGCGCTTTTCGGTCGGCAGATGTTTTTTTTGGTCAGTATCGGGATTGTCGGCCATATATCAGCGCCCGATGATCGCGTCGGCATTGTCGATGCTGTGCCGCATCGTAGCGGTAATCGTTTCCGCCATAATCGGGGTGGCGATGGCGAGTAGCACAACGCCCGCAAGCAACGTTGCAGGCAGGCCGACTGCGAATAAATTCAGCGTCGGGGCCGAGCGCGCAATCACCCCCATCATGATCTGCACAATAATCAGCGCGCAGCCAACGGGCAGAGCGATGGACAACCCAGCGGCGAATAGCAGCACGCCGAAATTGGCAATCTCTGCCAGCGTTTCAAACGATAGCCACGCATTGCCCGGCGGCAAAGCTGAATAGCTATCAACGATAATGGCGATCAGCGCCAAATGGCCGTCGGTGGCCATCAGCAAAAACGTTGCCAGCATCGACAGATATTGGCCGATGGCAGGGCTCATTTGGCCATTGGTCGGATCGGCAATCGCAGCGAACGCAATCCCCATCGCGTTGCTAATCGCTTCGCCCGCAAGCAATGCAGCGGCAAAACCGATTTGCAGCGCAAAACCGATGGCAAGTCCGACAATCACCTCGGCAAGGATCAGTAGAAACCCGGCCAGCGAGATAATGCCCTCTGCCGGGACGGCCATGCCCGATGCGCTTGCCGCTGGAACGCCCACTGCCAGTGCCAGCACTAGCCGCAACTGCACCGGAACATTGCTGCCGCCGAAAATCGGCGCGGCCAGAAATGCGGCACCGGGGCGGATCATCGCGAGCATCCACAGCTGCAGCGTCGCCTCTGCATTGACCAGAGTGAAACTCTCCATGCGCGGTCACCGCACCAAAGTCGGGATTTGCGTGAAAATCTCGCGGGTGAAATCGGTGAGCAACATCATGATCGTGCTGCCGAATAAGGAGAGGCAGAGGCCAACGAGGATGAGCTTTGGCACAAAGCTAAGCGTGGCTTCGTTGATCGAGGTTGCTGCCTGCACCATCCCGAGCAAGACGCCCGCAACCAGCGCCGGGATCAGGATCGGCGCCGCGCCAAGCGCCAGCACCCATAAAGCTTGCTGCGCGATGCCGATGAAATAACCGGACTCCATGTTATACGCCGCCGAACGAGGACGCGAGCGAGCCCATGGTCAGCGCCCAGCCATCGACCAGAACGAACAGCAACAGCTTAAACGGCATAGAGATAATCGTTGGCGACAACATCATCATGCCAAGCGCCATCAGCGACGATGCAACAATCAGATCGACGATCAGGAAGGGCAGAAAAATCAGAAAGCCGATTTGAAACGCGGTTTTCAACTCGCTGGTGACAAAGGCGGGGAGCAATATCGAAAATGGCACATCGGCGGGTTTTGCTATCGCGGGCGCTTTGGCGATTCCGGCGAACAAGGCGATATCGGCCTCACGCGTCTGTTTGATCATAAAGCCGTGCAGCGAGGTGGCGGAGACTTTGACGGCTTCCTCAAGGCTGATTTGTTCATTGCCATAGGGTTCAATCGCGGTGCGGTTAATGTCTGAAATCACTGGCTGCATGACAAACATCGACAGAAACAGGCTAAGCCCGACGAGTACCTGATTGGGCGGGGTTTGTTGCAGGCCCAAGGCGTGACGCAGAATCGAAAGCACAATGATGATCCGTGTAAAACTGGTCATCATCAGGATCAGCGAGGGGAGCACCGTCAGCAGCCCCATGAGCAGCAGGATTTGCAGCGATAATGACAGTGGCCTGCCATCGCCTGCGATTTGCTCAACTGCGCGATCTAGCCCGCCGGACATGGCGGACTGGGCGAATGCGGTGTCTGGCAGCAACACCGCCAGCAACAGCGCAACGCCGATTGCGACGGTAGCGTGTTTAACTTTGGGCTGCATCGAAATCACCCTCCCCTTCATCGGCAATCAGGGTGATCGCGTTGCGCGAAACAGCGATCAGCAGGCGCCTGCCGCCGAATTCGACGACTGCCAGCTTGCCGCCGGTCCCCATGGGCAGAACATCGACCATGCGTGCAGCGCGGGCAGCTTGCGGGGCCAAAGGCAGGCCCAATTGCACGCGCCGCCATAGCCACAGCGAACCCCAGGCAAGACCGCCAACGAGCGGTACAAGCAGCAGCAAACGGAGCAGATATTCAAAAATCATTGCCGCCGCTCCAATCCTGTCAGCCCGCGTTCTGGCGCGACAATGTCGATCACGCGGATGCCGTAACGCCCCTCGACCGCGACTACTTCGCCTTTGGCGACCAACGTGCCATTGGCGAAAATATCGAGCAGGTCGTTTGCCTGACGGTCAAGCTCAATCACACTGCCTTCATTGAGGCTGAGCAGTTCGGCCAGCGTCAGCGACGCCGACCCGACCTCGACCGAGATGCGCAGTGATACGCCGGCCAAAAGGTCAAAATTCTGTTCGGCGCGGTCGCCGGTTTTCACCGCGCGCGCTTGCGGGGCTTCGGTCATGTCACTCATGCCATTTGTCCTTGTTGCATATTTTCGATTTTGATCGCGACCCGGCCGCTGGCTTCACCGACATTGCCTTGCGCAAAATGGCGTCCGGAAACGGTGATCGGCACGTGCTGTGGCAGCAGCAATGGGATGATGTCGCCGGGTTGCAGCGCCATCAGCTTGGCGACGCTGATCTCTGGGCGCGCAAAAATGGTGCGCACAGGCAGGCGGATCGAGAGAGCTGCAGCATTTACCCGCGCGCTCCATTCGGCGTCGGGCTTGGCCTGCGCCACCTGCTCGCCCGGCCCCGCCTCGGCGCGCAATGCGGCCAGCGGATAAACGCACGCGATGTTGCCAGACAGAAAATCCTGCACCAGCATCGCTTCATTGGCTGTGCAGAATGGCTTTGCCTCGCTCGACAACATCACAGCGCTCAGCACAGGCCGCGTGCCCGTCCAAGCCACCGCCAGCATTGCCGCAAATTGGCTAGCCATGCGATCGGCAAAGCGCAGTTCAGCGGCAGTCAACGCATCGCGCGCTTCGCTTTGCGCCCCACTGCCTCCATAGAACAAATCCACCAGCCCCAGCAGCATCGGCAACGGAACCGCGATCAGCACCGACAGCTTTTTCTGCAAGCGAAACTGGAACAGCATGTCCGCGCCGCGCATCGCCTGCCAATGGCCAAACGGCATCACATGCGATGTCGGCGGCTCCACGCTGCCATCGGCAAAATCGAGCGACGCCAGATAGTCTTTCAACCCGCGTGCAAATTGCACGCCAACGCGGTCGAGCGCGGGAAACGACTCCTTGCCGCGCGGCTGGCGCAGCAACGACATTGGTTGGGGGCTAGCTGCGGCGCTCATTGGATCACCAGATTGGAAAAATAGACGCTCTCGATGCCGCCAAAGCCTTCTTTGTCGCGGAGCACCGTGTTGATCGATTTGGTCAATTGCGCCTGCAACGCCAGCTTGCCCTCGGCCGTTGACAGCACGATAGGATCTTGTTCCGACAGGATCAGCAGCACAGCTGAACGGATCGGCACCGTCTGCCGTTTGATATTGTTGATAATCGTGCCGTCATAATAGGTCGCAAGGCTGATCCCGATCTGCACAAAGCCCGAACCGTCGGCGAGGTTGGCGGTGAAGCTTTGTTCGAGCGGATAATAGGTAATTTCGTATTTTTTCGGATCGACTTTGAAACGATCATTGGGGACAGCTACGGTTCCGGTTTTCAACGGCGCTTCTTTATCGTCACCCCCTTCGGCTGGCTCGGCAGGTTCGCTGCCGCGTTCGACCAACTTTGGGTTGTTGTTCTCGGCTGCTTTTTTATGATCTGACATCGGGGCGAGGAAATATGCTCCAGCGCCCGCACTGCCCCCCAAAAGGGCTAGCGCGATCACACCGATCATCAGCTTTTTCTTGATCCCGCCTTTGGGGGTTGGCTCTTCGACCTTGTCTTTGTTCATGGTTTTCGCTTTCGTTGGTTACGCGAACCGGCCGTTTTGCGGATCGTTTGCATGGGTTTGTTCTGGGGATTGGAATAAAGGCCGTTCAAATTCGGCGATAGTTGCGGCGCGGGCAGACTGGCCGTTCTGTTGCGCGAATGACGACTGCTCCGACCCCGTATTGACCTCACTTCCGGAAACGCGGACGCCTTGCGCCTTAAGCTCCTCGACCAATCGCGATTGCGCGCAGCCGATTAATCGCGCGGCTTCCTCGGTCTGTGTGCTGAAATTCAGCTGCATTCCGTCTTCGGTGGTGGCGATTTTAACATCAAGCTGGCCAAGCTGTGCGGGGATAAGCCGGAACGAAAGGTCGCGGCCTTCATCTTGCACAGCGGCGATGTCGCCCGCGAGCTGATCGAGCCACAAACTGCCCGTCGCAACATCAAGCGCGCGGTCTGCGATTAAGGCGTTGTCGTAGGTGATTGGGCGAACGGCGGAGTCGGCAGTGCGCTCGGTCATGAGCGCTTGAAAGGCAGTAGCGGGAAGCGAATTGTTGTCAATCGGAGCGGCTGCGAATAGCCCCGTAAAGTCAGCAACAGCGATAGTGTCAGTCGCGATCGCGCGTGTTGGAGCAGTAGGTGTTAGGGCAGCCTGTATTGGCGGCCTGATAGTGATGGTGGGAACCTGCGCAGGGTCGGTCGCTGCATTGGACTCAACATCCCGGTCCATGACAGAACGGTGCCCTTTCTGCGGAGCGGATGGCAGCATTGGGGACGCAATAACTGCGGTAACGATAATGGGCGCGGTTATCGGCATCGGAACGACGACGGGAATTGGATCGACTATCTCTGCGCTCTCACGCTGAACGGGTTCGATGCTATCGCTTTCGGCAACGCTAATTTCGTCACTAACGCTTTGCGGCACGGCATCTCTGTTAAAAGCCGCGAGCAGCGGCACAATCTCCGCGTCGATATCCACCTCCGGAGTAGCGACGATTGTTTCTGCATTTTCCTGAACCTGTGGCGGTGTGGTCGTAGTTTCGGAAACCGGGGCGGTTGTGACGGACAGCAAAGCTTCAAAACCCACAGCCTGCACCGGCAGAGATGCTGCCATAGGGGCAATGTGGATAGGTAAGGGGGGCTTTGAAAGGACCGGGATCATCATCGCGTCCCCCGTTCGCGCTGCGCCATAGACACCGCATCACGCCGCGCGGGGCGGTTGGCGTCTGAACGTCGCTCGCTCGCTATGAGCTGATCTTCGACGCTGCGCTGCAGCAGGCGGATCGCGCTTTCTTCCCGCGCCCATGCGGCACCGCGTTTGCTGTCCATTGCGAACTGATGGTTGAATGCTGCCGCCATCGGCATTGCCAAATCAGCGCCCGCCCGTTCAAGACGCGCCGCCATCTCGCCCAGCGATTTCAAAACCTGTCCATCGACAATGCCGGTTCCGGCGCTGGCTTGCGTGCGCAATGCATCAATCCGGTCTGCGATTTGTTTCAGCGACTGCAAACGCCGGTCCGCATCGGCAAGCCGTTGCTGTGCAATCCGGTGTTCGACTGCGCGAACGCGAAGGACGCGTTGATAGCGAGAGGCGGTGGCGCTCATTGCCCGAACGCCGCCAGCAACGCCGCACGCGAGGTGGCAAAATCGACGTTAGCGTTCGACGCCTGCCCGATAAATCCAAGCACTTCGTCACGGCGCGTGACGGCCTGATCGAGTAGAGCATCATTCCCCGCTGCATAAGCTCCCATTAGTAACAGGTCGCGGTTTTCTTCGTAAGTTGACCAAAGCTGGCGGACCTTTGCTGCCGCCTGGATATGATCGACATCGACGACATCGGCCATCGTACGCGATAGCGATTTGGCGATATCGATAGCGGGGAAAAGTCCCTTTTCAGACAGCGACCGCGACAGGATAATATGCCCGTCAACAATCGCCCGAGCCGCATCGACGATGGGGTCGTCAACATCGCCGCCATCGGCCAGCACGGTGTAGAGCGCCGTTATCGAACCGCCACTTTCACGGTCAACGCCTGCGCGTTCAACGAGCCGCGGGATCAGGCCAAGCGCCGACGGCGGATAGCCTTTCATCGTTGGCGGCTCGCCCAGCGACAAACCGATTTCACGCTGTGCATGCGCTACCCGGGTCAGGCTGTCGATTAGCAGAAGCACACGCTTGCCTTGACTGCGAAAATATTCGGCAATCGCCGAGGCGCGCATCGCGGCACGAAGGCGCAGCAGCGGCGGATGGTCGGCGGGGACGGCAACCACAACCGATTTGGCGCGGACATGCGGCGGTAATTTGGTTTCGACAAAGTCGCTAACTTCGCGGGCGCGCTCACCCACCAATCCGACGACGATCACGTCGCAATCTGATCCTGCCAGCATCTGCCCCATCAACACCGATTTGCCGACGCCCGAGCCAGCGATAATCGCAACGCGCTGGCCTTCACCAACCGTGAGCAAAGCGTTGATCGCTCTGACGCCGACATCGAGCGGACGGGTAACGCGGCCGCGGGCTAGCGGATTGGATTGACGACCCGTCAGCGGCCAATGAATGCGGCTGGTAATATGCGAGCCACCATCGAGCGGCGCGCCATGCGCATCGAGCACGCGGCCAAGCAATTCGGGACTGCAAGCGACTTGGCCGCCACGGCTATGTGCAAGAACGCGCGCGCCCGTCATCAACGATGCGTTTTGTTCAAACGGCATAACCAGGCTTCGGTCACCGTGAAAGCCGACGATCTCTCCGCCGATAAAACTGTGATCGCTGGTCGCAACGCGGACATTGGTGCCAAGCGGCATCGGGAAGCCCGCAACCTCCAGCATCAAACCTTCGTGCGAGGTAAGTGCCCCGACACGGCGCGGGGCAGCTTCAATGCAATTGACGCCTTCGAGCAGTGCGGTTGCCGATTGGACTAAACGACCAGTCATGCGGCGTCCTCCAAAGACAACGCAACGCGCAAAGCATCGAGATAATTGCCACGGCCATGTTCGACCCAGCCTGCGCTGCAATCAATGCGGATTGCACCGCGCTGCGCGGCGGGGTCAGCCATGACGGGCAGCGGGAATGTTGCTATGTCGATCAAAGCGATATCATCGGGGTGCAGCCAGGCTGTCCGCGCAGCGTCGCATTCGGAGATACTATCGGCGGCCTTTTGCGCCTGAGCCTGTAGCCAATCTGCGTCAACCGGCGCGGTTTCGACAATCTGGCGGACCAGCCGAAAAACGGTCTCGCCAATCAGCTGCGCGAGCTCTTCGCTCGGTTCCGCTTGCAGATTTTCCGCTGCGTTTAATAGCGCGCGAAGGTGCAGCCGTTCCTCGGCAAAGGCGATTGCTGCAAGTTCTTGGCCGTCAGCAAGGCCACGCGCATAAGGATCGTCAGTGGCTTTAGCCGCGGCGATACTATCAGATGCAGCTGCATGTTCGCGGTGCATCGGGCGAAAGCTTGAATGGACGTGACGCGCGTCGCTGATCGACAGAATCTGCATATTGCCGTCAAACATAATCATCGCCTTTGCCGCTCATCATGATTGTGCCATCGGCGGCCAGTTGGCGCGCGATACCGATGATCACGCGCTGTGCGTCCTCAACATCGGTGCGCTTAACCATTTCCATTTCCGCCATTTCGTCGCGGATTGTTTGCGCCGCGCGCGCCGACATGGTGGCGAGGAAGCGGTCAGTGGTGGCGCCATCTGCGCCTTTCAACGCAAGCGACAATGCGTTGGCATCGACCGAACGCAACACCGTTCCCAAATTCTTGGCGTCCAGATCGTTCAGATTTTCAAAGACGAACATCTCCTCCTCAATCGCCTCGGCAAGCAACCGGTCGCGTTTCTTGACCGAACGAAGCACACGTTCGCCTAAGGCTTTGGGCAGGCTGTTGACGATTTTTGCGGCATCGGATCTGCCGCCAAGCTTCATTCCGCTTTGGCCGGTTTCGGCGTTCGCGGTTTGCACGAGTATCGCCTCCAAATCCTCAATCGCAGCCGCAGGAACCGAGGTCAGCCGCGCGGCGCGATAGACCAATTCAGCCTGCAATCCCTCGTCGAGCCCGGACAATGCCTCGCCGGCAATATCAGGGTTCAACACCGTCAGGATGATCGCGCCTACTTGCGGGATTTCCTCAACCAGCAACCGGCGCACCGTGGCAACATCCATCCAGCGCAACGTTTCCAGCGCAACCGCGCTTGCTTGCGGAGCGATGGCGGCGAGCAAATTATCGGCGCGGCCGTTACCCAGCGCATCGTGCATCACTGTGCGGATGCGATCCTCTGTTCCAACCGACAGCGACGACACAGACCGGCTGCCGATAACAAACCGGTCAAGCGCAAGTTCGATGTCGGCTTCGCTCGCCTCTGCCACGTTGAACATCGCTTTGCCCAGCAGCCGCACCTCATCGGGTTCAAAATGCTTCAGCATCGTCGCCGCTTCGCCGTCCTCCAACAGCATCACGAGTATCGCTGCGGCCATGTCGCCTGACATCACAGGTGCAACGGGCGCTTCGTTTAGTTCAGCTTCCACGCGCGTTCTCCTGCATCAATTGGCGCACCACCTGTGCTGCGCGTGCCGAATCCTGACGCACAAAGGCGCGGACCAGATTGGCTCTGGCGTCGTAGCTTGGTGCCGCTTCGATCATTTCGAGGGTGACGGTGCGCGCGGAATGCGTTGCCGATGCGGCGGGGCTGCCTGTGCCTTGGAGCGACAGCAACTGTGCCTCCAACTCGCTATTGGCGACCTCGCGGGCAGCAGTCCGTTTCTTCATCGATTTGATAAATGGCCGACCGACCAACAGGAACGCCAGCAAAGCCGCAAGCAACGCACCGCCCTGACGCACCAATGGCCAAAACCACGGCGCGTCCCAGACGGCGACCACAGGGGGTGCGATTTCTACAAACGGACGCTGGCTAATCGCGACGACATCACCGCGTTCGGCATTAAAGCCAACTGCGCCTTTGACGAGGCTTTCGATCTTGGCGAGCTCGGTAGCGTTGATTGCCTTTGCACCCTTTATTTGGCGTAAAGCGACCGCGACCGAGACCCGGTTCAAGCGACCTTGCGGCTGATGCGTCACCGAAATCTCGCGGCCATTGTCGAACGTGCGCGTGAAGTTTTCGGCAACCTCGCCTTGGCCTGTTGGTGCCGACACGGCTTGCACACCGCCGGGGGTATTGGCGATCTGCGCATTGGCCGGGGGTTGGTTGGACAAAGCGCCGGGAATGCCGATGGCGGCATTGGCGCTTTGGTTGGAGCTTGATTTGTTGCCCTCTTCGCTACGCAGTGCGCGATCATCGGCTGGGTAGGTTTCGCGGGTCGCTTGGCTTTCGGTCATGTCGACTTCGGTGTTGACCTCGACCGAGAAATTGCCCTGTCCGATCATCGGTGCAAGCAATGTGGTAAGCGACTGGCGGTAGCGCTGCTCGATCTGCATCTGCAGCTGGAACGCACGGTTATCGGAACCGCCCGCATCGCCCGCCGACAGCAAAGCGCCCAGCTGATCGATTACCGACACTTGCTCGGCGGCAAGACCGGGGACTGACGAGGCAACCAGATGCTGGATCGCCTGCACCTGCGCACCCGAAAGCGAACGGCCATCCTGGATCGTCAGCATCACCGATGCCGCCGCTGGTTTGTTATCACGAACAAAGACGCTTGGTTCGGCCATCGCCAGATGCACGCGCGCCGAGCGCACTGCGTTGATCGCTTCGATTGTGCGCGCCAGATCAGCTTCGCGTGCGGCGCGCAATGTTTCGCCCTCAACCGCGCGGCTTGACCCCATCGGCAAAGACGCGATCAGGCTGTCGCCCGATGGCAATGCTTTGGGTAGGCCTTGTCCCGCCAGCAACATTCGCGCGGCGTGGAGTTTATCGGCATCCACCGACAGAACGCCGCTGCCTTGATCGAGCGTGAAATTGATCCCCGAAGTTTGCAAAGCCTCCGCCACTGCCGCCTTATCCGCCTCGGCTAGCCCGGAGAATAACGGCGTCTGTGGCGGCGTTTGAAACGTGAAGTATGCAAGCGTCGCAATCCCGATTGCGCCGCCAAGGGCCAACGCAGGCAAAGCGCGGACGACAGCTGGTTGCCGGATAAAGTCTTGCACGATCGAAAAGCGCGCTGGAGTGGCGCTCACCAACGCGTTGCGCGTGGCAAGAGCTGTGTCAGGCGAAAAAATCTGTTGTTCAGCCATCTGCTTATACCGGCATGTTCATGATGTCGCGGTAGGCGGAGAGCAGCTTGTTGCGCACCTGCACCGTGGCCTCAAAGCCGAGCGAGGCCTTTTGCCGCTCGACCATTACCGAGACGATGTCATGGGTGTCGCCGCGCTCATAGGCGGCCGACATATCCGATGCCTTT
>JANMGR010000049.1:0-20269 GCA_031374785.1 Sphingomonadales bacterium | reverse complement strand
GAGGCGATCCGCCCGTTGCGCGACGGCGTTATTGCCGACATTGATGTTGCCGAACAGATGATCAAACACTTCATCCACAAAGTGCACGGCAAGCCCCGGATGTTTAGCTATCCCGAAATCGTGATCTGTGTGCCGTCTGGCTCGACCTCGGTTGAGCGCCGCGCGATCCGCGATGCTGCGCAGAATGCTGGCGCGAGTGCGGTCTATTTGATCGAAGAGCCTATGGCCGCAGCCATCGGTGCCGACATGCCGGTGACTGAACCCATCGGTTCGATGGTTGTCGATATCGGCGGTGGCACGACCGAAGTCGCAGTTCTTTCGCTGCGCGGTCTAGCCTATACAACATCCGTCCGCACCGGTGGTGACAAGATGGACGAAGCGATTGTCTCTTATGTCCGCCGCCACCACAACCTGTTGATTGGTGAGGCAACGGCAGAGCGGATCAAGAAAGAATATGGCACGGCTCGCGCACCCGCTGATGGCATTGGTCAGACGATCCACATCAAAGGCCGCGACCTAGTCAACGGCGTGCCAAAGGAAATCGCGATCAATCAGGGCCAGATTGCCGAAGCCTTATCCGAACCCATCGGCACGATTGTCGAAGGCGTTCGCATCGCGTTGGAAAACACCGCACCAGAACTCGCCGCAGATATCGTCGATCAAGGCATTGTCCTGACGGGTGGCGGCGCGTTGATGCACGGGTTAGACGAACATCTGCGCGATGAAACCGGTTTGCCGGTGACAGTAGCAGAGGACCCGTTGACCTGTGTTGCGATTGGCACGGGCCGGGCGATGGAAGATCCCATCTTCCGTGGCGTCCTCTTGACTGCATAAGCCAAGACGATGGCGCCGCCAATTCACCGGCGCCCGGGCTACTCCCGTAAAGCGCAATACAGCCTGTTTGCAACCTATGTGCTGGCGATTGCCGGCACTGTGTTTGCAGCATTGCTGCTGCTTATCTCGATAGCTGATCCGACCGGCTTTACTGCGCTTCGCAATGCGGCGAGTGAAACGACCGCGCCAGTGTCGCGCTTTTTCGATTCGGTTCGGCGGACGACATTTGATATGGGCGATAATCTGTCGGCGTATTTTGATGCGGCGTCGAAGAACAAGGCGATGGCGGCGCAGGCAGCGAGGAACCGTACAAAGCTGATCGAGGCGGACGCGGTTCGGCTTGAAAACCACAGGCTGCGTAGCTTGCTTGATCTCGTTGAAAACGAAGATGCCAACAAAGTTGCGATTGGCCGTTTGATCAGCAGCTCTGCATCAAGCAGCCGCCGCATTGCGACGCTTTCAATCGGCAGCAACCAAGGCGTCGCGCCGGGCCAGCCGGTGCGCGGACCGAGCGGACTTATCGGCCGCATCATTGAAGCTGGAGCTAATACCTCTAAAGTCTTGCTGATATCTGACGCCGAAAACGTCATCCCGGTTTTGCGCTTACCCGACGGCCTACCTGCTCTTGCAAGTGGCATGGGCAATGGCTTAGTTATGATCCGCCCAGTTGATCTGGGCGTAAACCCATTCAAAAGAGGCGATATCATTACGACATCGGGTAATGGCGGGCTTTATCCGCCAAATGTGCCCTATGCTCGCGTTATTCGCAAAACGGTGGACGGGGCGATGGCAATGCCGCTGGCAGCGCCGGGAAACAGCCCTTATGTAATCGTGATGCGCCCCTATCAGGAACCTGCCAAAGTAGCGCTCGATAAGGCTCTAGCCGAGAGCCCGGCAGCAGTCGGCGAATGAAGAACCAGATTCTTGCCACCAGCCGGAAAATGCTCGGCCCCGGCCGCGAATATGAAAGCCGGATCGAACGGCATCAATCGCCGATGAAAATGCTGCTGATCCCGATTTTTTCGGTGATGGCAGGGTCGATGATCACGGTACTACCCTTTTTTAGCAACAGCCCGTTGTTACCGCCGATGGGTTATATGATGCTGCTCGCGTGGCGACTGATGCGACCGGGTATTTGGCCCGCATGGGTCGGCCTGCCTTTCGGCCTGTTCGACGATCTGTTTAGCGGGCAGCCCTTTGGCAGCGCAGCGTTATTGTGGTCGTTGACGATGCTGGTGATCGAAATCGTTGATTCTCGGGCAATCTGGCGCGACCATGTGCAAGATTGGTTTTTGGCCGCTGTTGCCATAACGATAACGATCCTTGGCGGGGTTGCCGTGTCTGGTCTTGCCTATTGGGCTCCAGAAATAAGTGTTGTTTTACCGCAAATCCTGATTTCGATCCTGATGTTCCCGCTGGTTGTGCGCCTGTGCGCGCGGCTTGATCATTGGCGGCTAGCGGCATGATCGAAAAACGCGCGCCTACTTCAGGACAATTGGACCTGAGCTTTAGCCGGCGGGCTGTCTTTATCGGCGGCGTTCAGGCGACCATTGGCACCATTGTCGCTGCGCGCATGGGCTATATCTCGATATTCGAAAATGAGCGGTATAAGCTATTGTCCGAAAGCAACCGGATCAATCTGACGTTGATCCCGCCGCGTCGGGGCTGGTTTATCGACCGGCTGGGCAAGCCCATCGCCACCAATCGCGCCGATTTCCGCGTCGATATCATCCCTGACCGGTTGGTGGACAAAGACGCGACGGTCAAAACTTTGGCACAACTGCTCTCGCTGAATCAGGACGACGTTGATCGCATCCTGAAAGAAGTGACCGAGGCGCAGGGTTTTCAACCCGTCGAGGTTGCCTCTGGCCTTGATTATGAAAGCTTTGCGCGCGTTAGCGTGCGCTTGCCTGATTTGCCCGGTGTCAGCCCGCGTCAGGGCTTTTCGCGTTTTTACCCCAGCGGCGCGGCAGTCGGCCATTTGCTCGGCTATGTCGGTGTCGTTTCGGCTGAAGAGTATAAGTTAAAACGTGATCCATTGATGATTACTCCGGGCTTCAAGATCGGCAAAGACGCGCTTGAAAAAGCGTTCGAGCCACAATTGCAGGGCAAACCCGGGGCGAGGCGCACCGAAGTCACCGCACGCGGCAAAATTGTCCGCGATCTATCCACCCGCAACGACACGCCGGGCAAGCCCGTGCAATTGGCAATCAATGTCGATCTGCAGAATTTCGCTGCGCGGCGTCTGGGCATGGAGTCCGGCTCGGTTGTTGTGATTGACACTTTGACAGGCGACATCTTGGCGATGGTCTCTATGCCCTGCTTCGATCCCAACAGCTTTTCCGAAGGCATTGGCCGGATGGAATGGGAGATGCTGAGCAAAGACGAGCGCGTGCCGCTCCGCAATAAATCTCTGCAAGGGCTGTATCCGCCGGGCTCGACACTGAAGCCAATGGTCGGGCTAGCATTGCTGAAAAACGGTGTGGATCCTGACGAGACTGTATCGTGCGGCGGTGGCTATCGTCTGGGCAATCGCGTGTTCAAATGTCTGGGTCGTCATGGCCCGATGAATATGTCCAGCGCGATCATGAAAAGCTGCAACACCTATTTCTATTCGATGGGCAACCGCATCGGCTATGACGCAATCGCCCCCGTTGCCAAGGATCTGGGCCTTGGCCAGCGCTTCCCTTTGCCTTTTGCCTCGCAAAGTTTTGGTACTGTTCCCGACAGCGCATGGAAGATGAAAAAATACGGCAAGGAATGGAGCAACGCCGACACGCTGAATGCGACCATTGGCCAAGGCTATATGATCGCTAGCCCCTTTCAGCTTGCCGTTATGGCAGCGCGGATTGCATCGGGTTTGAAACTTGAACCCGAAATCATGCTGAAAAAGCGTCAAGCTGCGCCGCATCTAATCTATCCCGAAGAGCATCTCGCCGTTGTGCGCAAAGGCATGGACCTCGTCGTCAACGGCGCAGGGACAGCTGTGCGTAGCAGGCTTGATCTTGCCGATGTTAAAATGGCAGGAAAGACAGGCACTGCACAGGTCAAAGCGATTAAAGACGGGTTTCGTGGAAAATCTGGCGCGTGGAAATACCGCGATCACGGCCTGTTTGTTTGCTATGCCCCGACCGTAAATCCGCGTTATGCAGCCTCGGTCGTTATTGAACACGGCATGGGCGGCGCACGCGCGGCCGCGCCGGTCGCAAAAGACGTGCTGACGTTTCTGTTCGATCCAGACAAAGCGATGGCCGCGCTTGAATCGTTCGAGGCTGGCTGGGGCGGCAACATTCAGGAACGCATGGACCGGCAATATTCAGCGTTTCTGGCATCGCGCGGCGCAACGCCATGAACTCGATTGTCCCTGCACCGATTGCCATGCTGCCGTGGCGAGTGCTCCTCATCCTGTTCGCGCTGGTCGCTATTGGCACGACTGTGCTGTATTCAGCCGCAGGCGGAAGTTTTCAGCCTTGGGCTGCAAAGCATATGATCCGCTTTCTGGTGCTTGCTGCACTCACAATTGTCATGTCGCGGATGCCGCTGGATTTTTGGAAATCGATCACTTTCCCGCTTTACGGCGTGCTGATCTTGTTACTGATCGCAGTAGAAATCGTTGGCTTTGCAGGAGGCGGCAGCCAGCGCTGGATCAACCTGGGCTTTATCTCGATCCAGCCTTCAGAGATTATGAAACCGGCCATCGTGCTTGCCGCGGCATGGTTTTTTGACAAGCTGCCGCCGGGCAAAATCAATACGCTTGATGCTGTATGGCCTATTGGTGCGTTGCTGATTGTGCCGAGTTTTCTGGTTATCATCCAACCTGATTTTGACGCCGCGCTTGCCTATATCTTTTGCGTAGTCGTCGTCGCGTTTCTTGCTGGCCTGCCTATCATCTATTTCTGGGCGGGCGGCGCTGCCATCGCGGTGCTTGCCCCCATCGTCTTTTTCTTTGGCCTGCGTCCGTATCAACAAGACCGCGTTCTGATCTTTATGAACCCCGAAAAAGACCCCTTGGGTGCGGGCTATCACATCACGCAATCCAAAATCGCCATCGGTTCCGGCGGCGTCTTCGGCAAAGGCTTTGGCAATGGCACGCAGAGCCATCTCGATTATCTTCCCGAAGGGCATACCGACTTCATCTTTGCCACGATGGCCGAGGAATGGGGCCTGATGGGCGGTCTTGTCATCCTGTTTCTCTATTACCTGTTGATGCGTTGGGGTCTCACGGTAGCGACACAAAGCCGCACACGCTATGGCCAACTCGTCGCCGCGGGTCTGACTTGCACGATTTTCTTTTACATGATGATCAACCTGCTGATGGTTGTCGGCTTCGCCCCGGTCGCTGGCCTGCCTTTGCCATTTGTAAGCCACGGTGGGTCCTCCATGCTAACAATGATGATCTGTATCGGCATCATCATGTCTATCGAGCGCCACCCCGGCGCGCGGCGCGGGCAATTGAGTTGATTGCGACGCGCCTGTCTTGACTCGGTACCGGAATCGGGCCAATGGCGCACCTCCGGACGGCGCGGCGTGTTTGCCCCGCGCCCGAATGGGGACGCTTAGCTCAGTTGGTAGAGCAGCTGACTCTTAATCAGCGGGTCGTGGGTTCGAACCCCTCAGCGTCTACCATTTTCCCGAATATGCCCGCCATCGCCCGTGAATAGTCGTTCATAGATTTCGACTAGCGACACCCAAAATGTTTCTATAAGTCCACGACAACAATGCTAAAAATCGGGACTACAAATGCTCCAGAATATCAAAACCAGAATTGGGCAGTACCCGGTTTGGTCAGCGATCATCATCTTGGTCATCGCGGTTCTTCTCTACAGCGTCCTAACCCCCACCCCGCGCGAATATGAATATGTCAGCGAAACGGTCAGCCGCGGCGAAGTGCTACGCAAGGTGTCTGCTAGCGGCAAAGTGCGTGCGCTGAATACCATTAAAGTCGGCTCCGAAGTGTCGGGGCAGATCACCAAAGTCTATGTCGATTTCAACTCGCCGGTCACAGCCGGACAGATTCTGGCCGAGATTGACCCGACAAAAGTCCGCGCACGCGTTGAACAGTCCGAGGCACAAGTGGCCCTGACCCGCGCCAATTTGCAGCAAGCGGTCGCCAATGTCGCGCGTGCGCGCGCTGATTTGACACTACAGGAACGTGATTTTGCCCGGCAAAAGGCACTGGCGGATCGAGGTTTTGTATCCAAGGCTGGGCTGGATATTGCGCAAAGCAAGCTGAACTCGGCGCGTAACGCGGTGCAGGTTGCCGCAGCGCAATCGCAAAGCGGTGATGCGCAAATCCGTCAAGGTGTTGCGGAATTGTCGTCCGCCAAATTGGACCTCAGCCGCACCGTGATCGTCGCGCCGGCAAGCGGTGTGATCATCAACAAGCTGGTTGAACCCGGCACGACGGTTGCCGCCCAATTCCAAACGCCAAACTTGTTTGAAATCGCCTCCGACACTACAAAAATGCAAGTCGAGGCATCAGTCGATGAAGCCGATATTGGCCAAATCCGTGAGGCACAAGACGTCAATTTTACTGTCGATAGCCATCCCGATTATGTCTTTAAAGCCAAGGTGCGCCAAGTGCGGCAAGCGCCGGTTGAGACGCAAAATGTCGTCAGCTATCTGGTGATTATCGATGTGGATAATCTCGATGGAAAATTGCTGCCGGGCATGACCGCGAATGTCGAAATCATTACCGGCGCGAAGACCAATGTGCTGCGCGTGCCGACCAACGCGCTGCGTTTTAGCCCGCGAAAGGAGGACCGCGAAAAAGTTGCGAAAAGCAAAACACCCGCCGGTCCGCCCAAAAAAGAAGACCCGCAGCCCTTGCTCTATATCGCCTCCACCGACGCGTATAAGCCCACCGAGAAACCCGTCAAACTGGGCCTTGAAGGCGACGAATATACCGAAATTCTTTCCGGTATAAAATCGGGCGACAAAGTGCTGGTCCGCGCCAAATCGCTGAAACCCAAATTGACGCCCGATGCCGATGCGGACGAAGATGACGCCGCCGCTTCTTAGCACCAGCGAGCTTGTCAAAGACTATGTGATCGGCGGCGAGACAGTCCACGCCGTGAATAACGTTTCGCTGTCGATTGCGCGCGGCGAATTCGTTGCGATCATGGGGGCCAGCGGTTCGGGCAAATCGACATTCATGAATATGATCGGCTGTCTGGATGTGCCGACATCGGGTACGTTATTGCTCGACGGCATCGATACGAAATTGTTGAGCAGCGATGAACTCGCCGAAATCCGCAACCGCAAAATCGGATTTGTGTTTCAGCAATTCAATCTCTTGGCGCGGACAAGTGCGCTGGATAATGTGGCTGTGCCGTTAATTTATGCGGGGATGGGCCATGCCGAACGTCGTGCAAAGGCGAAGGCAAAGTTGGAGGCGCTGGGCCTTGGCGAGCGATTAGAAAACAGCCCTGCCAAGCTTTCGGGCGGACAACAGCAACGCGTTGCCATTGCGCGCGCGCTGGTGACGGATCCGTTGATGCTACTGGCGGACGAGCCGACAGGCGCGCTTGATACGCAAACCTCGCTCGACATCATGAGCATTTTTCAGGGGCTGAACGATGACGGAATCACAATGGTTGTCGTCACCCATGAACCTGATATCGCCGAATATGCGGCGCGCCGTATTATATTCCGCGACGGAAAAGTAATCGAGGACGAAGCGGTCAAATCCCGTCGCCGGGCCGTTGCGCAATGAGCCAGCTTTTGAACTCAGTCGCCGATTGGGGCGTGAACGTATCGATCGCGATGACCGCGCTGCGCACCAATTTGATGCGCTCGATTTTGACAACGCTCGGCGTGATGATCGGGGTGTTTTCTGTGATCTTAGCGGTCGCGGTCGGCAATGGTGCCAAAGTTTCGGTAACGCAGCAAATAGCGACGCTTGGTTCGAACATGGCAATCGTGGTTCCTGAACCAGATAACGAGAACGGCCCTCCCCGCCCGCGTGAACGTGGCCGCTTAACTGAACGCGATGCCAAAGCGATTGAACGCCAAGTGCCCGGCATTAACGCGGTCGCGCCGCAAATCCGCAACAGCGTGCAAGTGTCAACGGCAGGGCGCAGCGTCACAACATTGGCGGTCGGTGCAACTCCGGCTTATGGAATTGTCTCCAACGTTACAGCATCCGAAGGCCGTTTTTTGTCTGATACAGATGTTGGCTCTGCGGCCCGTGTCGCGGTGATTGGTGAGACCGTTGCGAACAGAATTTTTCAGGATGGCGGCGCTGTCGGTCAGACCATTCGGATCAACCGTGTGCCGTTTTCGGTTGTCGGCATATTGGAGGCCAAAGGCAGCAATTTGGGCAATGACAATGACGATCAGGTCATCGTCCCGATCTCGACATTGCGGCAAAGACTTTTGACCACCCCCGCGCAAGGGCCGGATGATGTTCAGCTGATATTTGTTGGCTTTGACGATGAAGAGGCTTTGCTTGTTGGGCAGAAAGAAATCAAAAATCTGCTCCGTGCGCGGTACCGTGTGGCCAAAGGCAGCGTGAATCCGTTTACCGTCAGGACTACTACCGAAATTGCCGAGGCGACGGGCACAGTGACACAGATTTTTCAGGGTCTGCTGGTCGCTATCGCCTCAATATCGCTGTTGGTCGGCGGCATCGGCATTATGAACATTATGCTGGTCAGCGTGACCGAGCGGACACGCGAAATCGGGCTGCGTATGGCATTGGGGGCAAAGCGCCGCGATATTCGCAACCAGTTTCTGGTCGAGGCCGCGGTGTTGTGCGTCATCGGTGGAGCCATGGGGCTGACGTTGGCTTTGCTGGCGGCCTTCGCCGTCGAACGCGCCGCCAATTTCCCTGCACCCATTGGCTGGGATACAGCGTTGATGTCCATCGCGTTTTCCGCCGTGATTGGTTTGGTGTTCGGGGGTTATCCGGCAATCAGAGCATCGCGGTTATCGCCGATTGAGGCACTACGCAGCGAGTGATTTAAAGACGGTAATTCGCTGTCGAATATACCGTTAGTGCTGAGCTTGTCGAGCCGAAGGCCGCCGAAAGTGAACCACGTCCAAAGGCACAGCACCACCCTGATGGACGCCCTTCGACAGGCTCAGGACTAATGGTTAAACAAAAAGTTGACCTTTAACCCGCAATCCTAGCCCGCACCGCCTCTGCTTGCGCCATGATCTTGCGCACCAATTCCGCACAGGTCGGGATGTCGTGAATCAAGGCTTGGCTCTGCCCGCTGGTCCAGATACCGCCATCGGTGTCGCCATCGCGCAAAACGTTTTCACGGCCGCGCTTGCCCGCCATCAATTCGCGCACTTCTTCGAACGTTTTCGTCGGATCGCGTTGAATCGCGGCCACTTCTTCGGAAACAGCGTTGCGCGCGACGCGGGCGGTGTTGCGCAGGCTGCGCCCCACCAAAACGGTATCCAGCTCGTCACTATCGACAATTTTCTGCTTCACATTCTGGTGGATTTTGGCCTCAACTGTGGCGCAAAACCGCGTCCCCATGTTGACCCCGGAAGCGCCCAGTGCGAGCGCCGCGACAAGGCTGCGCCCATCGGCCATACCGCCGCTGGCGATGATCGGAACGCCGGGAAGCGCATCAACGGTGGCGGGCAACAAGACAATCAATCCGACATCGTCCTCGCCGGGATGCCCCGCACATTCAAAGCCATCGATGCTGATAATATCAACGCCCTTTTTCACCGCAGACACCGAATGGCGCACACTGGTGCATTTGTGGATGACGGTGACGCCATTATCCTTGAAACGTGGCAAATGATCGGTCGGGGCGCGGCCAGCGGTTTCGACGATCTTGATACCCGAAGCGATTATGGCTTCGCGGTAATCATCATAGGGGATCGGATTGATCGAGGGCAGCAGCGTCAAGTTCACGCCAAATGGTTTGTCGGTAAGACCGCGAGTCTTTTCAATCTCGTCAAACAACGCCTGCCCGCTATCGTACATATGCGCGGTGATGAACCCCAGCGCCCCTGCATTGGCGACCGCCGCGACCAACTCGCCATAGCCAACGCCGGTCATGCCGCCCATCAGGATCGGCGTTTCGATGCCGAATTGTTCTGTGATCGCGGTTTTGAACATAACTTACCCCTTGTTTATTTACCGTAGCCCTGAGCCTGTCGAAGGGTGGTTATCAACTGTTGTGCAGAGCCTTGAGACGCCCTTCGACAGGCTCAGGGCTAACGGTAATTCTATCTTCCCGTTGGCAAATCCTTGAACGGCAAATCCTTGTCCACGCGGATATCGCCGGGCATGCCCAACACCCTCTCGGCGATGATATTGCGTAAGATTTCGTCCGTGCCGCCCGCGATACGCATCCCCGGCGCGCCCATGACCATGTCCTGAAAAGAACCATTCGCCGCTGCATATTTGGGATCGGTGATGATGCCGAACTGGTCTTGCAACTCCAACATCTCGTTTGCCATATCCTGTGCGCTAGCTGCTTGGATTAGCTTGGAAACCGATGCCTCTGGCCCGGGCGTCTGGCCGCGTGACAGTGCCGTCAACGAACGCAAGCCGGTAAAACGTAGCCCCTCACCGCGCACATACCAATCCGCCAGCTTTTCACGGAATGCGCGATCGGTCGACAAAGGTGCGCCGTCCTCATCAGTCATTTTCTGCGCCAGTTTCAACGCGCTGAGCGCCCCACCACCGGGAGCACCGCGCCCCCCGCCAACCGATGCCCGCTCG
The DNA here is from genome assembly GCA_031374785.1 of Sphingomonadales bacterium. Lineage (GTDB taxonomy): Bacteria > Pseudomonadota > Alphaproteobacteria > Sphingomonadales > Sphingomonadaceae > Sphingorhabdus_B. Next base: position 9,741 of record JANMGR010000049.1, on the reverse strand, counting down.
TTCATCAACGTGACGATGGAGACTTTCCAGCCATCGTTCAATGCGCCCAAACGCTGGCTGTCCTTCACGCGGACATCGGTGAAGAACACCTCGTTAAATCCGCGCGCGCCCGACATTTGGTGGATCGATTTGCACTGGATGCCCGCCGACTTCATGTCGATCCAGAACATCGTCAGCCCTTTGTGCTTCACAGCATCAGGATCGGTGCGGACCAGCAAGATGCCGTAATCGGAATAATGCGCGCCGCTGGTCCAGATTTTCTGGCCGTTTATGACCCATTCGTCGCCATCTTTGACAGCTTTTGTGCGGATCGCAGCGACGTCGGAGCCGCCAGCGGGTTCGGAGAACAGCTGACACCACAGGTCCTCACCGCGCACTGCCGGGCCAACGAAGCGCGCCTTGGTTTCTTCGTCTGCCGTCGCCATCACGGTCGGCAAGCACATGCCAAGGCCAATGGCGAACGGTCCTCCCAGATTAACGCCCAGCCGCGATTCTTCTTGCCCGAAAATCACGCTTTCAATCGTAGAGCCGCCACCGCCGCCCCATTCTTTGGGCCAGCGAATCTGCGCATAACCAGCGGCGGCTTTCTTTGCCTGCCACGCTTTGCACGCCTTCAGCAACTCGGGGTCCTCATCGCCCAGCGAAACGCCTTTGATGCCGCGCGGTGCGTTTTCCTCAAGCCATGCGCGCACTCGGGCGCGGTATTCGGCTTCTTGGGGGGTGTCGTTGAAATCCATAGAAATTTCTCCTTAGGCAGCGTTGCTGCGTTCCAGCATTGTGACGAGACGGTGTTTCCAGCTGCGCGGGCTGCCGGCGACGACGGAAAGCTGGCGACTGCGGCGGTAATGCAGGTGGCAATCGACCTCCCATGTGTAACCCATGCCACCATGCAGCTGGACGTTTTCTTTTGATCCAAACCAATAGGCATCCGATGCCGAAATCCGCGCACCCGCCGCCGCAATCGGCAGTTCAGGCGCATCGCTGTTCAGCGCCCATGCACCATAATACGCATTGCCGCGCGCCAACACATTTTTGGCATACATGTCCGCCAACCGGTGCTTCACCGCCTGATACCCACCGATTTGTCGGCCAAAGGCAAAACGTTCGAGCGCATAGGCCCGCGCCATTTCAAGGCACATGTCCGAACCGCCAACCTGTTCAAACGCGATGAGGACAGCGGCTCGGTCGTTAATCGCTTCATAAAGCGCCAAACCATCACCGATTGCGCCGAGGCGTGTGGCGGGGGCATCCTTAAACTCAATACGTGCTGCATCGCGCGAGCGGTCGAGTGTCTCCACTGTCTCGCGGGTTACGCCCTCGCCGTTTAGGTCGACGATGAACAAGGTTGGTTTTCCGCCTTCGTTCGCCAGCACAATTGCGTGGTCAGCCACGCTGCCATCGGTGACAGGAATTTTCACGCCCGTTAGTTTCCCGCCAGATAGTTCGGCCGAAATTTTTGCTGCCGAAACAGGGCCTGTGCTTTCCGAACTGGCAATAGTTCCGATCAATTCGCCTGAAACGATTTTGGACAGATACGCGGCCTTTTGCGCCGCATCCCCTGCCCGCAACAACGCCTCTGCAAAGAAATAAACTGTCGATGCAAAGGGGATAGGTGCGACAGCGCGGCCCAGTTCCTCGGCGATGCAGCACAGCTCCAGATAGCCGAGACCAAGACCGCCGTATTCCTCTGGAATTGCCGCACCCAGCCAACCCTGTTCGGCGACCTGCGACCACAGCGCCCGGTCGATTCCGGGGCTGTCGTCCTCCATCAGCTTTCGCACAGTGTCGGGCAAGCATTTGGCGGCAAGGAACTTCCGCGCTTCTTCTTTCAGCGCCAATTGTTCGTCGGAAAAATCGAAATTCACGAGAGCATTCTCCTCAGTCGCTACGTGCAGCTTATGACCCTTCATACTTTATTCGAGAACGCGGGCAACGCAAATTTAATCATGCGATTAAACTAATTTAAGCAAGGACTGTCCCATCAGGGACAGTCCCTAATGGGACAGTCCTTGTTAGCGCCCTCTTTAAGCCGCAAAGTAATTTGGATTTTTCACTGTCCTACAAATAACCATATTGGTTATCATGATTCCCACTACAGGCAATTGGCCTGAAAGGAGGAATCATGAACAATGCAAATATCGACCGTTTGATCGAAGAATTGATCGAACGCGAAGGCGGCTATGTGAACCACCCTGCGGATCGCGGCGGCCCGACCAATTGGGGCATTACCGAGGCGGTTGCGCGGCGGCAAGGCTATGTCGGCGATATGCGGGCGATGCCGCAAAGCGATGCTGCGGCGATTTACAAACGGCTATATTGGCTCTCCCCGCGCTTTGACGCAATCGCCGAGCGCGCGCCGAAATTGGCGGCGGAGATGTTTGATACCGGCGTCAATATGGGGACAGGCACTGCGGTTGGCTTTCTACAACGCGCGCTGAATGCGTTGAACCGTAATGGTTCTGATTATGCCGATATATCGGTAGATCGTGCCATCGGCTCAGCCACCCTTAGCGCGCTCGACGCCTTCCTGAAAAAGCGTGACTCGGGCGCAGAGTCAGTGCTGCTGAAAGCCGTCGAGGCGTTGCAAGGCGCGTATTACCTGAAAATCGCCGAAGCGCGACCGAGCCAAGAAGCCTTTGTTTATGGCTGGCTTGCCAACCGAATTGGTTAATTTCAGCACCGTTTAAGGTGAGACCTTAGTGTGACTTTTCAAAAATTATGGAGACAAAACATGCCCTTAATTGAAGCCCTGATCGGCCCGCTTGCCGCGCTGATCGACAAGCTGATCCCCGACCCCAAAGCCCGCGATGCGGCCAAGCTGGAGCTTATCAAGCTGCAAGGATCGCAAGACCTTGACACACTCCGCACGCAATTGTCAGCGATCCTTGCTGAGGCACAAGCCCCCGACCCGTGGACCAGCCGCGCACGGCCCTCGTTCCTCTATGTGATGTATGTCATCATCCTGTGGTCGCTGCCGATGGGCCTGATTGCCGCCTTCCGCCCGCAAGCCGCCGCAGACATCGCGGCGGGGATGAATGCGTATCTGGCCGGGCTTCCTGAACCTTTATATGCGCTGTTTGGCACTGGTTACCTTGGGTACACGGCGGCGCGGCAATGGGGGAAGGTTAAGGGTGTGGAGCGGTAGGAAGATTAGCTCGCACGAAGGCACGAAGGCATGAAGAAGAGACTATATTTACACCGTTAGTGCTGAGCCTGTCGAAGCACGCCCACAGCCTAGCACCACATGTGATGGACGCGCTTCGACAGGCTCAGTGCTAACGGTTTTATACTCACGCTCGAAATTAAAATTATACTTCGTGCCTTCGTGTCTTCGTGCGAGCTCCAAAAAATCCCAACTGCGATCCCCGCCTTCGCGGGGATGAAGGGAATGGCTTGACCAACACTTGCACTCCCCCTAACCGCCGCAATTGTAACAGGTGCCTTGTGAAAGCAGGGTGAAAAGGGAAGCCAGTTTAAATCTGGCGCTGTACCCGCAACTGTGACCGGCGAGCAAAGCTCTAGATGACCACTGTGCAAACGGGAAGGTCGAGCCAAGCATTGACCCGGGAGCCAGGAGACCTGCCTGTTACCGCTGATCCTTTGCGCGTGCGGGAAGACACGGGCGAACGAAAGAGGCCCTTTGCGGGGCCTTCCTTCGCGTGACGGCATTTGAATGCAACGTCATATGAAGGACAGAATAATGAAATTTTACCCTTATGCGGCACTTCTGCCGCTGGCTTTTTTCGTCACTCCGGTTGCTGCGCAAGACCAAGCTGCTGAGGGTGAGCCCTATGAGAGCGAGCCAATCCAAAGCCGACAACCAAGCGAAGATGAAATTACCGTCACTGCAACAGGCATCCGCAAAGCTGTCGCCAATGCGCCGCAAGCCATCACCATTTTCGATCTCGGCGCGATTGAACGCTCGCAAGCCACCGACGTTATCAGTCTTCTTGAACGTTCCGCTGGCGTTACCATAGCCCGCAACGGCCCGCGCGGCGGTTTCGCCACTGTGCGGGTTCGCGGCGCAGAGGCAGAGCAGCTCGTTGTGCTGCACGACGGCGTCCGCGTATCCGACCCAGCCGCCCCGGCTGGTGGCTATGACTTTTCCAACCTAGGCCTTGGCGGTATCGGCAAGGTCGAATTGCTGCGCGGCGCAAACAGCTTGATCTGGGGTTCGGACGCCATTGGCGGCGTGTTGTCGGTCGAAACGCGCAAAGGCAATTACGGACTGTGGCTCAACGCCGAATATGGCAGTTTTGACAGTCGGTCCGTCAACGCAGCCTATCTCGACGACATCGGTCCGGCGCGCGTGACACTCAGCGGCGGCTGGAATAAAAGCGACGGCTTTTCGGCCTTTGACGGCGGCACCGAGGCTGATGGCTATGAACAAACCTTTGCGCAAGGGCGCGCTGTTATCAGCGCCAGCAACGAGCTAAAGCTTATTGTATCCGGCCGCTATGCCGATAGTCGCGCCGAACAGGACGGCTTCCCCTTCCCGCTTTATGCCTTTGCCGATACGCTGGAATATCAGGATACCGTTCAATATTCGGGCTATGCTGGTGCTGAATATGATGCGGGCGGCGCACGGTTGCAGGGCGGCTATGCGATCAGCAATACCGAGCGGGACAGCTATGACCCCGCATTCGGCAGCGCACCTAGCTTTAGCGCCGATGGGCGGTTGGAACGTCTGACGCTGAAAGGCGAATTTGACATTTCCGACGAGTTGAAACTCAATGCCGGGCTGGATAGCGAAGACAGCCGTTACATCACCGCGCCTTTTGGCAGCAGCGGAAAAACCGGTCTGGATAGCGCCCACGCGTTGCTAACTTACAGCGAAGACCGGCTCTTGCTTTCGGGCGGCGCGCGCGTTGACCATCATCAACAGTTCGGAACAAATTGGACGTTAGGTGCGAACGCATCGTATCAGTTTAACGATGTGTTGTTGCGCGCCAGTTTCGGTGAAGGTTTCAAAGCACCGTCGCTATTTCAGTTGCTTTCGGATTTTGGCAACACGACATTGCAGCCCGAAAGCAGCCGCAGCTATGATGTTGGTCTGGTCTATGATGGTTATCTTGGCAAAGGCGATATCCGGGCAGCCATAACGCTGTTCCGCCGCGATAGCCGCAACCTGATCGACTTTATCGGCTGCTTTGGTTCGACCGCCGCGATCTGCACCAATCGGCCGTTTGGCACCTATGACAATGTCGGGCGGACAAAGGCGCAAGGTATCGAGTTAGAGGCCAGTGCCAATATCGACAACCTCAGCCTGAACGCCGCCTATAGCTATATCGACAATGAAAACCGCAGTGCAGGTTCGGCCAATTTCGGCAACGCCCTTGCACGACGGCCCAAACATGCGCTGACATGGTCGGTAGATTGGTTCAGCAAAGGTCAGGATAATGGCATTATCGGCTTTGCAAAGGGACTGAACCTCGGCGCCGATGTCCGGCTGGTTGGCGATAGTTTTGACAATGCTGCGAACACCCGGCGATTGGACGGCTATGTGCTGGTGACGGCGCGGGCGACATATCCGATTACTGAGCGGATCGAAATCTATGGCCGCGTCGAAAACGTATTGGACAAGCGTTATCAAACGGTATCGTTCTACAAAACCGCTGGCCGCAACGCTTCTGTCGGTGTGCGCACCCGTTTTTAAGGTGATTGAGGCGGAGCGCAAAGCCCGCTAGGAAAGCTACAACATAAAGGGAAATACGACATGGCAAGTGAGAACCTGAACCCCAAAACGGCGGCATGGCCTGCAAGCCTTGCAGCGGCAACGGTATTGGGCAGCTTTGCGCTTGCCTGCGTGTTTCCCTTCGCGGCTTTCGCGACATTGGCAGCGTTGACCATGAAGCCACGCACCGGCCTCGCTTTGGTCGCCAGCGTTTGGGCGGCGAACCAGTTTGTCGGGTTCTTCATCATGTCGTTCCCTTGGGATGCGCAAGCCGTCGGTCACGGCATCGCTATTTTGGCCGCTACGCTCGCGGCCTTTGCTGTGGCCCGCCTGACCGGTGCGAAAATCGTTGGTAACGCGTTGCTGCGTGGCGGCGTTGCTTTGGTCTCGGCGTTCATCGTGTTCCAAGTGTTGCTCCGCGCCTATGCGCAATTTGGCGGCGGAGCGGAGAATTTCTCTTTTGAAATAATCCGTGATGTTGCGATTAACGACACGCTGTGGTTTGCCGGATTGATGGCACTGCGCTTTGCTTTGACCCGCTTCACCGGTCAGCCTGCGCTACCCGCAGCGGCCTGAAAACGACCAGTTCTGGATCGCCTCCCACGGTCCGCCGCGATAGTAATGCGCGGACAGGCCAGTGATCGTAAATGGTCTTGGGCGGAAATCAGCTGATAGTTCTCTGTGCAAAGCCTTCGCCACCGCTGGTTCGACTTTGTTCTGAATCGTAATGTGCAGCCGGGGCCGCGCCTGATCTTGCGGGGTCAGGAGTCCGGTCAGTCCCTCGGCAAGTTCATCGCGCATCGCCAGCAAATCGGGACACTCCACGCGGTAAGCGACGCCGCGACCCAGCAGCATCACATCGCTAAGCATTGTCGGCGGTGGCGCACATTCCCGCGCAATCGACGCCAGCCTAGCCTTGATCTCTGGCCAATGCAGCGGCGGCAGATGGTGGAATAACGTGATATGCGCTTTCACAACATTCCGCTCCGGCGGATAGTGCGCAGCGCGCAAACTGTCCGCCCAAAGCTGTTCGGACTTCCCCATCGTAGCAGTGATGATGATCGGCGCGTTGTCGCTCATCGCGTTGGTCTAGCCGAGGAGTAACATCGCCTCAACCCAGACAAAGCCCCTTGCCAGTCCCGTTCCGCCTGATAGCATCGCGAAAAAGAGGGAGAGAATGATGCGCTATCTGTTGCCTGTGTTGCTTGCAACTACCAGTCCGGCATTTGCCAATACGCCTACGAACTCGGACGCCAAACCTGCGAGTGCGGCCACGATTGAGGCACAGAAATCCAGCGCCGCATCGCTCCCCGCCGAGGATGGCCGCGACGCTGCCTTTGCCGACCAAGGCTTTATCGCTACCCGCGCCGACCCGATCATCCTGACCAAAGACGGCAGACCAGTGTGGAACCTAGGCGCTTATGACTGGGTCGAAGGGGACGCGCCAGCAACGGTCAACCCCAGCCTGTGGCGGCATATGAAGCTGTTGCGCAAGCATGGCCTTTACAAAGTGTCCGACGGCGCCTGGCAGGTGCGCGGCTTTGACGTGTCGAACATGACCGTCATTAAGGGAGCGACAGGCTGGATATTGATCGACCCGTTGACCACAGCAGAGGCCGCTGCGTCGGCCTTGGAATTGGTGAACCAGCAGCTTGGTATGCGCCCTGTAACAGCTGTTATCTATAGCCACAGCCACGGCGATCATTATGGCGGCGTTCGCGGAGTGTTAAGCGATACCGAAGCCAAGTCCGGCAAAGTCGCGATCATTGCGCCTGACCATTTTGTCGAAGAAGCCGCGTCCGAGAATGTGCTGGCTGGCCCGGCTATGGGACGACGCGCCAACTATCAGTTTGGATCTTCCCTAAAACCGGGGCCACAAGGGCAAATGGGCAGCGGCATTGGTAAGGGGATTTCGGGCGGAGCGATAACGCTGGTCACACCAAACGACCTGATTAAGAAAACCGGCGATACCCGCATGATCGATGGCGTCTTGCTGGAATTCCAGATGGTTCCCGAAACCGAAGCTCCGGCGGAAATGAACGTCTATATCCCGTCGGCTAAGACGTTCCTTGCGGCGGAGATTGCCACATGTTCGTTGCACAATATATTGACCCCACGCGGTGCCAAGGTGCGTGATGCTTTGGCGTGGTCGAACTATCTGAATCAGGCGGTCAATCTCTATGCGGGTCGATCCGACTCTGCGATCTCCAGCCACTGCTGGCCGCGTTTTGGACAAAGCGAGGTTAAAAGCTGGCTGTCGGGGCAGCGCGACAATTATCGTTATCTCCACGATCAAACCGTGCGGATGATGAACCAAGGCATGACGCAGGCCGAAATTGCTGAAGCCATTAAACCGCCTGCTGCGATTTCCGATGAATGGTATAACAAGGGATACTACGGAACCTACAGCCACAACTCCAAAGCGGTGTATCAACGTTATCTGGGCTGGTATGATGCAGTCCCTGCCAATCTGAACCCGCATCCACCGACAGAACGCGCAAAGCGGTTTGTGGCCGATATGGGCGGCACGGCGAAAGTGCTGGCGGCGGCGAAAAGAGCGATAGCCGCTGGCGATTACCGCTGGTCGTCGGATTTGCTGAACCAATTGGTTTTTGCCGACCCCAAAAATGCCGATGGCCGCACTTTACTTGCCGACAGCTATGAACAGCAAGGCTATCAGGCCGAATCAGCGATTTGGCGCAACCAGTTTTTATCTGCTGCCAACGACCTGAGGCACGGGATGAAGACCAGTGCGACGATACAAAGCCCGGATATGATCGGCGCAATACCGACAGGACTGCTGCTGGAATCGGTCGCCACACGGCTTGATCCGGCAAAGGTTTCAGGCAAAGCTTTGGCACTTAACTTTGTGATTGCCGACCGCATGGAAACTGCAAAAATCAGCGTGCGCAACGGTGTGCTGATCAGCGAGATGGGCAGCGTCCATGATGCCCCCGACGCCACAGTCACTGCTCCACGTCAGCTTTTTCTGGCCATGCTGTTCCTGAAAATGCCTTTGGCGCAATTGGAGGCTGCGGGTTTGAAGATTGAGGGTGACCGGAATGCGGTGGAGAGTTTGCAGGCTTCGCTTGATCCTGTTCCCGCAGCCTTCAATATTTCCGAACCTTAATGAGTAGTGCTATATCGCCACCGCCAAAACCGTTTGCACTGAGCCTGTCGAAGTGCAGTTATCGACGGTAGCGCTAAGCCTGTGGCCGTGCTTCGACAGGCTCAGCACTAACGGTATGAGTGATCCGATAATCGGATAACGCGCGTAGATGCTCCGCCTTCTCATCCTCCGACAAAAACGACCCGATAAAGCTATTCTCTGCCAGCTGCACCAACTGCTCCAGGCTAAGATCCAACGCCTCGGCAATCGCCTTAAAGTTCGCATTCACATAGCCGCCGAAATAGGCCGGGTCGTCGGAATTCACCGTTGCGCGGATACCCATATCGAGCATCCGTTTAACCGGACTATCGGCGATGTCGTGAATGACGCACAGCTTTAGGTTCGACAGCGGACAGACCGTCAGCGTCTGTCCGTCAGCAACAATCCGCTCAACCAGCGCAGCATCCTCAAGCGCGCGATTGCCATGATCGAGGCGGTCCACTTTCAGAACATCGAGCGCTTCCCAGACATACTCCGGCGGCCCTTCTTCGCCTGCATGGGCAACGAGCTTCAGTCCTTTTGCTCTCGCCTCGGCAAAGACGCGCGCAAATTTCGATGGTGGATGGCCGACTTCAGATGAGTCCAAACCAACGCCGGTAATGCGACCTAACCAAGGCTCTGCCTCGCGCAAAGTTGCAAATGCGGCGTCTTCGTCCAGATGGCGCAAGAAGCACATGATGAGGCGATAGCTAATCCCGAACTGCTCCTGCCCCACATCCAGCGCGCGCAATACGCCGCCAATAGCGGTGTCAAACGATACGCCGCGTTCGGTATGGCCCTGCGGGTCAAAGAAGATTTCGACGTGGCGCACAGTGTCAGCATAGGCTCGCTGCAAATAGGCAAACGTCAGGTCGAAAAAGTCCTGCTCGGTCAGCAACACGCCCATGCCATGATAATA